>JAJDEH010000409.1 GCA_029259935.1 Planctomycetota bacterium
GAGCCGGAACTGAAAGCCCTCCGCGACTGCATCGCCCGGGGGACGCCCTACGGAAGCGAGCGCTGGCAGAAGCAAACCGCGCGTCGCCTGGGCCTCGAATCCTCACTCCGCCCCCGAGGCCGCCCCCGAAAGAAATCAAAAAAGTAGAATGTCCCGTTGTCTGCCACCTTTGTCTGCCCTCTCGCTATGCGTGCTGTCCTAGGCATCTACCCAGCTTGCCGCAATCGCTTCCGCTTGCAAATAACTGGACCTGTCCCCGTTTATTCCTCACGGTTGAGGATCTGGTATTTGCCGAGGCAGCCGGAATTCAACCCGCCCCATTGAACGACGGGAACACAGCCAAGGAAGCGGGCAACGGGTATCTGTTTGCGGCTGGGCTCGGCGTGATTGCCTTTAGCGCATTGGGCTGGGCGGTCATGCAGCGGCAGCGACCCAAGGATGAAAAATCGCGAGCTAGTCGTGCAGCCGCGCTTACTGATTCCAACGGCCAATCACAGTTCGACGTGGACTGGCAACTTTCCAAATGGGACGAGCGCTGGTCGATTCGACCCATCGTCGTCCGCTGGTAAACCCATTACTATAAAATATTCAACATCTCGAACGAATCAGAGGCGAGATCCCATGAACACGCAAAGCCACAAATCGGAACATTTCTTAAAGAAGCTGAGCTGGGTTTGGCTGGTCACCGGCGTTACGCTTGGCGCGTATCTTGTCTATCTGTCGGGTGTTCTTGCCCCCTCATCGTCAGCGACCGCATCGGTCGCCTCTGCCAACGCCAGCGTAGCAAACGCTTCGTTCAAGGGCTCCGAGAAGCCGATCTCGACCACGCGTAACATCGAGGACATTCGAGTCGGTGATCGCGTTCTTGCCAAGAATCCGGAGATTAGCGCTGCAGAACGGGCGAGTTGGGAGGAGCCGGATTGGTCACAGTGGATGAAGCTGTCGTTGCTAATGCCCAAACCGGATGGATCGGAACTATCAATCCAGATTCTACGGCCAGAAGACTGGGTGATCTCACAGATTCGCTTCGTTGTCGACGAGGAACTCGTGAACAACGCCGTGGCAGCAATTGAGAACACTGCGACGCGAAATATACAGCAAGAATTGGTACCGCCACGGCCAGTGTATCAGTATTTGGCTAACCGGTTTGCACAAATCGAATCCCACGGGCTTCGACTAGTGCGATTGTCCGTGGAAATGGATCTCCCAGAACTGGGGCTTACCGGTAATGCCATCCTTGTAGAGATCGAACCCCTTCAAGGCATCCAAGGCGGGGGGGGAAGTGTCGTGACCGCAACCTTTCACCACACGAGTGGCGGTGTAATCGATTTGGTGGTTGGAGTCGATGGTGGCCGGGAGACCATTGGCACGACGAGGAATCACCCTGTTTGGAGCGTCGATAGGCAGGAATATACCCAAGCGAGTGCACTTGAAATTGGAGACCGCGTTCTCACCCTCGCAGGCGACATCAAACGCGTTGTCAACAAACTACCACGGCCGGGTCCCGAGCCAGTCCACAATCTCGAAGTCTACGGCGAACATGTGTACTTCGTCGGTAGAGACGGGATTCTGGTTCACAATGCGAAGTCGTACGCGAGGAACAAACATGGGCTCCCAATTGACAAGGACGACTTCGACGAATGGTGGGACTCACTATCGAATGCACACGCAAAACGGCTTCAACGAAAGCTTGGAGACACGCTAGGCGACAAGTTTCGAGACGGCGGAAAGCATGAATGGCTCATGGTGAGCCGGGCCTACGTATTCAAAGAAATGGGCTTCACGGCGAAGGACATTCGGCGGCTTTCGACTTTGACGGTCGATCTTCACCCCCGCGGGGGCCTAACTAAGGGTTGGACTCACGTGTCTGAACTGCGCGATGCAGTAAACTCAACAACGGCTCACAATGCGCTGTTAAAGCGAATTGACGATTTCTACGCGAGAATGCATACCCTAAAACACCCTAGGGGAGCCTTCAAACGACAATTGGCGCTGTGGGCGGACGATTGGATGAAAAATGGGGTACAAGATCTGCCAAGAGGCCTTGGCGGAACAAGAGCGCCGCTTCAGTAGAGGTTAGCTCTGCGGACGATGCCCTACGGCACAGTGAACGGTTGTGGGAAGTCCAGAGCAATGTCCGTGCTCGACGCTTTAGCTACCTAGGATTCAATAAAACCTCAACCTTCAGTTGTTCACAAGGCGTAAGCTCAGATATGCAGCACCACGAGAATGTCATATCCGTTTGGTTGTCCAAAAGGCAGCTAACTCGCGCTGAATACTACTCATATCGGAGTGGTGGTGAACACTGTTTCATGTTTCCTGGTTCAAAGGAACTTGCCAAGTCGAAGTTTTGCGCGGACTATTCGCTTACGTTTGATGATTCCTTTATGGAGGAGAAGTTCAAGCCGAAAGCAGTCAAGGTCGAAAGCCTCGTAAAGGAAATTCCCAGCTGCGAGAGCGTCATCCAAGAAATTGTCGCCGCAGCGCGACAAAAAAGGATTCTCCGGTCAAATTGCGGCTTAGTGATTCCAAATTTCGGCTTTGATCGGGTTGATAGTCACCGTCAACAGTTCGCTTGCCGCATAAACGTGAAGGTTAGCCGCCTGGCGCTGTTAAAGTTCATCGGAAGTTTCGACATCAAGAGTACTACCGTTGCTGTGCCTCAAATACGCATTCCAATGCAGAAAACTAAGGTATTGCTCTTAAAACACGATCTGCTCCGACATAAACTCGCAGTTTTCGGGATGGAAAGAAAGGCAAGTACGCTCTTAGTCTATTCCGGTAAGGGTGGCTCCAAACTCAACTGCCAAGAAAAGATCTTTGATAGTGCAGCCCTGGCGAATGCCGCAATGAATTCCGAGTTGGAAAATAAGACAAATGAGGGATTTGAACCCGACAGTCGATGGAAAACTTGGATTCGATAACGTGGGGAAACCTGTCCGTCAAGTTGATTGATGAAAGCGAAATCGGTATGCACTGCGTCAATCGGTGCGTGCGGCGGGCTTTTCTTTGTGGGGAAGATGCGTTTACCGGGAAGAACTTTGCTCGTCGTACAGGCTGGAGTCGGCATTCGCCTAGATGTAGAGTTTGGCAGAATGCTGGAAGGCAGAATGTTTTTTTCTAGCTTCCGGCTGGGGTGAATTAGCGATCCTGTCTGCAATATTCCCACCACCCCTCCACTAACTCGGCAACACTGCGTTCGATCAACAGAACAGCGCTTGGCTTGCTAGATGTTTCAGCGTTAGGTTCATCTGTTCTTTGAGAGCTGACTCTGCCGCGTCCGTGCTGTCGCCGGTTGGTTCGTCCATGCGGATCGTCAGTTCACCATTTTGGGTTTGGCGCATCAGTTCCGCCAGTATTTCGGTGCTAGTCCGCGAACCGTCCGCGAGGCGGACTAGGCGCAGTGCCAGATCCTCCAACCCCACAACTTGATGGCGTCGATTGGTCACGGTGGAACCGGACCGTGCCTGGTAACGGGCCAGTGCGCTGACCCGCGGCCTCTCACCTGGATCAGGCCGCCACCGCGGCGGGAAAGCTCGCAGTTGAATGAAACGACGGCCAAACGCCTCCAGCAGCGCGGTCATGATGTGTTCTTCGTCCTGCTGCACGCGCGATGCATCTTGAACGCGAGACCTTCCCAGCTTGGCATGAACTCGCGACGTCAGGTCGCGTAGCCGCAAAGGAAAGCCTTCCTCTTCAATGAGTGCGGCGAGCGCCGCTTTGAGCAGCGGATCTCCAGTCGTTAGTGCTCCCGCCTCGTTGACAAATCTGACCTCTTCTCCGGTGTTGAGGCTTGGTGGTACGTTTTCAAAGCGAACGTCCGTCGATACGAAAAGGTCTTTCAGATTGGCCGGTTGAATGCGGCGATCGATTTCCACGTCGTGATGGCAGAGCAGAGTCTGGCGAAAGGCGCGGTTTCGGTAGAAGTCTCGGTATTGTTCAAGGGCAATTTCGTCGGACGCGAGCCGCGCGAAAATCGCTTCTACTTGTTCGCTTGCGGGTGCCAGCGAACGCGGAAACTGCTGTCGCCACTTACGCGGCTTCGTGTGTTCATGACATGCGATCCGTGGGCCGTTGGCCCACGGATACATGCGGTCGCCGCGTTCGCGGCTGAAGAAAGTTTCTTCGCCAAATGGTCGACTGCGACGCACAAAACTCACACACGTTTCGACGTGGCACTCTCCATGGCATGTCAGCACAACAGGAGGAAAGATCTCAAGTGTCCAGTTGATAAGCCCCCGCGTTCACGCCGGAGTCAGAAGGCCCAGCCAGACCCGAACTCGGGCCACTGCAACCACAAGCGTTCGCCGTTATTAACGGCAATGAAGTCGACTGGCGGATGCTCGGGATCGCGCGGCATGCCGTCGGTTCACGTTGCCGGAAATCCTGGCCGCGCGCCGTCCGGCCTTTACGTGGAACCGATGGCCGGAACTGAGTAAAATGGAGATTGGATGGGGCTGGGCACTCCGGGGCCAAGCAGCCCGTTGCAAGAAGCTGCGATTCGAAATTCGAAGCGTCAGCGCGTCGGGCATTTCTTGAGGCGTCGGCGACTCGATTTTTCCTCGCAATCATTTTCGGCGAGGTTTGTCGACAAACGCCTAGAAAACAGCGGAAATGCGACGGGGCCGTATGTTACAGCAGCGCGAGTGCCCCGCTTTGTCCCATCTGATTGATCTTTGACAATTTGGAAAATATCAAGCGGTTGATTGACAACCAGAGCGTCGCCCCACACGGCATGCTGCCGCTGGCGGTCGATTCTTCGGTCGATTAAACTCAGCGAATTCATTCCCGTGTCGATCCGCGTACTTCTTTCGCCTCGGTTTCCCAATGAAGTTTGGTCGCAATCTTAGCCTCGCAATTCTGATTCTCGCCCTGCTTGTTCTGCACCAGGATTACTGGCAGTGGGACCGGGCGGAGCTGGTGTTTGGCTTTCTTCCCTATCCTTTGGCCTACCATGCGGGGATTTCGGTGGCGGCGGTGGTCTTGTGGCTGCTGGCCGTTATTTTCTGTTGGCCGAGCGGACTGGATGAGGAAGCCGCCGGCAAGTCGGAAGGAGATGCGGGCCGGTGATTCAACTGGGAATTATCTTTGGTTATCTGTTGCTGCTGCTGGCGTTGGGCGTGGTCGCCAATCGATTGCTGCGGCGGACCGCCAAGGACTACATGCTGGCCAGCCATTCGATCGGGCCGTTCTTGCTGCTGATGTCGCTGTTCGGGACGACCATGACGGCCTTCGCGCTGGTCGGCTCGACGGGACGGGCTTACACGTTGGGTTCGGGCGTTTACGGACTGCTGGCCTCGGCCAGCGGCATCGTGCATTCGCTGTGCTTTTTTCTGGTCGGCGTGCCGCTGTGGAAGCTTGGGCGGCGGCATGGATATACGACCCAGATTCAATTTTTCCGCGATCGGCTCGATAGCGATCTGATTGGGTTGCTGCTGTTTCCGATCCTCGTGATCTTGGTCATTCAATACTTGTTGCTCGGCGTGGTCGCGGCCGGAGCGGTGGTGAATGGCGTGACGGTCGGAGCTTTCGAGGATTGGGGTTGGTTCGAGTCGTCGGGCTTTGGAGTTCCCAACCCCTTGGCGTCGGGAGTTATTTGTTTGGTTGTCCTGCTCTATGTCTTCTTCGGAGGTATGCGGGGAACGGCTTGGGCCAACGCGTTTCAAACCGCCGTCTTTATGGTGCTGGGAGTGATTACATTCATTGTCATTGCCAATGCGATCGGTGGTTCCGATGATTTTTTTGAAAACCTACGTCGTGCGTCTGGCAATGTCTCCGAGGCAGCGCGAGGGCGAGGAAAGCTGCAGCCGTCGATCTGGTTTTCGTTCTTGCTGATTCCGTTATCGGTGGGAATGTTTCCGCACGTGTTTCAACACTGGTTGACGGCGAAGAGCGCGAACGCGTTTAAGCTGCCGATCGTCGTGCATCCCTTGTTCATCATGATCGTATGGGTGCCGTGCGTGTTGGTCGGAGTGTGGGCCAGTTCGCCCGCCAGCGGCATCGAACCAGGCACGCCTGAAAACGAAGTGCTGGCGACGCTCGTCCAGAAGCACGCCGGGCCGATGTTGGCCGGTTTGCTGACGGCCGGCATTCTAGCGGCGATCATGTCGTCGCTCGACAGCCAGTTCCTCTGCATGGGCACCATCTTTACCGAAGACATGGTCTGTCACTACGCCGGGCAAAGCCGCTTCAGCGAGAAACAGATTGTTCTGATGGCGAGAATGTTCGTCATTGCGGTTGTCGTCGTCACCTTCCTGTTGAGCCTCTTTCCACGAGCGGTTTTTGATCTCGGCTTGTGGTCGTTCAGCGGGTTCACCGGATTGTTTCCATTGGTGTTCGCGGCGATCTATTGGCGGCGGCTGACCAAGTGGGGAGCGATGGCCAGCGTGTTGGCGACCGTGGCCACATGGGGCGTTTTGTTCTGGCGAGCGGATTGGGGGGCTAACAAGCGGTATGCGTTTCCCGAATCGGATCTGCACTTGCCCGAGTCGTGGGTTTCCGCATTGGAGTCGACTCGGGTACTCAGCCGAATCGATTGGGATTGGGTTGTCCTTCCGCACATGTTGCCGGTCGTCACCATCTTCGCGGCTTCTACGGTTGCCCTGGTCGTCGTTTCTTGGCTTACGACCCGGCCAAGTGAAGCAACGTTGAAGAAGTTCTTTCCGGCGTGACACGATCATTCAAGCCGCAAGCGGACCAGGAATTCATTGATGGCCTGCTTTTCCCGAAACTCCGAAAGCTTCGACCGTTCAAAAGCGGCGTCGAGTTGATCTTCCAGCTTCAACAGTTCGCCGCGGTGAAGGGCTTGGATTGATGGAACAGGAGGTAACCGAGATAACGGAGATGAACTCTCTGTCTGCTCTGTTGCTGAAAGGATCGGTCGTGCATCCGCTATTCTCAAAAGCCGCCGGAATGACTCATGACGTCATTGGGGCCGCCATCGAAGTTCACAAGGATAAAGGACCTAGTTTGCTCGAGTCGATTTACGAATGATGTCTAACGATGGAACTGCAACTGCGAGGTCATTAAGTTCAAAATCAAGACCGTGTTATCATTCGCTATGAGCAATTCTCCCGTGAGGAACCGCTCCGATTCGATTTACTGATTGACCCGTGCTTGTTTGTGGAAGTGAAGGCCGTTGAAAAAGTGCATCCCATTCACCAAGCTCAATTGCTCAGCTACATGAAGCTGCTGGATATTCCTCCGGGACTCATCATCAATTTCCATGCTCTGAAATTGACCGAGGGCGTCTCGAGACTCATTCTACCTGGTGCCAACCAAGAATAAATCCACCGAGGAGACAGAGAAAACAGAGGTTTCTTCCCTCTGCTGACTCCGTTGACTCCTGTTCATCATGGGCCAAACGATCCGTATTACTCTAGTCATAGGCAAAAACCCGCTAATCTTGAGTCAAGTTATAGCGACCAACGGGAACGGGTTTTCAAGCCCGAGCGATAGCTCGAATTGGTTTGAGGCACTGCCTCGTTATTGTGTCGCATTTGCTGAAGTTAATTCCCACTCAATCCTACGTCGTTGAAAGGAAAGGCTTGCGTCGATGCCCGAACCCGTGCGCTGGACTCAAAAGCTAAAAACCATCGTCGGCTCGGCCGCGTTTCAGTACTCTATTTTGGGGGTAATTGTCGCCGCCGCCGTCGTGGTGGGCATGGAAACGTATCCCTCACTGACCGCGAAATACTCGGCACCACTGAGGCTGATCAATCAGATCATCCTTTACATCTTTGTCGTGGAAGCGGTATTGAAGATGGCCCAGCACGGGCGGCATTTCTATCGCTACTTTCAAGATCCGTGGAATCTGTTTGATTTCACGATCGTGGTCGTTTGTTTTCTGCCGGTGAATGCTTCGTATGCCGCGGTGCTGCGTTTGGCCCGAGTGATGCGCGCGCTGCGGCTCATGACCGCGCTGCCCAAGCTGCAGGTGATCGTCGGCGCGCTGATCAAGAGCATCCCCTCGATGGGATACGTGGGGATCATTCTGGCGCTCAACTTTTATATCTACGCCGTCGTCGGAGTGTTTTTGTTTCGTGACAATGACCCCGTGCATTTTCAAGACCTGCCGACGGCGATGCTGTCGCTGTTTCGCGTGGTCACGCTGGAAGACTGGACCGACATCATGTACATCAACATGTATGGCGTCGACAACTACCCCGGTTTGGAAACCTACCAGGCCGTCAATTCAACGGGTCTGGAACCACATCCCGAAACCATTCGGTCGCCGCTGGTGGGCGCGCTCTTTTTCGTGACCTTTGTTATGTTCGGCACGATGATCATGCTGAATCTGTTCATCGGCGTGATTATCAGCAGCATGGACGAATCGGAAGCCGAGCGGGAACGCGAAGAGATGGCTCACCGTCGCGCACTGGGCATGGCCAAGACCATCGACGACGACGTCATGGAACTAGACCACCAGCTTGATGCCTTGAAGGAAGCATTGCACGTGCTTCGCGTGCGGCTCGAATCGGAGAGAAAATTGCCGGAACGGAGAGGTCCCTCCGATTGATGTGCCTCGCCGTTGCCCACGGAGTGACTCATTTAAGGCGCGAAATGACTGCGTCGGCGAACCCGCTGGTGTCTAGTTTGCCGCCCAGGTCTCGCGTCTTCTCGCCTTTGGCCAGACAGCGGTTGTACGCCTTCTTGATGGCTTCGGCGACTTGCTGGCAGCGCTGGTCGTCGCGCGTGTCGGCCAGATAGTTCAGCATCATCACAGCCGACATGAGCAGCGCCAGCGGATTGGCGATACCCTGGCCTGCAATGTCCGGCGCGGATCCGTGGACGGCCTCGAAGACTGCCATCTCGTCGCCGATGTTCGCGCCCGGCACGACTCCCAATCCGCCCACCAATCCGGCGCACAAGTCGCTCACCACGTCGCCATACAGGTTTTCCAACAGCAGCACGTCAAAGCGTTCCGGATGTTGCACCAGCTTCATGCAACCGGCGTCGATGATCAGCTCTTCATATTCGATGTTGGGATACTCGTGCCGATGCACCTCGCGGGCGCAGTTGAGGAACAGGCCGTCGGTGATCTTCATAATGTTGGCTTTGTGAAAGACGGTCAGCTTCTTGCGCTGGCGCTGCGTGGCAAAACGAAAGGCCCAATGAGCGATCCGCTGGCAGGCCGTTTGCGTGGCGATCTTCATGCTCATCACGACGTCGTCGGTGAGCCGATTTTCGACGCCGCTGTACAGCCCTTCGGTGTTCTCGCGAATGATCACCATGTCGACGTCGGTAAAGCGCGTCTCGACTCCATCGAAACTTCGCACGGGGCGAACGGCGGCGTACAGATTCAATTTCTTGCGAAGTTGCACATTGACCGATGTGAATCCTTCACCCACGGGAGTCGTACAGGGCCCCTTCAACGCGACGCCGGTGTTTTTGATCTGCCGGGTCGTCTGTTCCGGAAGAACTTCGTCGCCCGCCTCGAGCGCGGAAATCCCGGCCAGTTGCCGATCCCACTCGATGGGGGCACCAGCGGCGGTTAGAATCCGGACTACCGCCTCGGTTACTTCCGGTCCAATTCCGTCGCCCGGCAGCAACACCGCTTGATGGTTCTTCATGAGAATCCTTCTTGCCATGGAGTTGCAACGAGGAAGAAGCACGCTTTAACCGTTGCAAGCTAGGCTTCATTTGACAAGACTGGGGGAAAAGCGTCAATGAGAGCGTGAACGCGCAAGGGACTAAGGAGCGTCGTTTTGAATACCATGAAGTTGTTGGTCATCGTCGCCGTTGGCTGGACAGCCTGCACGCTAGCGGTGGCGGCCGAGTCCGAATCACGATTCCAACGGTTGCTGCTGAGCGAAGAATTTCACAGCGAGGGGACGGCGGTTGCCGACTTCGACGGAGATGGCCACGCGGACATTGTTTCTGGTCCCTACTGGTATGCGGGTCCGCGGTTCGTCGCGCGCCACGAGTATACGCCCGCCGCGCCGCTCGCCATCGCCGGGTATTCAAAACATTTTTTTTCTTTCACGGATGACTTCAACTCGGACGGGCATCTCGACATCCTAGCGGTTGGCATGCCCGGCCAAGCAGCGACTTGGTTTGAGAATCCCGGTCCAAAAGCGACACCAGAAGAAACGGATTGGAAAGCTCATCGCGCGTTTGAAAGCGTCGGCGGTGAATCCCCCGAATTCGTCGATCTCACGGGTGACGGAAAGGCCGAATTGGTTTGTGTTTTTCAAGGCGCGTTTGGCTATGCCGAACCAAACCGGAAACAACCGCACGCGCCGTGGAAGTTCACTCCGGTCACTTCGAATCGAGCATACGGAGCGTTCACGCATGGCATGGGCGTGGGAGACGTCGATGGCGACGGCCGATCCGACCTTCTGGAAACCAACGGCTGGTGGCAACAAACGGCAAAGCGGGGTGAGTTGTTTCGGTTTCACGAATTCAAGTTCGCCCAATCGGGCGGGGCTCAGATGTATGTGTATGACTTCGACGGCGACGGCGACAACGATGTCGTGTCGGTGCAGAACGCGCATGCCCGGGGGCTGACTTGGTTCGAGCGGCGTGGGAGCGGCGACGATGTTTTGTTTGTCCCTCATCCGATTCTTACGGCCAACGCAAGCGACAACGAATACGGCCTCGGCATTTCGCAGATGCACGGCGTGGCGCTGGTCGATATCGACGGCGACGGAATCAAGGACCTGGTGACCGGAAAGCGATATTGGGCTCATGGAGGCCGTGACCCGGGCGCTCAACAATTACCGGTACTCTATTGGTTCCGCACCGTCCGGACCGCCGGCGGGGTCAAGTTCGAGCCGCATTTGATCGATCGTCGTGTGGGCGTCGGCACTCAGTTGACGGTTGGGGACGTGAACGGCGACAACCGGCCGGAAATTATTGTCGGCAACAAGCTGGGCACGTTCGTCATGCTTAACGCCGGAGCGAAAGACCAACCGCGGGCTTCCCACTCGTTCGCCGCGGGAACTGAACTGTTTCGGTCACACATTCGGGCGACCGAGCCTCTTGAGGCGGAGCAAGAACGAAAGACCTTTGTCTTGCCGCCCGGGTTTGAAGTTCAGTTGGTGGCATCCGAACCGGATATCGCCAAGCCGATGAATTTGGCGTTCGACGCGCGAGGGCGGCTGTGGGTGAGCAGTTCCGCGGAGTATCCCTACGCTTGCCCTGATGACCGCAAGCCGCGCGACACCATCAAGATTTTTGAAGACACCAACAGCGACGGAAGTTTTGATCGGATTACGACCTTCGCCGACGAACTGAACATTCCGATCGGACTCTATCCTTACAAAGACGGCGTCATCTGCTTCAGCATTCCCAACATTTGGTTTCTGCGCGATACCGATGGCGACGGCCGGGCCGACAAACGAGAAAAGCTGTACGGCCCCTTCGACACTTCTCGCGATACCCACGGCATGTTGAACGGATTCACGCGCGGCTTCGATGGCTGGCTGTACGCTTGCCACGGCTTTAACAATCGCTCCACGGTCGCTGGCAGCGATGGCCACGAAATCCATATGCCCTCGGGCAACACGTTTCGAATGCGGCTGGACGGGTCGCGTGTCGAAATTTTCACTAACGGACAAGTGAACCCGTTCGGCATGACGTTCGACCGCCGAGGGGACATCTTCACCGCCGATTGTCACACGAAACCGATCAGCTTGTTGCTGAGGGGTGGCTATCACGACAGCTTTGGCCGTCCGCATGACGGGTTGGGCTACATTCCCCAAGTCATGGACCATTTGCACGGAGCGACCGGCGTGGGCGGGATTGCCTTGGGACAATCGGCCGCCTTCCCGACGGTGTATCAGAGTAGTGTGTTCGGCGGCAATGTGGTTACCTCACGCATCAACCGCGACTCGCTGCACTACACCGGTTCCACCGTCAAGGCTCGCGAGGAACCTGATTTTCTCATTTCCGGCGACCCTTGGTTTCGCCCGGTCGACTTGCAAATCGGCCCCGACGGCGCACTGTACGTGGCCGACTTCTACAACCGGATCATTGGCCATTACGAAGTGAAACTCGATCACCCCGGTCGCGACCGCCATCGCGGCCGGATCTGGAGAATTGTCTATAAGCCGACCGACGAACGGCGGGATGATCCGGGCCGCGCTCGGCAGGCCGATCCCAATACGAGTCTTGCGGACAAGTCGATCGAAGAATTGCTGGAAGTACTCGATTGTGGCAACTTGACTCGTGAGTTGCTGGCGGTCGAACATGTTGTTGATAACTTCGGCCAGCAAGCCATCCCTCGCATCCGGTCGAAGCTGCCAACCGCGAAGACCGCACAGCGCAACCACCTTCTTTGGCTGCTGTTTCGATTGGATGCTCTTGATTCAAGCGACTTGGAATCCGCGTTGAAGCACAAGGACGCCGACACCCGGCTACATGCGTTTCGTTTGCTGGAAGCGACCACTAAGCCTCCGAGCGGGCACGCCGACTGGCTGGCGACGGGGTTTCGAGACGAAGATCCGCTTGTACGGCGCGCGGCGGCGGCGGCGGCATCCACTCATCGATCCGATGGGTTGGTTCAACCGTTGATCGATTTGTACCGTCGTACGCCTAGCGGTGATGCCCACCTGCAATACACGGTTCGCATGGCGCTGCGGGACCATTTGCGGAATGAAAACTGGTTCGAGCAACTCGGCGCGTCGATCGCGAAAGAAAACGCTGATCTTATCGCGGGAATCTGTCTTTCGCTGAACACCGCCTCGGCGGGTGATTTCATTGTCGAGAATCTTGAACGGCTGGGCGTCAACGACCGGGAGAGCCTCTCCGCCTACCTTAAATTCGCGGCCCGATTCGCATCCCCCGACAAAGCCGCCGTCATGTCGAAGATGGCTCAACAACGGTTTAAGACCGACGTGGATTTTCAGTTAGAGCTGCTCGGATCGATTCAACAGGGAATCGAACAGCGGGGCACATCCGCGCCCGATCCAATCCGACGCTGGGCCACGGAATTGTCGTCGCGGCTGCTCGGAATCGGATCGGATAGAAGCGAATCCGACGGACCGCTGGGCTGGACTTATGCCGCGTGCCCGGGCACACCCGATCGCGGTAATCCGTGGACAATTTCTCGTAAACGCAATTCGGCCGACGGAATGAAAGCAACGCCGCTGTACAGTAGCTTTCCTCGCGGCGAGCGATGGACGGGCATCTATCGATCCGATCCCTTTGAGCTAGTGGGCACTTTCAGTTTCTATATTGCGGGGCACGACGGCGTGCCGGGCAAACCGATGCAAGGCAAGAATTTGGTCCGCCTGCGAAGCGCGGAAACACATGAAGTGTTGTTTAAGACGGCTCCGCCGCGCAACGACACGGCACGGGAAGTCGAATGGGACACCGAGAAGTGGGCCGGAAAAAAAGGGTATGTCGAGTTGGAAGACGGCGACACCAATGGTGCCTACGCCTGGCTGGCGGTGGGCCGGTTTTCCGAGCCGCGTTTGAATCCTAGCCGCAAGGCCGAAGACCGCCGCCGAGGCGCACTGCTGGCTGGCAAATTCCGCTTGGTCGAACTGCGAGACCCGCTGGCCCGCTTGCTGCAAGATTCGAAAACCGACCGCGCCACCGGGGCGGCGATTGCCGAAGCTCTGGTGAACATGAACCCCAACAACCGGCTGTCCGCGTTGGCCGAAGCACTTTCGATTGCCGGCGCGACCGATTCGTTGAAGCAGCAGATGATTGCAGTGATCGTGCGGCGTGATCCGGCCAAGGCATCTGAATTGCTGGGCCAGGCGATGAAGCTGGCGACAGGTCCCGAGCAACTGCGAATGGCGGAGAGACTGGCGTCTGATGCGGACGGCTTGGAACTGTTGATTTCGCACATTGAATCCGGCTGGGCGAATCCGCGTCTGTTGACTTGGCCGAGCGTGAAAGTGAAGTTGGACGCGGTCGGCGACCAAGGACACCAAGGCCGCGTCGCCAAGCTGATTGCGCAACTTCCCGACGAAAGCGAGCAAACGGCGGCCTTGATCGGCCAGCGCAAGCAGAGTTATCGACGGCAACTTGGTTCGGCGGCGGCCGGCGCGGCTCTGTATCAAAAGCAGTGTGCCGCCTGCCATCAAGTCGGCGGCAAGGGGAACCAAGTCGGACCCAACCTCGACGGCATCGGAAATCGCGGGTTGGACCGCATCGCCGAAGATATTTTGGCTCCCAATCGCAACGTCGATGTCGCCTTTCGCACGACCACCGTGATCACCGAAGATGGACAGATCATCAGCGGCCTCGTGAAACGCAAGGAAGGCGCACAGCTCGTTCTGGCCGACAAGGACGGCAAGGAAATCAGCATTCCCTTGAAGCAAATCGAAGAACAGAAAAAGACGAATCTATCCTTGATGCCGGCGAACGTGAGTGAAACAATGACCGATCAGCAGTTTCGCGATCTACTGTCGTATCTCTTGACGCTGCGAAAGTGAATCCAGACCCACATCCGCATGAGGATCGACTCGATGAATAACCGTGAACTCCAGCTTGTTGCCGGTATCCAGCGCCGTCAGTTTTTGGTTCTGGGCGGTGTCGCCGGTTCCATCATTGTGGGAGGTTCCGCGGCGAATGCATGGGAAGAAAAACCGCCGCGGTTGCTAGTCCATACCGAAACGCCTCGCAACTCCGAGCCGCTCTTGGAGGATCTCGTTCAATCTTGGATTACGCCGAACGAGCGGTTTTATGTTCGCAGCCATGCGCCGGTCCCCAAGGTGGACCTGTCGTCGTTTCGCTTGCAGGTTTCCGGCATGGTCCACAAGCCGCTGGAGATTTCGCTGGGGCAACTAAAAGGCGATTTCAAAAAGCAATCGGTCGTGGCGACCATGACCTGCGCCGGCAATCGCCGCAGCGAACATAGTCTTGTCAAGCAGATCAGCGGAGTTCCCTGGCAGGCAGGGGCCATCGGCAACGCAAGTTGGGGCGGGGCGAGGCTGTCCGATTTGTTGAAGAAAGCGGGCGTCAAGGACGGCGCGAAGCACGTCTGGTTTGAAGGTATCGACGAAATCGAGCGCAAGAGCGGCGTCATTCCGTTTGGTGCATCCATCCCGCTGACGAAAGCCATGGGCGACCGGGCCAAGATGCCGGGGGCGCTGGTGTGTTATGAAATGAACGGCCAGCGGCTCACGCCGGACCACGGCTTTCCGATGCGAACCGTCGTCCCCGGATTCATCGGTGCCCGTAGCGTCAAGTGGCTGGGCAAGATCGTGGTCAGCGATCGGCCGTCGCCGAATCACTATGTGGCCACTGCGTATAAGCTGGTGCGGGAGGGGACCGCCGATGAATGGTCCGCCGCGTCGCCCTTGGAATCGTTTCCGATTAACTCAGTGACTTGCCTGCCGGGCCCCAACGAGAAAGTAAAAACAGGGACCATCGAAGTAAGCGGATACGCACTCGCGCCCGGAATGCCGGGGCGGACGGTCCGCACCGTCGAACTGTCGGCCGACGGAGGAAAAACCTGGACCAAGGCCGAGTTTGATCGGGTGGCACAACCGTTTTGCTGGCGGTTATGGAAGGGCCGCGTCTCCATAAAGTCCGACACCACGGAGATCATCACCCGCGCCACTGACTCGACCGGGCAGAGTCAACCTGCCACCGTTGCCTGGAACCTGAAGGGCTATATGTTTAACGCTTGGCATCGCGTTCGGCTGAACGTCGATCAGGGGTGAATTTGCCGCGCGGGCGGACATTCTAATTACTTACTACTGAAGCGGCAAAGTCTTGTGGTTACTGGTGTTGCGCGATAATCAGATGCCATTGCCGCGATTTTGGTCGCTCTGCTACACTCTACGAACTTTTTGCCAGGCGGCGGCGTAACGAAAACAGGCCCGCTAATTCCGCGGTGCCAGCATGGGCAATGGATGGCCCAGGTTCCAAACGACTGCCACTACCGCAGCAAGTTCCCGCGTGAGCGACAAGGAGGTCGCCGGTGCTATCTCGCTGGCCTATTCTTTACAAATTGCTGCTGGGCGTTGCCCTGCTGCTGCTCATCGTGCTGACGCTGTCGATCAGCGGGTTTCGGGGCGTGTACGCCTTCCGCCTGCTTACGAAAAGCGTGCGCGAGCGGGCCACGGAATTGCCGCTGACCGCGGATCTGATGAAGAACGTCAGTGAGCTGCGCGTCACGGTAAGCAAACTTCGTTATGCCGAAGTTACCGGTGTTGGGCGAGTCAAGTTGCAAGGTCCATTCTTGCGTGACGACCATTTGGAGCACGAAGACTCCGCGAACGACGAACCAAAAGATTTCGATCCACAGCTTTTGCGAGAAGAATTTCACTTCGATCTGTTGGCGGTGAACGAATCGCTGAGACAATATCGCGAACAATTGGATACCGTCCAAGTTGAAGAACTGGGCTTTGCCGACATAAGAAAAGAGCGCGAGACCGTCCAGGAAATCGAAGAGTCATTGCACCGGCTGGACGAGTTGAGTACGTCGGAGCACTGGGTCTTGGACGAGGACATGGCGCTCGCGCTGGACAACGAGCTGGAGAAATTGCAAAGTCTGACCAGCATGTTGCCCGGCATCATGACGGAACGGATGTACGGATTTGCCGAGGAAGCCCGTATCCAGTACCGCACTTGGATCGGCCTGTCATGGATCACGACAATCTCGGCAATCTTGCTCCTTCTGCTGGCCGCGTACATGTTTCATGTTTGGATCTTTCGGCCGCTGCGCGTGGTGATCGACGGTTCGCGGCGTGTGGCTCGAGGCGAATTCGATCACCGCATTCAGCTTCAATCGCACGACGAGGTCGCCGAACTGGCGGCCGCGATGAATGATATGACGGCTCGGTTTCAGGAAGTCCGCGACGACCTGGACCAGCAAGTCAAGCAGCGGACTAAAGAAGTGATTCGTAGCGAACAGCTCGCCAGCGTCGGCTTTCTGGCGGCGGGAGTCGCGCACGAGATCAACAATCCCATGGCAACGATCGCTTGGGCAGCCGAGTCCTTGGAGGATCGGATGCACGACATCATTTTGGCCGACGACGAGCTTCCCGACGATGATTCCAATGAAGAGATTTTTATTCTGAAAAAATATCTGAAACGCATTCAGGACGAGGCTTTTCGCTGCAAGGGCATTACAGAACGGCTGCTCGATTACTCACGCATGGGCGATGCCGACCGTCAAAACACGCAGCTCGGCGAACTCGTCGAAAACGTTATCGAGATGGTGCGCCACCTGGGAAAGTATCGGGAAAAGAACATCGAATTCGAATGCACTGAAACCGTGTTCGCCTCGGTCAACCCACAGGAACTCAAACAAGTCGTCCTGAACCTGCTAACCAACGGACTGGACTGCCTCGACCTCGGCGGCACGATCAAAGTCCGCGTGAAGAAGACAAGCCGTCGAGCAGAAATTCGATTCGTGGACGACGGTTGCGGAATGACGCAAGAGGTCCGCGAGCACTTGTTCGAGCCGTTTTTTACGCGTCGTCCCAACGGCCAAGGAACGGGGCTCGGGCTCTCCATTACCTATCGCATCATTGATGAACACGGCGGAACGATTGTCGCGAACAGCGACGGCCCCGGCCGGGGATCCACGTTCCGCGTCAACCTGCCCCTGGTACAAAATGAAAAAGAAACTAAAAAAAGATACCAAGTCGCCTAACTCATTGAGAGTCTTGTTCGCCGACGACGAAGAAGCGATTCAAGAATTGATGAGCTTCGAGTTGCCGCGCATGGGGCACGAAGTGACGACCTGTCCCGATGGGCTGACCGCCGTGGCGGCGCTAGAACGCAACACCTATGACTGCGTGTTGGTCGATTTGGACATGCCGGGCCTGAGCGGCATCGAGGTCATCGCCAAGTCGAAAGAAATCGCGCCCGAAACCGAGGGCATCGTGCTGACGGGCAAGTCCTCGCTGGAAACGGCGGTCGCGGCGCTGCGTCACGGCGCGTTCGACTATCTCACCAAGCCCTGCAAGTTGGTCGAACTGCAGTCGTTGTTGCAGCGGGTCGCCGACAAACGCGAACTAAAAAACAAGTACCGGGCGGTCAAAAATTTGCTCGAACGGGCCGAAGGGAAGACGAAACTGGTAGGCAGCGGCGCGGCCATGGACAAGGTCAAACGCTTGGTCGCCAAAGTCGCGCCGACCAACTCGACGGTCCTCATTCTGGGCGAAACCGGGACGGGCAAGGAACTGGTCGCCCGTTCGGTTCACGAACAAAGCGCGCGGCATGACCAGCCATTCGTGGCGATCAATTGCGGGGCGTTGCCCGAGAACTTGATTGAAAGCGAATTGTTCGGACATCGCAAAGGCGCGTTTACGGGTGCCGACGAGAATCGCGTCGGTCTGTTTGAAGTCGCCCACGGAGGAACTTTGTTTTTGGATGAAATCGGCGAACTCCCCAAGTCCATGCAGGCCAAGCTGCTGCGAGTTTTGGAGAGCGGCGAGATCCGTCGCGTTGGCGACAACGAGTCGTTTAGAGTCGACGTTCGCGTGGTTTGCGCGACGCATCGCAGCTTGGTCGATATGGTCGAGGAAGGCGAGTTCCGAGAAGATTTGATGTACCGTATCAATACGTTTGAACTGCAATTGCCGCCGCTTCGATCGCGGGTGGACGACATTCCTGAATTGGCCAGCCATCTTTATCGCCGCTTTCGTAATGATGTGCGGTCGGAGGAGAGGCTGTTCACGCCCGAGGCGATCGAGGCATTGGAGGCGCATGTTTGGCCGGGCAATATTCGCGAACTGGCCAACGTCATCGAACACGCCACGATCCTCTGCGACCATCCGCCGGTGACTGCGGAAGATCTGCCGAACCACTTTAATTCACGCACTCTTACGGGGCCACGATTGAGCGCGGGGCCGATGACGCTGCGCGAGCTTGAGATTCAAGCCATCCACGAATCGCTCGAACGCCACGACGGCAACAAGCCCGATGCATCCCACGAGTTGGGCATCAGCTTGAAGACGCTCTACAACAAATTGAATCAGGTCGAAAAGCTGGATAAGTCGGCGTAGGTCGTACCACAGCGTCATAGGAATGGCGGAAGATTCAATTCAGCGATGGTTGATCGAAGCCATGCGGCTGGTTGAACGGCTCCTGGGGTTGGGAACACGGGCATCGGATCACCGTAAGCCTTCCTGCCTCTCCTGGGTTCCCGCCTCCGCGGGAAAGACGGAAGGCACCGTAGAGCCCGATCAAACCGACACACCCCTGGGCAATCACGACGCATCTGACCCAGCCGCCAGGTTGGCTGCGATTCATGCCGAGATTGGCAAGAAGGCTTTGCGATTGCAGCTTCCGATTCAAACGGGGATCCATGCTTTTTAGTCGCGACTTCCAATCTTGTCGCCTACAATATCATGCCTAGCCTTCCGCGGGAGCATTGGTTCCTAGCTGGCAGTAGCCGCGGTGTGTAGCCGGAATCGATGGCTATCGTCGAGTCGTTAACGCAGGTGTAAGCATGATGAGGCAGCAATTTTTCCCTTGCGGACAAACGCGACGCGAGTTCGTGTGGCAGATGGGTGGCGGATTCGCCGGGTTGGCTTTGGCCTCCCTGTTGCAAGAGGACGGGTTCTTCGCGCGACATCTTCACGGTCAGGAATCGGCCAAGTCCGCTAGCCCTCTGGCGGCGAAGCCTCCTCATTTCGCAGGCCGGGCAAAGAGCGTGATCTTCTTAATGATGAACGGAGCGCCAAGCCAGGTCGATACGTTCGACTACAAGCCGGCGCTCGAAAAATACGCCGGAAAAACATTGCCGCCCGACAAGGAATATATAAACTCGGGCGGGCGCAAGGTGGGCTTCCTCACGCCTAACTGGCGGCCGTTCCGGCCGGGCGGAGAAAGCGGACTGCTGATCTCGGATTATTTTCCAAACGTCCGCAAACATGCCGACAAGTTGGCGATCGTCAATTCGTGCCAAGCCGATAGCCATGCTCACGGGTCGGCGCTGGTCGGGATGAACACCGGCAGTACATTCATCGGTCGGCCATCAATGGGAAGCTGGTGTGTCTACGGCCTGGGAACCGAGAATCAAAGCTTGCCGGGCTATGTTGTGATACTCGACAAACGCGGCGGACCGATTTCCGGACAACCCAACTGGTCCAGCGGCTTCATGCCTTCGACATTTCAGGGCACGTTGTTTCGGCCGGTCGGGAATCCGATTTTGGATTTGAAGGGGCCCCAGCACCTCGACAGGAAGGCGCAGCGCAGGCAACTGGATCTTCTGGCCAGGCTGAACGAAAAGCACTTGCGGCAGCGACCGGGCGGCCACGAGCTCGCCGCCAGAACGCAGACTTACGAGTTGGCATATCGAATGCAGTCCGAGGCACCGGATGCCGTCGATCTCACTCAAGAGACTCAGCAAACCAAGGATATGTACGGACTGGGCAAACAGCCGACCGACGAGTATGGCCGCAACTGCCTGATCGCGCGCCGTTTGGTCGAGCGGGGTGTACGGTTCATCCAGTTGTATTCGGGCGGCGGACACCTGGAAGATACTTGGGACGCGCACGAGAGCATCGAGAAGAATCACGGACGGCACGGTGCCGAAGTCGATCAACCGATCGCCGCGCTGCTGACGGATCTTGAACAACGCGGCCTGTTGGATTCAACGTTGATTGTGTGGGGCGGCGAGTTTGGCCGCATGCCGTTTAGCGAGGGCAAAGACGCTCCCGGTCGCAATCACAACCCGTACGGCTTTAGCATGTGGCTGGCAGGCGCGGGAATCAAAGGCGGCACGCGCTATGGCGAGACGGATGATTTTGGTTTCGAGGCAGTCAAGGACAAAGCACACGTCCATGACATTCACGCCACGATGCTGCATTTACTGGGGCTCGACCACGAAGCCCTCACCTATTTTCATCAAGGCCGGGAAG
>JAJDEH010000410.1 GCA_029259935.1 Planctomycetota bacterium
AATCCATTGGTGCCCGATGAACGAGGAGCCATGCCACCTCATTCCCGAGCGTTTTCGCCCCGACGTCATGGCCAGCCTGAACGACGGTCGCGGGCCCGAGGATTTTCAGGTCCGGATCACTGGCGAGCTGGATCCGTTCTGTCGATTCATGTACGCGCAACGGTTGCAAAAGTATGACGGCGACTGGACTCGTCTCATCCAGGACGTGCGCGTCAAACGCGTCATTCTCAGCGAGCAGGACCGCATCGGAATCGGTACGTTCCAACCGAAGGATGAAAAGAATCAGGACTCGACCGAACTGACAGGCGATATCAACTATCGAAAAATCGCCGAGTACGGCACCGACAGCGATCCGCGGGCGTTTAATTTCGACGGCGAATTCAATATCGCCAATCGCGGTATCGTTGAGTTCATCGAAGTGCTCAAGCTGGACGTGGCGTTTCTTTACGATTTGCTGGGCGCCAGCCAAGAGCACAAAGTCAAACCGAAGAAGTTTGCCCAGACCGACATCGACGAGGTGATTATCGGGCACACCAACGAGCCGGAATATCGCAAGCTGCAGAACAACGAGTTCATGGAGGCGTTGCGCGACCGTACCGTCAAGATCGACATTCCGTATGTCACGAAACTTGAGGATGAAATCCAAATTTACGAGAAGGATTACAACGAAGTCAAAGTGAAGGGTAAGCATATTGCTCCACACACCATCGAGGTCGCCGCCATGTGGGCGGTACTCACGCGGCTCGAGGATCCGAACAACGCAGGTCTCACGCTGCTGCAGAAGCTGAAACTTTACAACGGCAAGTCGTTGCCAAGCTTCACGGAAGAGAACATTAAGGAACTTCGCGCCGAAGCGATCAGCGAAGGCATGCAAGGCATTTCGCCGCGCTACGTGCAGGACAAGATCTCCAACGCCTTGGTCGCGCATCCGGATTCGAATTCCATCAATCCGTTCATGGTCATGAACGAATTGAATGCCGGACTGACGCACCATTCCTTGGTCACCCGTGACGAACTGCGGACGCGTTACCGCGAGCTATTGGGCGTGGCCAAGGAAGAGTACGAGAATATTGTCAAGAACGAAGTGCAACGCGCGATCGCCGCCGATGAAGATGCCCTCAAACGTCTGTGCGGCAACTACATCGACAACATCAAGGCGTACACCCAGCGCGAAAAGGTGAAGAACAAATTCACCGGCCAATACGAGGAACCGGACGAGCGGCTGATGCGTTCGATCGAAGACAAGATCGACATTCCGGAAAGCCGTAAGGACGACTTCCGCCGCGAAATCATGAACTACATCGGTGCCTTGTCGATCGACGGCAAGACGTTCGATTTCAAGACGAACGAACGCCTGTACAAGGCGCTGCAACTGAAATTATTCGAAGATCAAAAGGACTCGATCAAACTCACCAGCCTGGTTTCCAACGTGGTCGACCAGGACACGCAGCAGAAGATCGATGTCGTGAAGGGCCGCCTTATTCGGGACTATGGCTACAACGATGAAAGTGCGACGGACGTGCTGAATTACGTGGCGAGCATTTTCGCGCGTGGCGATGTCCAGGATGCCAGTTAATTGGCGGAGAAATTTCGCGATCCGTAATTCGATCGATCGTCCATGATGCTTAGGACAGGTAAATCCACATGGTGATGAAAATCGACCAAGACACGAACCGATTCAAGAAAATCGTGCGCGGCAAGATTCGGGAGAATCTTCGCAAATACGTCACGCACGGTGAAATGATCGGTCGGAAAGGAAAAGACCTCGTCAGCATTCCGGTTCCCCAGCTCGACGTGCCGCACTTTCGCTATGGCCGCAACCAGGGCGGTGTCGGCCAGGGAGACGGGGAGGTTGGCCAGCCTGTCGCGCGGGGCGATCAAGAGGGTGAGGGAACCGGCCAGGCCGGCAGCGATCCGGCCGGTCACGCCCTGGAAGTCGAAGTGTCGTTGGAAGAACTTGCCGATCTGCTGGCCGACGAACTGGAATTGCCCCGCATCGAGCCGAAAGGCGTGGCCAACATTAACCAAGAGAAGTCGCGATACAACAGCATCCGTCGGGTCGGGCCCGAATCGCTGCGGCATTTCAAACGAACCTACGTCGAAGCGTTGCGGCGACAAGTTTCGGAAGGGACGTACCGCAAGGGCTCGCCAAGAGTGGTTCCGATTCGTGAAGATCGCCGATACCGCAGTTGGCAAACGGTCGTTGAACCGCAAGCCAATGCCGTCATCGTCTACATGATGGATGTTTCCGGATCGATGACGGACGAGCAAAAACGGATTGTTCGCACCGAGGCCTTTTGGATCGACACTTGGCTAAAGAGCCAATACGACGGAGTCGAGCGGCGCTACGTCATTCACGACGCGGCGGCCAAGGAAGTGGATGAGCACACGTTCTATCACACGCGCGAGAGCGGCGGCACGCGAATCAGTTCGGCGTACAAAGTGGCGGCCGACTTGATTGAGCGAAGCTTTGACCCGTCCGAGTGGAATATTTATTGCTTTCAGTTTTCCGATGGAGATAACTGGGGCGAGGACAGCCAAGGCGCATTGCAGATGCTGGACGAACGGTTGTTGCCCAATTGCAATCTGTTTTGCTACGGCCAGGTCGAGAGCCCCTACGGCAGCGGCGAGTACATCCATTTTCTAGAAGGCCGCTTTGGCGAGAGCCACGACACGTTGGTGCTCTCTGAAATCGCCGATCGAGAAGCGATTTTCGATTCGATCAAGACATTTTTGGGCAAAGGGAAGTAAGTAAGTCTTAGCACGGAGATGGAATGAAGTTCGGTGGATTGATGAAGTAACCAGATGGGAAACAATCATGAACGACAACGAATTGCAAACCGATTTGAACAAGTACGAGGTTCGCGTGGGCCACGACACCGTCATTGTCGAGGCGGTGGACGAGCGGGATGCGATTGAAAAGGCGCGTTGGCAACTTTGCCTGGTGCATCCGCGTTTGTGGGACGTGATTCGAACCATGGATGAAAGCCGCTTTGAAATAGCCCGCGCGGCCTAAGGCAGCAACCGCTGCACACAAGGAATGCACATGGTCACCGCATTACATCATTTTCGCCCGTTGCCGCCCGATTTGGTCGAGATTCAAGACCAAATGGAAGGACACGCTCGCGATTACGGATTGGATTTCTTTCCGACGGTTTTCGAAGTCGTGGATGCGGACCAACTGAACGCGGTCGCCGCTTATGGAGGATTTCCAACGCGGTATCCCCACTGGCGGTTCGGCATGGAGTACGAACAACTCAAAAAGGGTTACTCCTACGGCCTGCAGAAAATCTACGAACTGGTCATCAACAACGACCCTTGCTACGCGTATCTGTTGGCCAGCAACGGAGTCACCGATCACAAGCTGGTCATGGCGCATGTCTATGGCCATTGCGACTTTTTCAAGTGCAACTATTGGTTCAGCAAAACCAATCGAAAAATGATCGACGAGATGGCGAATCACGGCAACCGAATTCGCCGCTACATGGACCGCTTCGGCGTGGAAGAAGTCGAGACCTTCATCGACGCCTGCCTTAGCGTGGAAGACTTGATCGATCCCCATTCTCCGTTCATCAAGCGCTTCGACGATCAAACGCGATATGAGTTTCGCGGCATTGGCGAAGAAGACGAGCTGCAACCGGCCAAGTTTCAAGCCAAGGACTATATGGATTCGTTCGTCAATCCTCCTGAAAAACTGGCACAAGAATTGGAAGACCGGCGCCGCACTCTTGAGCAAAAAGAAGAAAAGCTACCACCCGAGCCGATGCGCGACGTGATGCTGTTCGTGCTGAACCACGCGCCGCTCAAGCCGTGGCAGTTGGACGTGTTGTCGATCATTCGCGACGAGGCGTACTACTTTGCCCCCCAAGGCATGACCAAGATCATGAACGAAGGTTGGGCTACGTACTGGCATTCGACCATTATGACTCGCCACGGCATCGAGCCCGCCGATCTCATCTGCTACGCCGACCACTGCGCGGGCACGCTGGCTGGATCGCAAACTCGGCTGAATCCCTACAAGCTGGGCGTGGAACTATTTCGCGACATCGAAGATCGCTGGAATCGGGGCTGCTTTGGTGACGATTACGACCGGTGCGATGATTACAAAGCCAAGGCAAACTGGAATACCCAGGCAGGTATGGGCCGTGAGAAGATCTTCGAAGTGCGGCGGATTCACAATGACCTGACCTTCATCGACGAGTTTCTGACGCTCGATTTCTGCCGCCGCTTCAAGTTCTTTTCCTTCGGCTACAACGATGATTCAGGCTATTACGAGATCGAGAGCCGCAAGTTCCAGGAAGTGAAACAACAACTGCTCTTTAATCTCACCAACATGGGACGGCCGATAATTTATGTCAGGGACGGCAACTACAAGAACCGCGGCGAATTGTTCCTGGAGCATCGATTTAACGGCGTGGAACTGAAGACATCGTATGCCGAAGACACGCTGCGAAACTTGTACATGCTTTGGAAACGTCCCACGCATATTGAAACCGTACTGGATGGATGCGTCACCGTGATTTCGTTCGATGGAACGGAAACAACCATGTCCCAAACCGAAGAATCGGTTGAAGCCTGAGGGGGATAATCATGATCCTCAAACAGAAAATCGAAAGTGAACTTGATCGGCTGTCCTCCCTCGGAGGCGGAAAACTTGACGCGGAGAGTTCGAACGGACGCCTGACCAGCCAGGTGACCGAGGTCGATTCGATCGCTTGTGCGTTCAATTCGTTTGAACTGCGGAACGATCAACTGCAATCCGCCACGATCGACCAATTGAAAGAGCTGTGCAACGGACTGGCGTCGCGCGTTAGCTACCTATTGGAGCCGTTGGCTCTAGTTGAGTCGGACGCCGATTCATGTACTTTGCAAATGCGGTCCAACCCGCCTTGCAAAGACGAGGATGGGACCAGCTATTACGAAGTGGTCGCCAATCGCCAGGGGCTTAGCCTCTGTCGATTCAACAAGACCGCCGGATCGGTACGGGAGGTTATTCCCGCGAATGTGACCCGCGAAGTGTTCGGCCGCTTGGCAGGTGACTTCGAAGCTGCAATCGGCTGAGGTGGGCAACGCGCCGCTCTTCTGCTTCTTCGCGCCGCGCAATGTCTGTAAATATTGGTTCGACACGCAACGAGTCAGTTGGCTTGACCGTGGTGGTCTGCCCGAAATGGCGGGTCCGTCTAGAAGCTTCGAACTGTGATCGCGGCCTCTCTTTCGATTTCGTCTTGACTATTTGGCGGGGCACCCGGGCACAACAAGCACAATCCCTCCCACCCGAACAACGCTCCCTTCACGCGTGGGAATTCTTCTACTCGGCGGGTTCTGCGAGCTACCGTTTTGTTGAGCTTCCGTAGCAGCCGACTGGCGCAGTCTAGACCCCTCCGAACAGTGAAACGGTAAGAAGAATGAATTTCCGTACGAAGCAGTTTCGCTCTTCCACACGATTTGCAGCCGTCCTCGCATGCTGCTATCTGTTTTCGACTGGACTCGACTTGCAAACTATCTCGGCATCCCCACCAGAAGCGACAACGTTTTTCAAGTCGGGCGACGCCTATGAGGGAGTGCCGAAGCCACTTCATCACGACCGTCAAGAACAGGGCTCAAACCCACTTTGTCCCGTGTGCTCAGGCAAGGATTCGAATCATCGCCATGAGTACTTGTGCCAGCAACAAAACATCAAAAAGAACAATCTGTATCGCGGGGTCGAGGTCGGCGAGAATCGTTGGATTCGGATGGCCTGCGAAGAAGCCCATCTGTCGGTCAAGGACGGCGGCGGACCATTTGGTGCAGTGGTCGTTCAGATTGATGACGAGTCCAACCGAGTCATCCGCTACTGGCGCTGTCGAAATCGCGTAACCAAGAACCTCGACCCCACGGCTCATGCCGAGGTCAATGCAGTTCGGACCGTGGCTCGAGAGCTAGGCGTGTTTAACCTTGGCAACATCCGCCGCGATAGCGCCCAGCTCAAACTTTCACAGCCGGGCGAGGTGTCACACTGCGAGATATACAGCAGTTGCGAACCATGTCCCATGTGCTACGCGGCGATTCGCTGGGCGCGAATCAATACGATTGTGTTCGCGGCAACTCGGTTCGATGCGGCAGAGCCCGGTGTCGATTTCTCCGACTTGCAACTCTACCGCGAGCTGGCAACCGACCTTAAAGACCGAAACTACACCGGTCTGCGTGTTTTTCAAGCAACGACTTCGAACTCCCTTGACGCGTTCAACCTGTGGAAGAACTCAGACAAGATCGAATATTGACCCATCCGCGCCAAAATAACTCGCAATTCCCTACGTTGGAGAAATGAAATGTTAAATAGAGCTCATCAACTGGACCGACTAGTCTTGGCCGTCGTCGCTCTCGGACTGGTTACATCGACGGTATCAGCCAATGTGGAATTGCCGACGTCGGTCAGCAAGAGCTTGCAGACTCTGCATCCCCAGGCAAAAGTCCTCACAGCTAACGTGGACGAAGACGGCCTCTACAACATCGGCCTGAGCGTCAAGCAGGAACATTTTCTAGTGGAAGTAACACCTTCCGGCCGTGTCATTAGCAATAAGAGTCAAGGGAAAGTCCAGGGGCTTACGCAAAACGCCGTGAAGCTTCCGGCAAGTGCGGTGGCGGCTGTCAAGAAGCTCTACCCTCAGGGCAAGGTTGCCTCCGTGACCACGGACGAAGACGGGATTTTTCACATTCGCATCGACACTCCACGAGGAGTTAGCACCGTCGAAGCGACTCGATCGGGCCGCATCCTAAGGCACGACCGCGATGCTTCGGATCAGGACGAAGACTTAACCGTTTCAACAACCTCGGCGGCGCGACACATTACAAGTGTCCGCAAGTTGCCCGCCCCTGTTCTTGCTGCCGTGGAAAACTCCCACCCGCGCGGCGTTATCGTCCACGTGCATCAAGATCTTTACGGTCCTAAGTACGGGCGTTCCGCGTACTACGTGAACATCGTAAAAGGCGACGAAGTGCATAACGTGGGCCTGACGGAAAGCGGCGAGATACTCAAGAACTCACTCGATAATCAGACACAACGTCTGGCCCGTCTTCCACAGGTTGTCAAAGCCGCCGCGCAACGAGCCTTTCCCAACGGAATCATCTACGGAGCAGGTACACGAAACGGCATTCATCAAGTGGATGTCCTCGTTGACGGATTGCCGTACGACCTGGAAATCAGCAAGACCGGGCAATTGATCTCGAATAAACGTGATTATCACGAATAGAGGTTGTCGCGGAGAATCGCGAGTAGACGGTGCTGAAGTCCTAAAGTCCTAAAAGGACCGATCAAAACTGGTGACGCCTCCTAGGACCGCGCGCGCAGCGAGTCCCCAAACGTCCGCGCGGCCAGATCAATGACGTCGGCAGGAAGGGCATGTATTAGCGTTTGTGCTGGCACGCACGGAAGCGCGCCACGTACTAAGAAAGAATCCGCTCCAACCGGTTGCTCAGCCGATCGACGCCCGAGCCGATCCACGACTTCGTCTTTTCGCCGTTGATGTAAATCACATTATACGGCAAGTCATCGACGTCCTTCAGCCACGAGCCGTTTTCCTTCTTGAACTCGGACATACCGCCGCGGTCGAGTTCCAATTTGCCGAAGCGTACGGTCGGCCACTGGCTGTCGTCTTGCAGCGACGCAGTCAACTCTTCGTTCCAAGCATTACAGGCTGGGCAATCGATCTTGCCCAGCACCAGCACCGCGACCGGCGAGCCGATGAAGTCTCGCCAGTTGTCGCGGTCGATGGTTTCCAAACGGCTCATCGTTAACTCCGATCAAGCGAACTAAGCAACAAACTCGTCGCCCTTATTCCAATCGGATCCGCACAGGCCGCCGCTGCGCAGTGCTTGAACGGTTCGCAGAATCTCTTTGGGGCTACGTCCCACGGGAAGATCGTTCACGCTCATTGAACGAATCACACCTTGATCATCGACGATGACCGACGCGCGATAAGAAACCCCTAGGTCTTCCTTGAGTACGCCAAATGCCCGGCTGACGGAATGATTCGTGTCCGCGATGACGGGATGGGTGATCTCGTTGGGAAAAATCTCTCGGTCGCCAAACCAAGCATTGTGGCTAAAGAAGGAATCCGTGCTTGCTCCAATGACGGAAACTCCGTCATCCGCGAAATCTTCCAGAAGACTCTGGAATTCGCGAATTTCAGTCGGTCAGATGAAGGTGAAATCGAGCGGGTAGTAGTACAGCACGTACCATTTCCCTTTGTAGTCGCCGCTGCTGATGTCCTTCTGTTCGCCGCCGACGTAAGCGGCCGCATTCCACTCGGGAGCGGTTTGTCCCACGATGCTCATATTCAGTCTCCTTATCACCAGATCGGTAGATTAATTCAATGTGGCAGACCGCTAAACTACTGCGAAAACGGCAGATCGTCAAAGGGTGGTACAAGCCCGGGTTGCCGTGGGATCGGTTTGAAACCCGCCAACGGCGCGACCAACGATAACGATCCTCCTTCGGCAGCTATGCATCGGATCAACCCCCTCTATCTCCCCCTTGGCAAAGGGGAGGATCTGGCCCCACCACGGAATCAGAGTTCCAAATACTCTTCCAGCGCTTCCCGCATGACGCTGGCTTCCGGGGCGATGCCGGTCCAGATCTTGAATCCCTTGACGGCTTGATTCACAAGCATGCCCAAGCCATCCAGCGTCGTGCAGCCTCGCTCCTGGGCGTCCTTCATCAGCCTGGTTTCGGGCGGGTTAAAGATCACATCGGCAACCACATGATTTGGCCGCAACGACTGGATATCGAGCGGTACGCGGGCATCGGCATCTCCTAGGCCGATCGAGGTTGCATTGACGACGATGTCGGTTTCTTCCGGAACTTGAAAATCGCCTTCCCAATGAACCAATTTGGACGACACCTGCACGCGGTCGTTAAGCAGATCGACAAGCGTCTGGCCACGTTCGGCAGTGCGATTGACGATGGAGATTTCAGCCACCGCGGCCAATCCCAATTCGACGGCGATGGCCCGCGCCGCGCCGCCTGCACCCAGAATGACGATTTTTTTTTCCGACGGATCAGTTACTTCGCGCAACGACTCGACAAAGCCCTTGCCGTCGGTGTTCTCTCCAATCAGCTTCTCTTCATCGCGAATGACGCAATTCACCGCTCCGATCAGCTCGGCGCTTTGGCTCAGGCCATCCAAGTGCTCGATGACGGCAACTTTGTGCGGGATCGTAAAATTGCCGCCGCGAAAGCCCATGGCCTTCATGCCGTTGACGGCGGCCGCAAGCGATTCCGGGGCGACTTCCAGCGTGAGGTAGCGCCAGTCGAGCCCTGCCGCGGCGAACGCCTTTTCCATCATGTATTGGGTCGGGTTGCCCGCCACCGGCTGGCCCATGCAACAACAGATCTGCTGGAAAGGTGATTCAGCCAACGGGACACTCCTCGAAAAAGCCCTGGAATATGCCCCGAATAATCCGCAGAGACCGTCTATTTTGGACCGCGCCCGCCCCAAATGCAACTCTGTCGGCAAGGATGTGTGGCGTGATCAGGACAGACAATCAAACTAGAAAGAATGAAAACTCAGAGGATTTTAATGGCGCTGTTCCTCACGGCCTCCATTCTTGCGGCGGCCTTGATCGACTTGGTGCTGCTTTCCAAGGCCGGCCGCTTCCCCGATTTATCCACAACGCTGCTCTTGGGCGCAATTCTGGGACAAGTCACGCTTGCCACGGCTTGGCTCGTGCTGGCGCGGGGGCGTTTCGTGCTTCGGCTCATGTTGCTGGCGGGCTGCCTGGTGTGGGGCAGTGGATGTCTCCAAGCATGCACGCAGCCGGGCGTTTCCCAGTGGTTTTGCGTGCTGGGAATTCTTGCGGGGCTGGTCGTCGTTCCGCTTTGGCTGTGGAGGTTGAACACCGTTTGTGATTCAATCTTTTGCCCGCTTCAAGACCAAATCGAAAGACCCGTTCGCCGATGGCAATTCAATGTGGCCGCGCTGTTTTCATGGATGACGCTCGTGGCGATGTTGTGCGGCGCGATGCGGTGGATGGAGTTTCCTTGGCAACATCCGGGTGAACTCGCCGCTTACGGTCTCACTTTTCTGCTAACCGCCGTTGCCTCTCTCTGGTTGGGATGCGGCCAAACTAAGCTCCTAGCGCGCCTGCTTGCCGTGGTGGCGGCCGTGATCACGAGCGGCCTGTTGATTAGCAAGTTAGTCGATCACGGACAGGCGTTCATGGTGGTGCATGCGACGCAAGCCGCGACGGTGACACTCGGATGTATCGTCCTTTCGGTCGCCGACGCGAGTGTCAAGAGCTCTGACAATGTTCATGACGAACGACCCATGATCCCCGCCCGCCAACCATCGGCTTCAACCTAAGTCGTGACGATCCCCGCCGACCCGCGGGCCCAACTCCCGGGCGCGACTCGCCTTGCCTTGATCCGCACGTAGGGAGCCACATAGGCAGACCGATGTCCGAATTCACCTGGCGAGGCATCGGGGCTGGCATGCAGCGGCTCGATCAGGTCTTCGATCACGAACCCCGCGCGGCACAGCCCGCCCACCATGTCTTCCCAACGGTGCAAATACTCCAGCGTGCCTTCTTCGCGAAGCCGGCTGCCAGCCACGCCGGGCAAGGGGCCGCTGCGATAATAGGTTTCGGTCAATTCATAGCCGCGAGCCGATGGCTTTACATCTGCCTGTAGGCTCACGGGCTGTTTGTGCTGGCTGACATATAGGCCGCCAATCCGCGTGACGCGAGCGGTTTCGCGATAAACGGGTCCGATTTTGGGAACATAACATGTGCTGACGGGCTGAATTACGATGTCGAACTCGCCCTCGGCAAACATCGACAAATCGTCCATCGACGTTTGCACCGTGCGAACGTCCAGCTTTCGCTGCGTGGCAACTTCGCGGTCGAGCTGCAACATGCCGAGGCTGATATCGACCACCGTCACGGCGGCACCCGCGGCGGCATACAGCGCGCTTTGTCGACCACCGCCAGCGGCCAGGCACAGCAACCGCTTCCCACGAATATCTCCGCCCAGCCAGCCCGGGCCATCCACCGTCTTCAACGGATCGGCAAAGTCTTCATCCTTGGCCGGCCGCGCGAATCGGTCGCGCGAACGGACCATATCGTCCCAGGCCCGGCGGTTGTGGTCATCGGTCACGGAAAACGAGTCACCTTCAGACATGGTGTTCAGTTTACTGGGGGCTGCCGCAGTTAAGAAGCAGTCGATCTCGCCTTGGCGATCTTGTCCCGATAGAATTCTCACATGTCAAAAAAAGCCGCCCCCAAAGAATCGCCCTTGCTTCAGCTTACAAAACAGTTCGCGGAAGTGGCCCAGCAAATTGAACTCGGCGGCGGACCGGACGCCATCGAGCGTCAGCATCAAAAGGGCCGCTGGACCGCGCGCGAGCGGATTGCCAAACTGATCGACGCCGATTCCGACTTTTTGGAGCTAGGACTGTGGGCCGGCCATGAAATGTACGACGATTGGGGCGGCGCGCCGGCGGCTGGAGTGATCACCGGTGTGGGTTGGATTGAGGATCGTCGGCACATGATCATCGCCAATGATGCCACGGTGAAAGCGGGCGCGTTCTTTCCCGCTACGGCGAAGAAGGTGATTCGCGCTCAGAAGATCGCCTTCATCAACCGGTTGCCGCTGGTTTATTTGGTCGACTCGGCCGGGGTTTTTCTTCCCTTGCAGGAAGACGTCTTTCCCGATGAAGACGATTTCGGCCGCATATTTCGCAACAACGCCGTCATCTCGGCGGCGGAAATTCCACAATTGGCCGCCATCATGGGCAATTGCGTGGCCGGCGGCGGGTACTTGCCCGTGCTGTGCGACAAGCTGCTGATGACCGAGGGCTCCGGCCTCTATCTAGCCGGTCCCGCGTTGGTTAAGAGTGCGATTGGCCAGGAGGTGTCCAGCGAAGAACTGGGTGGAGCGGAAATGCACGCGGCCGTCAGCGGCACGATCGACTACAAGGAAGAGAACGACGAAGCATGTTTGCAACGGCTGCGGCATCTCGTTTCCAATGCCAAGCCTGATTCGGAGATTCCCGATTCGCCGTTTTCGCGAGGCGAAGTTGTCGAGCCAAGCCGCCCCGGCACGGATGTCTATAGCGTTGTTGATGTCGATCCCCAGCAAGAGTACGAAGTCGGCGACGTGATCGACTGCATCGTGGATGGCGGAAGCTTTGACGAATACAAAGCCGAGTACGGCAAAACCGTTGTCTGTGGAACCGCACGCATAGCCGGCTTTCCGGTGGGAATCGTCGCCAATCAACATCACCGCGTGACCGACAGCGAAGGCCACTATCAATTCGGTTCGGTGCTGTACGTGGATAGCGCGGAAAAGGCGGCTCGCTTCATCATGAACTGTAATCAAGACTGGCTGCCGCTGATCTTCCTGCAAGATGTGTACGGTTTCATGGTGGGCCGCGACAGCGAGCGGGCAGGCATCATCAAGGCCGGCGCGAAACTGGTCAGCGCCCTCAGCAACAGCCGCGTTCCCAAAATCACGGTCATTACCGGCGGGTCCTTTGGTGCGGGCAACTATGCACTGTGCGGAAAAGCCTTTGATCCGCGCTTCATCTTCTCCTGGCCCAGCGCCCGCTGCGCGGTGATGGGCGGCCAGCAGGCCACCTCCACGCTGCTCGACATCACGGTCAAGAGCTTGCAGCGCGAAGGCCATCAAGTGGATGCCGATGAAATGGCCGCGCTGCGTGATAAAGTGAGCGGAGACTACGACCGGCAGACGGAGGTGCAATACGGAGCGGCTCGCGGCTGGGTCGACGCCATCATCGACCCGGCCAGCACGCGCCAGGTACTCATCCAATCCCTGCAAGTCGTGACACGGCATGCCAAGAGGGAACCATTTCGGCTTGGCGTCTTTCAGGTCTAGCACCCCAATGATAAAGCCGTACTTTGTAACCCGATGCGTCCGCGAGGATTGAATCTCGCCAAGTCTCCGACGCGTGACCTGCCACGCAAACGCGTTGGGCTACTTTCTCAACAGGCTGCTAATCCCGATCGGGCGAAACACCCAACTTGTGCGGGACTATCACGACGAGGGTCCAGACGGCGCATAAGAAAACCCCAAAAACAAGTTAGTTTTCGGGGTTTTTCGGTGTGGTCAGGGGCGGGGTCGAACCGCCGACACACGGATTTTCAGTCCGTTGCTCTACCAACTGAGCTACCTGACCAAACTGGCATTATACCCACTTTTTCGAGGGACGAATACCGCTTGACTGTTAGGTTTGTTTGCGGGAATCATTCTACTTAAAAGACCGACCGTGACAAACGGCAGTCATTTTCGTCGTGGGCCGCCGTTGACAACAAATCTGACACGTCGCGTCTACCGAAGAAAGTCAACGACGGTCGACCAACGACGGCCATGCAAGGGTTGCTTTTGCGGACACTCGGCGTGCCGGCTCGCTAGTTTCGGCCGGCGCGGCGGACCGCTTCGGTTTGCTGTTGGCAAATGATGATCGCGTCTCGCGCCAAATCGCCGGACAGCATCGCGGAGGGCTCGTTGCGTGCCACGCAGTTGGCGACTTCTTGGATCTCGCCCTTAAAGGCATGAACGGGATCTCCATCTCCCAACTCGGGCCGCTGCACTTTGCCGTCAGGCTCATAAACCGTTAGCGGCATGAACAAATCCGGATTCCCGTCCACGACCGCAAACTCGTACTGCAGAGTTGCCTTTTCGAGGTGAATTTCAAAGCCGTGCGTGAAGGCGCGTCCTTGCTGGTTTATGACTCCGCAAGTTGCGCTGACGACCAACGACGGGTCGTCAAAATGAAACAGCGTATTGCAGTACTCCACCGACTGCCCCCGCATCCGGCCTTGGCTTGAGTATCCGCTCGGCATGCCGAACAGCAGGCGAATGAAGTGTGCATCGTGGACATGCAAATCGAGCATCGGCCCGCCAACGGTGGCCGGGTCGTAAAAATCCGGAATCCAAGTCGGGTCGGAGATGACGCGTTTGAAATTTCCGCCCAACAGCTCGCCGTATTGGCCGCTGTCAATGATTTCTTTGGCTTTTACGTATTCGGGAAAATAGGCCAGCACATGTCCAATGAAAATCTGCTTTCCGGCCCTTTCGGCGGCGGCAACCATCCGTTCACAATCTTCGACGGACAACGCCATCGGTTTCTCGCAAAAGACGTGCTTGCCGGCCTCAAGTGCTTGGATGGATGCTTCGGCATGCTTGTGCGGCGGCAAGCAGATGTCGACAACATCGATTTTGGAATCGCCCAGCATTTCGCCGAAATCGGAATAAGCCTGAATTCCGGATAGATCGACCTGTTCGCCGGGAGGGCCGAAGTTGCCTTGAATGCCGGTCCAATCGCCGGCACGGCGCTTCTCGTTGCGAGTGCTGATCGCCGCCACGTTGGCGTCGGCGACGTCCTTGTACGCCAGCCAATGAATCCAGCCCATGAAGCCGATGCCGGCGACACCTACGTTAACCATCTGCTTGCTCCAAGTTAATAGAAGGGCCGCCAAGTCCGACGCCTTCTGAATTAATCAATCACCAAACTATCCATTCACCAGGGCTTGGAACTTACCGAACGCCTGATCCCAAGGCTCGGGCTGTTGCGGGACGAAGTCCCGCACATCGAAGCTACGATGAATGACCTGTCGCGCTTCGGCCAGCGAGCCGACGTCGCCGCTGGCGACCGCTTGCATCATGATGTTGCCAATGGCGGTCGCTTCAACGGGGCCGGCTACCACGCGGCGGTTGCAGCAATTCGCGGCCATCTGGCACAGCGTCTGGTTTTGTCCGCCGCCGCCCACAATGTGAATCGTTTCGAGGCGGCCCTCCACCAGCTCTTCGAGCCAGCCCAGGACCATGCGATACCGCAGAGCAATGCTCTCCAACGCACAGCGAATGACCGCGCCCTCGGTTTCCGGAATTGGCTGGCCGGATTCGCGGCAAAAGTCGCGAATCGCCGCCGGCATGTCGCGCGGGCTGACGAAACCGACGTGATCCGGATCGATCAGCGAAACCAATGGCGGGCTGGCGTCCGCGAGCTTCACCAGTTGTTCCCAGTCGAAATCATTTCCGCTTTGCTTCCAGCTTCTGCGGCACTCCTGCACGAGCCACATGCCGGCGATGTTCTTGAGCAGCCGAGTCGTGCCGCCGACGCCACCTTCGTTGGTAAAATTCAGCCGCAAGCATTTTTCATTGACGACCGGTTCTGGAACTTCCACGCCCATCAGCGACCACGTGCCGCTGCTGATGTAACACCAATCGGGCTTGGCACCCGGCCTGCTAGTGGCCGGAACGGAGACGACCGCGCTGGCCGTATCATGCGTGCCCGGCAAGACGACATCGACTCGCGATAGACCAGTCTCTTCTTGCAGCGAGGATCGCAGCGTTCCAAGCCGTGTTCCCGGATCGACGATCTGGCCTAGCATCCGAGTTGGAATTTCAAAGCGGTCTAGCAGGGATGTGGCCCATGCGCCAGTTGTCGGATTGTAAAACTGCGTCGTGGAAGCGTTTGTCCGTTCATTTACTTTTTCGCCGGTCATGAGCCAGTTGAGCAGATCGGGCATCATCAGCAGCGACTCGGCGGCGTCCAGCAGAGGTGAATTGTCCGTCTTCAACTGCAAGAGCTGAAACAGGGAATTAAACTCCATGAACTGCAGGCCCGTTTCCGCGAATATTTCCTCACGGCGAACAATTGAAAAAGCCCGCTCCATGCTGCCCGTTTTGCGGCTGTCGCGGTAATGAAAAGGGTTGCCGAGGATCTCGTCGCCTCGCCCCAAAAGGCCGAAGTCGACTCCCCACGTGTCGATGCCCACGCTGGCGATGCGATCGCCGTGGGCGGTTGCTCCGGCGCGTAACCCTTGGACCAGATGCCGCCAGATGTTCAACAAATCCCAATACATGCGGTCCGCCGCGACGACCCCGCCGTTTTCGAACCGATAGATCTCTTCCAATCGCAGCGTGCCGCCGTCGAACAGCCCCGCGACCAAGCGGCCACTGGACGCACCCAGATCGATTGCCAGAAAGCACTTATCAGATTGAGCCATTGCTTTGAGCGCAAACAGATTGTCTTGAAATTTGGTACGGCCGATCAGTCAGCATGGTGACGCCAGCATCTGGGCGAGTCAAGTATGGAGCGGCCCCCGCGCGCAGCGAAATGTTCGGAAACCGCCGCACCAGAATTCCCCCTAAACGCCTCAGAAAACAACAGGCTTCAGCTCGCTTGGTAACTCAGTCCACGCCTGCGATTTGCCGGCCACGATCCACGACGCCTTCGGCATCGACCCCATGCGACGATGTACCACCACTCGATCCTCTCGCGAGTTTGCCAAGGGCGAACCAGTAGCGCAATCGCTTGCTTGGCCGACGCCCTTGTGGTTCGTCACTGGATCGCTGGCTTTAGGGAGCAAGCACGGCGGCGGATTCGCGTTGCACGACTCGGTGAAAAAGGACGTTGTTTTCTTTGTGCAGGTGCAAATGCAGATCCTGTTCCAACTGCTTCAGCCCGGCCATTAGCGCTTGGTACGTGCGACAGGCAGTCGCGGGGGCCGTGTAGTCCCGGCAGAGGCGGCGTATCCGATCGAGCAGTTCGATGGCCGCGTCGTGTTCGGCCTTCAGCCCGAATACCTGCTCGTGGCATGCCGGCTGTGGTTCCGTTTCGGCCTGATCAAACTGTCTGAGAAGGGGGAAAACAACTTGTTCTTCGTGGCGCATTTGAGCTTGCAGTTGCTGTTCTAGCTGAACGAAACTTGGCGCGAAATCGTGCAGATGACAGTACATCAGCCCGTGCACCGCGGCGACCTTGGCCATCAGATTCTCTAGCCGAGGCAATTCCCGACGCAGGTAGTCGTGGTGTGTCGCCACGATGTCGTCAATTAGCAGTCCGAGTGGGACGGTTGTCCAATCGGCGTGAGCGTCTTTTGAAATGGCATCGTTGCCGTCCAGTGCGTGGCGGACTTCGTCGAGGTCCAGCGAGTGGTCGTGGCAGGCGTCGGCCAGCGACCGATCACCTCGGCAGCAATAGTCGATACCAAACCGCTCAAAAACCTGGGCGTGACGAATGTTCTCGCGGACCAATTCGCCCAGAGTCTGTTGCGTAACTGAAGCAGTCATGGCGAAACTCCTTCGCCAGCCATGGAATAAAAAACAGAAGAGGAACTTCCGTAAGGTGGGGTGGTGCCAGGGGGACCGTCACTTGACGCCATTCAGTGTACGAGGCATATTAAGGATGTCAAGGTCCAAATATCTTAAACGAAAGCTTTTGCTGATGCTCTCTCAGACTGCGGAGTATGCGTTACGCGCGATCGTCTATCTATCCGATCAAATGGACGAACCCCGCACCACGGCGCAAATTGCCGAAGTGACGCGAATCCCGGCCGGCTATCTCGCCAAGGTAATGCAAAACCTCAGCCGGGCGCGGCTGGTGGATTCGCAGCGCGGTCTAAAGGGGGGCTTCAAACTTTCTAACGAGCCACAAGAACTGACGGTGCTGGAAGTGATCAATGCCGTCGATCCGATCCGGCGCATCCACGAATGTCCGCTGGGCTTGCACGGGGTGAATCTCTGTCCGTTGCACCGGATGCTGGATGACGCCGCGCAAGCCGCCCAAGACACGTTCGGCGATACAACGATCGCTGACCTGTTGAACGTGTCGCGAAGCAGAAAGCCGCTATGTCGTTTTCCGTTTCAGCCGACCTCGACAACCTAATCCCCGCTGGCCATCCAGTGGCGGCGATCTAGCGGGTTCTGACTTTTCCTTGCAGAGGTTGCCAAGGGGTTAGAGGCAGTCGGTCCAATCCTTCGAACGCTCTTCAACTACCTCCCCCCGGCATTATCAATTCCAAGTACGTCTTCTTTGGTTACCTCGCCCCTTCATTCCACAAGCGGCGCGATTACGGCGAAGGAATTTCGCGGGGAAATTCGCATCGGCGAACGCAAGGAACCGTGTTCAACGCAAAGAGCCATGGTTCAACGCAAAGAGCCATGTTCCTTGTTACTCGCTCAAACGGGCTTGACGTTTTCAGCACGCGGACCCTTCGGGCCTTGGCCCTCGGTGTAGGACACACGTTGTCCTTCGCGGAGTTCGTCGTAACGGACTCCTTCGAGATTTGACGAGTGAAAAAACATGTCCTTGTCGCTTCCCGTGTCGATAAACCCGAAGCCTTTGTCGGTGAGTCGCTTGATGGTGCCTTCTGGCATTGGTCCAATTCCTCAAAATGTGTGCTGCAGCGTTGCCCGAAAACACCATGTCCAGGCTACTCCACTGCCAGGCGAATATTGTATCGACTTTTCCGGCAATAAGCGATGGTCCTCCCACAAGTAGCGACGAGACCCGGTTGTCACCGTTTTCTGTCCGCCTTGGCGGCCAAATCCTGATGTAATTTTGTAGGGGCAGGGCGTTCCGTCTGCCGTCGAGCGACGAGCCTGGCTCGCCTATGTCATTTCAGGTTAAGGGTTTCCATTTGAGTCAGGTCAGCGGCCAAGCGGGAGCGGGGCACACACCCCGACGACAGCTCGTCACGGCCTGAGGCGCTGCCTCAGTCTATTCCGAGGTGTGCATGCGTACGACAAAATTCATCTTTGATCGACGATTCCTGGTCGCTGTTCTGACATTGGCACTTGTGCTGGTCGTGTTGTATGTAAAGCCTCACATTTCTTCGTCGATCGAATCGGCAGGTCGGGAAAAAAAGCCATCGCCCCGTGTCGCGGCGGCCTCAACCGAACAAGCGATTCTTACGCCGTCCACGACACCGCCCGATCACGTAAGTCTTTCTGCCCCAAGGGAGTTCGACTACATCTGGGCCAAGGCCGCCGAACTGGGATTTGATCGCGAGCGGATCATTCAGTTCGTTCAGCGGGACATCGCTCCGGAGCCATATCAGGGGGCGCTGCGCGGTCCTCTGGGAACCCTCTGGTCGGCGGCCGGAAACTCGGTGGATCGAGCGGATTTGCTGGCGGCTCTGTTGCGGTCCAGCGGAGAACGCGTTCGCTTTGCTCGCGACGGCGACAGGTTTTGGGTGCAAGTTGCCGACTCGGACGAATGGCATGACACCGTCCTGGCCGACGAAACAGAGGCTGCTCCGGTATGGACCGGCACGGAGATTCCCGAGGACCTGCGCCACAGCCTGGCAATCGAAGTCGAGGTGCAAGCGAATCAACAACGACAGGCCGTTTCCGCGGCGTTTCCCACCCGGACGCTCGCCGGCGATCCACTCGTCCTGCAATTCCGGGGCGAAAAATTTTATTTGCAGCGCCTCAGCGCCTCGAAATCTCAAAGGTCCTCGGCAGGCATCCAAGGGCGTTGCGGCCTGGCAGACGACGAGACCCTATCGCTCATCTTCAGGCACCGCGGTCCTGGCGTGACGGGCGAAACCATCTATCGACGCGAAATCTACACGGGGCACCATGCCCGATACGAAAAGCAGAATGATACGCGTAATACGCACGTCATTGCCGCGCTGCCCGGCACCATCTCGAACTGGGCCTTCCGACAAGAGCGGACGTTGGCAAACCAACGAAACACCCCCAAGCATCTTGCTCAGGGCTATCTTTTGACACTGTCGCATATGGTTGAGTCAGACGCGGCCCTGAAGAAAATGACCGCGCACTTTGAAGCGAGCGCCTACTTCACCGAGCCTCGGGTCATCATCGCCTCGGCTTATTATCGCGGCAATCAAACCGCTCCCATCGCCCACGCGCTCGACCTGCGGCGCAACACCATCCACGTTGCCGGCGACGACAAAACGAGGGCGAATTTTGCCGTCACACGCTCCGTTTTCGAGGGAAGCTTGGAAGCCAAAGTTCTTCGAGACGCAACCGGCGCGCCGGTTGTTGCCTCCCTTGAAGTGTTTCGCCAACACTTGGCACCCTTTAAATGGTCGACGCCCGGCCGCATTGAATCTTACAAAGATATCCTGAACCGATTTTCGCGGGAAACAGAACCGGGCGCTCGATTGACGATTTCGATCGACAAGAAGCAGCGTGTGGCATTCACTCATCTGGATGAGGGTGGAATACAGTTTCAAGCAATCGACACGGCGCTTGCGGAAAAGATGAAGGACTCCGGGCTGCCGTGGCCCAACCTAGGTGGGCAGCGCATCAATCAATCAAAGCTCTCCGCAACGTCGGTAGAACTGGAGACGCTTCTGGGCCCTCTGGCGGAAACCGAAGTCGACTATCAACCGATCATCGAAATCAGTGATTCGCTGGCCCAACTCATTCGGCCCGGAGTGCGAGTGGTGAATCGTTCATTGCCAGCTCTGATGACGAACCCGTTCACTAGATTCGACTACGAAATCAAATCGGCGACACCCGAGGGCGGACTGATCTACGAGTCGATCGACGAATGGGACGAGCAAAATAACCGCATGCCACTGCAAGTACAACGATTTCACATACCGCCGAAAACTGTCGAATCCACGGACCTCCTTTCGACGTGGTGCAGCCAGCGACGGTACGACCGAGGCGTTCAACACCTGATGTTCAGTCGCAAAATGTACCGCGAGCTGAAGGAGCAAGGCTTTACGCAGATCAGGTTTTTGAAATACAACGAGACCGAGAGCCAGCCGTTGAAGCTGTATCTTGTTCAGCGGGCGACTGTGAAAATCGGAGTGAACGGCAAGGTTCGCGAGGTGCCGTTACTGTGGGTAGCCGGAGATTACGCGGAGAAAAACTCACCGCGGAGAAGTTGGTTTTGGACACGGCAAATTAAAGACAAATCGGGTCCGCGACAAGTCGTCATGAACATGTGGGTTATCGTTGACAATGCCCGCTTCCCCCTGGTTGTCTCCCCGGCGACGCGGTTTCAAACAACCATTCCCGGTCGAGTCGTATCGGCCACGAGCGGGAGAGGCCTTGGCGAGGCCGAGATCACGATTAGGGACTTGAATGAAAGCGGCGGCGCCGCGCTTTCGGAGGGAGTCTCCTGGGCGGATGGCCAATTTCGCTTGCCGGTGATCAAGAAAGCGTACGGCAAATTTGCCGTAGAAGTCCGCTGCCGTGGATTCGAGACGTTTCGGACAGAAATCAACTTTGCAAAAGAGTCCGCCGTTCCATTGAGGATAAAACTGCAACCCGCGCCACGGCCCGAATCGATGCTCTGGGTCGGCAAGGACAATGCCACGACCGAGTTGGCGAGGATCGAAAACCCGCGTGTTCGCGGCCTGGTACGGCAAGCGATTGAAGACAATCCGAATTTGTCCGCGCTGGTTCCACGTCAGCGAACTAACTTTGGACTCGACTCGGCGCACGCCTGGCTGCTGTTCGACAACAAGACGTTTCACATCACGCCAGTCACCGAAGACGGTCTGCATGGCGTCGCCGGCGAGTTGGCCGTACACACGTTCGGTGAAGACCCACAAGGATCGGCCGTAAGCGCCTATGCTGGCACAATGTCTTCGTGGTATTCCTATTCGGCCGGAAAGCTCGATTGGCTCGCGAAAATGATGTCAGGCCAGACCTCCGCCGAAGATTTGGGCCACGATCACGCCATCAAGTTCGCGCTGGAGTTCTTGGAAAGCATGCGACCTGAAGGCTTCTTGGCCGAAGCCGCCGCGGCTGGAGCGGGAGTTAACCAAGACGCATTTGAAGCAGGCTTCTTGGCGGGACTCTCTTTCTTCGAGAAGTATCCCGGCTTCAAAGGTGAATAGGGCTGATGCGGCTATGCAGTCAACGGCTCATACCGTGTCCGATCTGGATCGTCATCTTGGTCTCGTCGCCGTGGCCGGTG
>JAJDEH010000042.1 GCA_029259935.1 Planctomycetota bacterium
AGGCACACGATTAGATCGGCGGTTGCATCATCTAAACCAATACCATGGTGTTTGGCATAGTCTCGGAAGTGCTCATGTCCGAAATCCTTACCGTGTTGCTCCATGGAATCAGCAACCGTGTTTAAAAAGTCCGCAATGCGCAATGCAACGAACCTCATCTGGGCTCGCCTGGATGGACGCTTCGCTCAACTTCAAGAGTTCATCTCGATCTATTTCAAAGCCGAACATCTTCATGCGAAGAATCCTTTCGCGTCAATTCAGTTTTGGCGGAGGCGTTCATTCATGTCCTTCGAGCCACTTACGGACTGCGTGATCTTGGCGATCGACGTTGTCAATCCTCTCAGGAGCTACTGATAGTTAGTGAGAGCGACGATACTTGAGCAGAGTTACCTCGTTTCCAACATCGTTGTAAATTACCTCATCCATGAACGCTTGCATCAACAAGCTCCCACGCCCATGTGGCTTGCTGACGTTATCGGGGTCAGTCGGATCTGCAAGTATCGCCGTATCGAAGCCGGGGCCTTCGTCTCGAATTACGTACCTAGCCTGGTCGGGAGCAATAGATGCTTCCACGAAAATTCGCCGGTCCTTGTAAGGCGGTTGGTCACAGCGATCTTTTAAAAGGGCGAAATATTCTTGTTGGCCGCATTCCAACAGGTCGCTTGATAACTCCATGTTTCCGCGCTCGAATGCGTTCTTTAGAGCCTCCCTCAGCGCGATCCTAATCCGTCGACGAACCGTTTCATCGCATAGTTGCGTTTCAATAAGCGGTTTGGTCAGGTATTTGACTAGAGACTCCGACGAAGATAGGTCGGTAAGCGAGAATGTGAAAGAAGCGCTCGTCATCTCGTTATAAAAATCAGCTTCAGTTCGATCTTGCTGGGTGGCGGCCAAAACCTCTTCCACTGTTTTGCCCAACATCCCCGACAATGCAGAGTAGGGAACATAACTTGCTGCGCCATCATGTAGTGCCTTTACCGCGATCTCTTCCGTCCCGTGACCTGTCTTGATAATAACTGGGACTTGTGGCCATTTTTCTTTGATCTCCAGCAACAACTCTAAACCGTTCATCTCAGGCATTTTTATATCAGTTACTACGACGTCGAATTGGCCGTCCTCCATCGCCACGAGCGCAGTGCGGCCATTTTCCGCGTACGCGACCTTGGCACCTGTTTCCTTCTCTATAATCCGCCCCATTATTGTGCGATCAATTGCCGAATCGTCGACGACTAAAATCGTGTTCATTGCAGACTTTTTCCCTCGAGTGCAAACATGTAAAGATGACCCTGCGCGATTCCTGCCCAAGAGCGATCCGATGGGTGAGCTTTTAGTCCATCGATCGTCTCAGTTAACCACGCTTGAGGACGGCCAGTTCGAATTGACTCCACAACGGTCTCTTGTCGCGACGTTAAAACACGCCAGTCTGCAGCCGTCGTTCGCTGGCTTTCGCCAATGATGTCATTAACTCCTGGAGTCGTCTGAAACAAGGAACCAGTTTCTGCATCGCATACCAGGGAACCATCGTTCCCACGAACGATGATTCTTCTTCCGTCGTCTGAATAGCCGAGTTCTCTAACAGTAATCTCTTTGCAGTGAGTGTTCGCGACCTCCCGACCACTTTTGACGTCCCAGATTCGTAGAATTGCCGAATTGGTTATTGAGGCAACACGCTGGCCATCGGGCGAGAACGAAACTAGTTTTGCATCCTCTCCGTGGCCTCGAAGGACAAGTTGTTTCTCAGCACAACTGGTATCCCAAATTTTAACCGTGCCGTCCCATGTCCCGGTCACAATTCTCCTTCCATCCGACATGAAAACTATACTGACCACGGCGCCACCACCGCACCCAATGGAATGCCGCCGACTCATTGTTCTCACGTCCCAGACCCATACACGACCATCAACCGTACCAGATGCGATGAGCTTACCATCTGGCGACGCGGCGACGCAAAAAATGGGCGCATCATTCTTGATACAATTCAGTTCAGTTCCGTTCGCACTATCCCAGAGACGTAATGTATTGTCGGCTCCTACCGATATGAATTGATTCAAACCCGGGAGAACTTCAATGGCGAAAACTTCGGCGTCATGGGCTACAATGCTTCTTAGTTGTTGTTGCCTTGACAAGTCCCACAAACGTATGGTCTTGTCGCTCGATGCTGAAACGATCAAGTCTTCAGCCAGCCAAGCCAGGCTCAACACCGCATCTTCGTGGTCGTGAACAGATATTCTGAGCTGCTCACTATCAAGTTCGTAAACGGAAATATCACCTCGACTGGTTCCGCAGGCCACCAGTCTTCCATCGGGTGAAAATCTTCCAGTTGCCACCGCGTCGCCCGCGATCAACAGACGACTCCTTTCGATTCCGTTGTGAGCATTCCATGTCCGCACGGTGTTATCCGATCCTACGGTAAGGATTCTCTGTTCGTCCGGCGAATAGGCCGTAGTCGAAACTCCCGACGTATGACCGTTGAGTCGAAGCGTCTCTTGACTATTCCTAAGATTCCATATTCGGATCGATGAATCGTCACCGGCCGTAAGGATATTACAATCATCTTGGGCAACGGAGATGCTCCTTACTTTTCCACGATGACCGTGCAGATTTGCGCTGAGTACGCCACCAAGAGGAAAGGGCGGCGGACGCATCGAGCGAAGCCAAATTCGGTTTGGGAAAGACTCGAATTCTTCGCGCCACGATTCGACCAATTGATACAACTTTGGGCCTGATTGCTGCCATGGATATTCGACGCGACATTCGTCGTTTGGATTTCGATAGTGCTGGGCCGCCTCGGGAGAGTCGTACCACCAACATTTGTTCCACAAGCACTGGAATAATGATTGAGGATAGTCTTCTACGTGACGTGCGATGAAATGAATGTCACGATAAAGTGCTTCTTCGATTAATTGTATAGTTTTGCGGTGGGGATGATCTGTTGGCAGGGAGGCTACCGCCGTATGGAAATCGAAAGCAAGATCGAATACCAAGCCCGCCTTTACTTTGGCTTCCAAGAAATCCAACTCACAAAGCAGCTTGGTGAGCCGGTCCCAATCACACGAACCGGTGAGGTGTGCCGGCAAATGTCGCAGAGCGTACTCATCTTCTTGCCAATGGCCCCACAATGCGTTAGCGAGATCCCTATGTCCGGTTTTGGGATCACACCAATATTGTCCGGCCACCTCGCGATCGGAGAGCCATTCAGCCAACGTCTTGTGGTACAAGGAATAAGTGGAGGAGTCGCCTCGCCCAACTACTCTTAAATAGGCACGGAGATCGAGAAGATGTGCGTTGAGGACTTCCGGTGCTACGCCAGAAATACGGACAAGCAAATCAAATGAAAGCGGTTCACGAGCGACGGTGAGCGCCTTAGTAAGCGTTGCGATCTCCGGAGCGTACTTGCTCCTTTCGGGAAATCGTCGCCGAAACAATTCGCCGTAGAAGACAGATAGGCCCGGCGTCAAGCGCCCAAGGTCTCCAACTGTCAAAGATTTGTCTTGTAAGGCATCCAGCACTAGTCCTGCGTAAAGAAAGTTCCCGTCTGCCAAAGTTTCGATTCGAACTCCCGTTGTCTCTTTATCCAAGACGATTTTAGCAAGAGGTTCCACGTTCAGCCGGGCAACGATGAACCGCCGCAAATCGTCGCGATTTTCTTCGCGGCTACCCGATAATTCGAGAACATTCAAATTACCACTACGGGCAAGTATCGGTTCTTCAGGTCGTGTGGTGGTTACAATCCGAAGCCAACGGGGAAGATCCGGTGTCTGTCGAATGAGGACATCCACAATCGACTCGCCAGATACGGTTGCCGCCTCGTCCAGAGAGTCAATGACAATCAGTCGCCGAGTTGACATTTCCGCGAGTTTATTGGCAGGCTCAATGATCAGTTCGCGAAATGCGTTCGATGCTGTGGCTCGGCGAATGTGTGGACGATTCAATTCCACTGCGTCGGCGAAGCCTGGCAATCTCGCACAAAGTTGGCCGACTAAGCAAGCGACAAACTCATGCGGATCGCGAGAGCGGGTGTTTTGCTGGGTACAAAAGTGGATCCCGACAACATCTTTGCGGGTCTGACTTAGCCATGCAGCCGCCGAACTCTTTCCGACTCCAGGCTCGCCTACGATAACCAACACGCGTTTGGAGCTGTCCTCCAACCACTTGTCAATTAATGTACCGAGCCACTCACGGCCCGCGAATCCGGAATAAAACCTAGCGATCTCGATACTGAAGTCCAAAGGAGCGACGCCAGATACCGTACGTAGACGAGGGCTAACAAGGGCGGATTGGTCTCCCGCAAGGTATCGCAAAAGCAACTCAAGTGCTTTTTCATAGTCATCTGTAAAGTCGATCCAGTTTCGGCGGGCAAGTAATAACGAAGGTTTCGCTTCGGAATCAGCATCAATACGGAGAGGAACAATTGGCTTACCTTCGTTCAATGCGTAGACGACCTCGTCCCGGCAGACACTATCTTCCGCCAAGGATCGTTTGCTCATCACGGCCGCAAATATCGTGCACTCCCGAATGCCGCGCTCGATTTGAACCTCGAACAAACCACCCTTTCCAACGTTTTGCAGATCAAACCAAACCTGATGACCGCCTCGATGCGTCAGATCAGACGCTAACCGCTCGACAAACTCCATCCCGTCGGTTCGCCCATAGCTAATAAAGACGTTTTGCGAAGTGGAAACTCTATTACCAGTAGATACGTCTGTTCCCTGAACGACCTGACCATGTTCGGCGCAAACCCAGAATTTACCGATTTTCGTCAATTCGTTTTGGCACGTCGGACACTTCATAAGGATTGTGGAACGCGGGAGATTAGACGCCTGATCTGTTGCTCGTGCATCACAAAGCGATGACTAGGTACGTCTTCGTTTCAGTCAACGATTTTGTCGAAGTTTGCATATCATAAAACGAGAATTAGCTTGCGAGCCTTCGGGAATTGTCGAGGATGCCGTCTAGTTCCAAGATCGACTGACATGGAGTACGAATCTTAATCGTCCAGAGGTGCGCACACAACGCTCGGTCGGCAGTCCAAGCCACCCAGTTCACATGTGATAGCAATCGATGGAGCAAGGGGAAGTCCGTTGCACCATCGTTATCAATCAACAACGGAGCGATAGCGAAACGGCACGGTTGCGGGATCCGCATCATCACGCTGTTGGCGTTGATGGCCGTGGCCGGGCTGTTGATTTGCTTTTACGTGCAGCGATATGGCGGCCCGCCAGCCAATCCCGTCCGTCTCATGATCCAGTTGCCGACTATCTGGATCTACGGCTATGGCTGGCCATGGGCGTATCGGAACGAATCGTCGATGGGTCGGAACAAGTTTCACTGGCTGCCCCAAATCGGCGACATCGCCGTCGGCCTGGTGATTCTGATCGCGACGGGCGCGGCGTCGGAATGGTTGATTCGTCGTTTGCGTCGAACGAAAGTGTCCGACGGCAGGCGGTGGCCCTCAAGCCCCGCTTGAAACGCTCTTGCGGCGAACCCAACAATTCACAATACACCAATACAGCAGCGTACACCGGAAGACAAGATTGACGGCTCAACTCGTGAGTGTGCAGAAATACACCACTGCAGATCAACGAAGAATCCTCGAACTTGCGGGGATAGAACACGTCCCGCCGCACTTCGCATTCCTGCTGAGCCAGCTCCAGCAGATATTGTTCGTAGCTCAGCGTCTCCCGCCCCGCGCGAACTTGTGGTATGCGCTGAGAAGCTCGGCCATGGACGGGGCGCTGTGGTGACCTGCAAACGGCAACCTCCAGCCGTTTTGTTGCCATTCACCTACGAGACGGTCGTACTCGCGCTGACCAGTTTGGGAGCCGTGGGGGCCAAGATAGAAGTTCCTACCGCCAAGAGTGACGACGGCGTGACCGCTGGGTTTGCGCTTGCGTTATTTTGGAAGAGATCGCGTACGCCGTGGCATTTGCGAACTCCTTGTCACATGCTCCAAAACGGTAATTACCGTATTGCGCCGGTGAAAACGAGCCCTGCCAACCACTGGCAAGTAACCTAAGCGTAGGTTTCAGCGGGTTTTATGTTTTATGTTTAGTGGAGCCGAAGGGGGTCGAACCCTCTACCTCTGCATTGCGAACGCAGCGCCGAACCCTGCAAAAACACTCATTTCTTAGGCGTTTTCGCACTATAAACAACCAAAAACACCGTTGCAATCCATAGCACTTGTTTTCATTTAATAGCGATACATTTCACCACTTGGTTGGCGCGCAAGCGGGTATATACCCGCTTGGCTTTTAGTGGTCCGACGACATCAGTCATGTATGCGTCCGGTGAACCGGTGACATTCCAACTCAACAACCGTGGACGCGGGTGTAGATCTTGAGATTTGCAAGGACTTCGGTATCCCCCACTCTGACCGCTGAACTAAAGTCACGCGTGAGCGATCGGTGCGAGCGTCCGTAGAGTTGCTCGACTTCTTTTTTGGTGATGAAGCCCTGGATGGGGAAAGCTGACATGGTGTCGTCGGGATGACACGGATAGGTGGGTTTCAGAGTAGTTGTATCCCTGTCGGCGACATGACAGGATGCCAAGGTGCGTGATTTCGAGGAGTGTCGGCATGGAATTGTCAGGAGGAAAAGGCAGAACGACGTCAGGGAGTCGACGGTGTGACACTCAAGATGACGAATCCAGAGGCACGCACATTATCAATCGGCGTTTGCTTCACATTGGGAAAGAGAGAGACAACAGCGGAAACTGCCAGACCATCTGCGTGAAGGCCAAACGTCGCATAAAATACCACGTGTCCAACTTGCGTTTATTTGAAGTAGTTGCCAGAAAAACAAAATTCTCATGTCAATTGCTTTTCTGATTTGGTAGGCCAGGCGTAAACTGTCCCCAGCAAAAAGGGAATTTCCTTGGCACAGGATCGCCGAGGTTTGGGCAGGCTGCAGTAGCAGTGGGTTTTTAGCGCTGTTGCGCGGCCTGGGAATGGTTGGCAGTATCGTCTTTCTATCGAGGCGTAAACCATGCGCAAGGACGTCG
>JAJDEH010000411.1 GCA_029259935.1 Planctomycetota bacterium
CATGCCGATCTGCAGTTCCCCGATCGACCGTGGTACTACTGGAAATCACAGCCGAGTTTCGCCGACATGTTAACGACATTACGCCGAAATAGCTGGGAAGACAAATTATCAAAGGTGTCACCCGCAACGCCCCCCGCCGACAATTGCACCAGCCTGCTCACCTACTTGGCGACTCTCGCCGGATAGCGTTCCATTAGTGCAAAACTGGAACTTAGAGGAGGTCGTCCCGCCGCAGTTTCGTCATATTACCCGATGAAACCAGTAACTTCCACGATGAACGCGTCATCAGCACCACGGTCGCCAGTCGCCCGATCGAAATGAGGGCAACGGAAGCGGATTTCGTTGCGGCCGGTGCCGGCTTCAGCGGTCGGAAAACGACGGACTGATCGTTGCCGGGTCGATGCAATAGACGTGCTTCGCACGACTGTCGTTGATCCTCCGTTTCCTGGATTCAAGCCTTGTCTCGAAACCGCGCGAGTGCAAATCCTGGACGGAAAGATTGAATCGGCCAGCGACGGCCGTGATAATCTAGGTGCATCGCGGCGTCTTTTACGATGCAGGCATCTACGCAGACAAGATAATATGAAGGAACTCGGAATCATGTCCAATCGACGAAAGTCCACTGACTTCAATCGACGTGCCTGGCTCGGCAGCGTTGCGGCGGGGACGTTTGCCGGCACCGTGGGATACGCACGCGGAGAGAAGTCCGGCCAAAAGGCACGCATTGCGATCACGTTCGATTTGGAAATGAGCCGCATGTATCCCACCCGCGATACATTGGAGTGGGATTTCCAAAAAGGGAACTTGAACGAGCCCACCAAAAAGTACGCGCTTGACGCAGCGCGTCTTACCCACGACCTCGGCCAGTTAATTCACTTCTTCTGTGTGGGCCGCGTTTTGGAGCAAGCCGATGTTGAGTGGCTCAAGGAAATCGCCGCGTTGGGGCATCCGGTTGGTAACCATACCTACGACCATGTGAATGTGTGGGCCGAAAAGCCGGAACAAACTCAATTCCGCTTTCAACGATCGCCGTGGTTACTGCGCGGGAGGACGGCGGCGGAGATCATTCGCGAGAACATTCGGATCACCACGCTGGCCATGAAACAGCGCGCGGGGATCGAGGCCGACGGCTTTCGCACGCCAGGCGGTTCGCGCGCGGCTCTTGTCGGCCGGAAAGACCTTCAGCACTTGTTGCTCGATGAAGGCTTTTCCTGGGTCAGTTCAAAATATCCCCCGCACATGAGCAGCAAACCGGGCGAACAGCCGACCGCCGAAGTGTTCCAATCCATTGTCGACGCGCAACGGCAGGCGCAGCCATTCGCCTACCCCACGGGACTGATAGAAATCCCCATGAGTCCCGTCAGTGATGTCGGCGCGTTTCGCACCAGCCGTTGGAAGCTGGCCCACTTTTTGAAGTCGGTTCGCCAGTGTGTCGAGTGGGCGATCGAGAACCGGGCGGTGTTCGATTTTCTCTGTCATCCGTCGATCATGTACGTCGAAGATCCCAAGTTCGAAACCGTGAAGTTGATTTGCGACCTAGTCAAGCAAGCTGGCGACCGGGCTGAAATCGTTGGGCTGAGCAGCATCGCGAAGAGTGTTGCCGCCAAATAGACGCGGGATGCAACGTTGTGTCCTTGTCAATCTACAAAGTATCGTCGCAATATAAGCGGGATTGAAACGAACAACACCTGCCAGGGGCTTGGATTTCGAGCGTCGTACGTCTTTTGGACCGTCATGAAGAATCGTGTTTCCATCAGTGTCTGGATCGATTGGATATTCGCGTGGCTCAAGTGGCCAGCCGCCTTGTTGATGCTGGTTCTGTTGCCTGGCGCGATTGCGGCGATGCTCGCGTTGCTGGGACGAATCGCGGCTCAGCCGGCGACGATGCTGGTGTTTTTTGGCGGGCTGGTTGTCTACGGCGCTTTGTGGTGGGCTTGGTTTCGTCGCAGTCGATTTACGTTCTTCTTGGCGCTGGAACATGAGTTGACGCATGCCCTGTTTGCCCTGTTGACGTTTCATCGCGTCGTGAACATTCACGCGACCCCCACGGGCGGTGGAAAAATGAGCTTTGTCGGTAAGGGCAATTGGTTGATCACGATCGCCCCTTATTTTTTTCCCACCAGCAGCTTGGCGCTGATTTTCGTGTTCATGTTCTTCCCCGGCGCGTTGGGCGTGATTGGCGATGTGCTAATTGGCGCTTCCTTCGCCTATCACATCACATCGACTCTGCGAGAAACCCATCCCAACCAGTCGGACATCCGCCAGGCGGGCCGTCTGTTCTGCGTGCTGCTGTTGCCAACGGCCAACATTCTTAGCGCGGGAGTCGTACTCGCCTTCGCGCACGGGGGGCTGACCGGATTAATTCGCTTCCTTTCGACGGTCGGTGGTCAGACCGTGAAAATAGTGAGTTGGCTGGGCGGGTGATGCGATAGCCGCGATTGTCAGAACACGGATCGCGAACCTCTACCATTCAGCGAACACCGAGTGTCGAAGGCCGCTCGCGTTAGTAGATCTAGGTCGAAGCGAAGAACGAGAAAAGTGCGCCCAAGAAATTTCAACCGTTCGTCGCCGATGGGCCTCTTGTTGGCCAACGGCCATATTCACCGTAGCCTAGGGCATCGCCCTAGGACTGCATGGGAACCTCGCCCCGTTGGCTGAAAGCCATTCACCCGCGTTATGCCGCGCGTCGTGACGATGGCCTTCAGCCAAAGAATGGGTGCGGTGCATCGGCTCCTAGGGCGATGCCCTAGGCTACGGTGAACATGGCCGTTGGCCAAGGAACGCTTGATTGGAATTCCCGGCAACTTGCCGCCAATGGGCGCGAGGGACGTACATTGATTTCCCTCGCTTACACGTCGGGTTGGTTTACGCGCTGGTGAGCGCAAGACGCGAGCACATGATACCATTCGGGCCGGTGTCGCTTGTGTTGAAGCCTGCGCAATAAAAGAGGCCGCGGAAAATTTTCCGCGGCCTTTGGATTGTCGGCAGTCAACTGGGGACGAGAAGGAAGTCCTCTTCACCCAGTCGCGCTAACCTTCGACGACCTTCGTATCGGAATACTTATCGTCCATGTCCTTGATTGTTTGGAGCCCCGTGCCGCTGTCGAAATCCTCGGCGGCAACACAAGTAGCCATTCTTGAACTAAAATCAACTTTCGCGTTAGTTACACCCGGTAACTTTGTGAGAGCGCCCTCCACGGCGGCCTTTCACGAAGTGCCTCAGTCCATCCCCGGGACGTGGTATTTTACGAGCTTCTCGCCCGCTGCCGGCGTGAGGGTGGTCTCGGGCGAATCGCCCGGAGTACAACCCGCGGCAAGCAGCGCAAGAAGCAGTACGGCATGGCGTTGCTTCATCGATTGCTTTCCTTTCAAAAAGTGAAAAATAAGAGTACGCGCGAAAGGTGGTACGGAGGCCGAGGGGCGGACCGTACCATCTTCGCATAGCATCGTAACCCGTATCCGGGTTGTGTCGAAGGTCGGCGTTGACCGACGTTGATTCAGGACGTTTCGGCTGCAAAGGCAGGCGGGACGCCTGCACCACAATTTATTCCCTTACACCCACTAAGTCTATGACGGACATGACCGCACGGCTGTTTGCTGGCTCACAGTACGTCCCTTCGCGCGACAAAATCCCGCGTCGGCTCAATTCATGGGCCACAACAGCACTCCCACAATCGTCGCCGCCAGTCCGACCAATCCCATGATGATGCTCATCGGCGTAATGTATTTCAGCCCTTCACCTTCGGTCATTCCGCTCATTTTGCAGATGACCCAGAAACCGCTGTCGTTCATCCAGGCAATCGGTTTGGACCCGCAGCCGATGGCCAGAGCCAAATAAATCGGGTGACATCCCAGCGTCTCGGGGTTCGCAAATCCGCTCAGCACGCCGACCGACGTGATCATCGCCACCGTGGCCGAACCTTGGGCCGTGCGAATCGCCGTCGTAATAAAGAAGGCCAAAATGATAATGACCACCGGCGGAAAATCGGGCAGATCTTGAATCAAGCTGGCCACGCCCGTCTGTTGCAGCATCCCGCCAAAAGCTCCGCCGCCCGATGTAATAAGAATGATCACCCCGCCGCTAGCCAGCGCCGATTGAATCGACGGAGCCAAGTCTTTGAGGCTCGTCCGCTGCTGCCACACAAGCAGACCGAGGGCGATGACAGTGGCGATGGCCAACGCAATGTTCTTATTGCCGAGCGTCTTGAGCACCGGCATCAAGGGACTTTCACTGGACACCAACGAAAACGCATCGACCACCGCATACCCGGCGATTAGCACCACGGGCAACAAAATCGGCAGCAGCGCCAGACTCAACGGAGGCAATTTGCTGTCGTCGCGTTGGGAAATCTCTTCAATATCTTTCAAGGCGAAATCGGGCGACTCGCGCAGCGGCAGGTCATTGCGCCCGTTGGTCCACACGGCGTAAGCCAAGGCCGCCGAGCTGCTGAACAGTCCCACCAGGCAGCCCCCCACAATCATCATGCCCAAGTTGACGCCCAGTTCTTCGGAAACGAACAGCGGACCCGGCGTCGGGGGCACCAGTGAATGGGCCATGCTGCCGCCGGCGACGATCGTCAGCACATACAGCAAATAGTTGCGGCCCGTTCGCATCCGCAGCGCCTTGCCCAGTGGAATCATCAAATAGAAGACCGTGTCGAAAAAGACCGGGATACCCAACAGAAAACCGCTGCCGACGAACGCCACCGGAGCTCCCCGTTCGCCGACCACGCGCATCGCCGAACGGACAATGCGATCGGCCGATCCGCTGTCGAGCAGACACTTTCCAATGATCGCCGCCAGGGCAATCAAGATGCCAATCTTGCCGCAGGTATTGCCAAACGCCGAGGCGACCCGTTCGCC
>JAJDEH010000412.1 GCA_029259935.1 Planctomycetota bacterium
CCCTCTTGGCTTCTGTTCTATTCGTGTGGCGAATTCAACAAGCCGTCTGGCATAGAGACCCGCACCATACGAACAGGCAGAATTGGCGTCGGGGTTTCCTCATCGCGCGCCAGGCGGTAGCATTCTAGGCGCTGCTAATGAAGTCATGCGATGAGCCTCTTTGTCGACCGCGACTTGTCGAGGCCTCGCTGAGTTCATCGTACCGCTAGACGGTCCCGATCCGTCTAGCCCAACACTGGCATTCTGACTCTCCTCCTAAGGAATCGATCATGTCGCCGTCGCCGACAATCAGCGTCTCGATGCTTGAGCCCGACATCGCCATGCTGACCCTCGATGCGCCAGATAAGGGTGCGAATATCCTGTCGCGTTCCGTGCTTGACGAGTTTTCCCAGCAGCTTGATCAACTTGAAACTCGAGACGACTTGGCGGGACTGATCATTTGCTCCGGCAAGCCGAGCATGTTCATTGCCGGCGCGGACCTGCGCGAGTTCGCGGCTTCGCTGGACGCACCCAAGGAAGACGTCGTCAACATTTGCCGGCGCGGACAGACGCTATTCGGCCGCTTGGCGAAGTGCCCCTTTGTTACCGTCGCAGCGATCGACGGCATTTGCGTGGGCGGAGGCGCCGAACTGGCCATCTGGTGTGACCGGCGCGTGCTGTCCAACAACCCAAAGACCGAATATGGTTTCCCGGAAGTCAAATTGGGGTTGTTTCCCGGTTGGGGAGGCACGGCGCGGACGCCCCGCATTATCGGCGTTGGCAATGCGATTGAGATGATTACCGGCGGCGAGTCGATCAGTGCGCGCGAGGCATTCGCCCTGGAACTAGCCTCCGATGTTGTACCCGCGGATAAGTTAATTTCCGCCGCCGCCAACGTCATTCGCGCCGAGCAGAATTCGGGTCGCTATTTGAAGGATCGCGATCGCTGGGCGGAACCCATCGAACTGAACGAAACCGAACACGGCTTTTTGGGAATTACGGCGTCGGCTTACATCCAGCAACAAACCAAAGGGCAATACCCGGCTCCGATGGCGGCGTTGGAATTAATGATGGAATCGGTCGCCCTCGACGCCGAATCAGCGTGCCAGATGGAAGCCGAAGGCATGGCGGAACTGTTCGGTTCTCCCGTCAACGCGGCGCTGCTGAATGTTTTCTTCCTGCAAGACCGGATCAAAAAGGATCGAGGCATCGATCGGGAAGATGTTGAGCCCAAAAGCATTGGCACCATCGCCGTAATCGGAGCCGGCATCATGGGCGCGGGGATTGCATCGGCCAACGTCAAACGCAAACTTCCCGTCGTACTCACCGACGCCAATGCCGATTCGCTTTCCAAGGGAGCGAAACTGGTCCTGGAAGAGGTTGCCTTCAATCGGGAAACGAAAGGAATCGACGCGCAGCGCGCCGTGGAGTTCGGCCCTCTGCTGAACATCACGCACGGTGACGCCGCGGACGCGGAATTGGCCGCTTGCGATTTGGTCATCGAGGCGGTGGTTGAAAACCCCGAGGTGAAAAAGAAGATCTTCGCGCGGCTTGAACCTCAACTGCGTGAAGACGCGATTCTGGCATCCAACACGTCGACCATTCCAATCACGAAACTGGCCGAGGATCTGCAGCGGCCCGAGCAGTTTTGCGGGATTCACTTTTTCAACCCGGTCCGGCGGATGAAACTAGTCGAAGTTATTCGCGGCGAGAAAACAAGCGACGAAACGACCCGGACCGCCGTCGCCTATGCCAAAAAAATTGGCAAGATGCCGATTGTCGTGAACGACGGCCCGGGCTTCCTCGTCAACCGGCTGCTGTTCCCATACATGAACGAGTCGGTGGAATTGTTGTGCGAAGGAGCGCCGATCAAAGACATCGAACGCGCGGCGAAGAAGTTCGGCATGCCGATGGGCCCCATCGAACTGTTCGACATGGTCGGACTCGACACGGCGATCTATGCCGGAATTACCATGGTGCAGGCCTTTCCCGACCGCTTCGTTGCGTCGCCCGTGCTGCCCGCGCTGATGAAGGCCGGCCGCTTGGGACAGAAGAGCGGCGCGGGATTCTATTCTTACAACAACCGCAAGAAGCGGCCGGAACTCGATCCCGACCTGGATCGTATGCTCGCAATCTACATGCGCGAGCCGACCGAATTTACTCCGGAATCCATCACTGCCAGGCTGTTTCTGCCAATGTTGCTGGAAGCGACTCGGGCGCTGGAAGCCCATATCGTGCGCGACGTGCGCGACGTCGATTTTGGCCTGATCTTTGGCCTCGGCTTTCCGCCGTTCAAAGGCGGATTATTGCACTGGGCCGACTCGTTGGGAGCCAGCAAGATTTTGGAAATGCTCAAGCCTTTCGAGGATCTGGGCGAACGAATGCGGCCCACTTCGTTGCTGCTGGAGATGGCCGAGACGGGCGGCAAGTTTTATCAATAAGACAAGCAGAGCACCGATATCATGACAACGAACAACAGCGCGGTAGTCGTCGATTGCGTTCGCACGCCGATCGGACGGGCCCATAAGGAGCGCGGGTTCTTTCGCGAGATCCGCAGCGATGACTTGGCCGTCGAGTGCATCAAGGCGTTGGTCGAGCGGACCGGAATCGACCCCGCCGCCATCCAAGACGTCGTACTCGGCAACACTCAGCAGACCCGCGAGCAAGGAATGAACATCGCCCGCATCGTCGGGTTAATGGCGGGGCTGCCGGTCGAATCGGGCGGAGCCACGATCAATCGGTTATGCGGCAGCAGCCTGCAAGCACTCAATCAGGCGGCCCATTCTATCGTTGCCGGCAGCGAGGATGTGCAGATCGTGGGTGGCTTGGAGCACATGCAACACCTGCCCATGGACCATGGGATCGATATCAACCCCAAGCTGTTTCGGCATACGTCGAAAGGCGCGCTGATGATGGGCATCACGGCCGAGTTCTTGGCGCAAACGCAAGATATCTCGCGCGAAGATCAAGACCAGTTCGCTTTTCACAGCCACCAGCGAGCGGCGGCGGCACAAGACGCCGGCCAATTCCAAGCCGAGATGATTCCGGTTTACGCTCGCGACGAAGAAGGCAATCGCTTTCTGGCCGACTACGACCAGTGCGTTCGGCGGGACACCAGTCTGGAAGCGCTGGCCGCCCTGCAGCCGGCCTTCATGCCCAAGATGGGAACGGTAACCGCGGGCAACAGTTCGCCGCTGAACGACGGCGCGGCGGCAATGCTGGTAATGGGCGAAGGAACGGCCGCATCGCTTGGCTTGAAGCCGCTGGTCCGCGTGCGCGCGACGGCCGTGGCGGGTGTCGAACCCTCGGTCATGGGAACGGGTCCCGTACCGGCTACCAAGAAGGCTCTCCAACGTGCCGGAGTCGAACTGAGTGATATCGATCTGATCGAATTGAACGAGGCCTTCGCCGCTCAGGCTCTGGCTTGCATCCGCATGCTGGAAATGGACGAACAGAAGGTGAATATCCGCGGCGGAGCGACCGCCATCGGACATCCACTCGGAGCCAGCGGCGCACGCATTGCCACCACCTTAATTCACACCATGATCAGCCAGGACGCCAATTTAGGCTTGGCGACGATGTGCATCGGCGCGGGACAGGGAATCGCAACCATCTTCGAACGCGTATAATCACCGAGAGAGTCGCCATCTTCACGGAAGGTGATAACCCGTATGCGCGAGACCGCACACCCAACGCTTCTGTCTCTGCTCGCCGACTGTGTCGCGCGGAAATCCGATACCCCCGCGATACATTTCAAAGTCGACGGGCAGTTCCACACCAAGACTTGGGGGCAACTGGCCCATGACGTAGGGCGAACCGCGGCCGTGTTAGTGTCGCTCGATGTACAGCCCGGCGACGCGGTGGTTCAGGTTGCCGAGAATCGCTACGAATGGATTGTGTCCGATCTCGCCATTCAATTCGCTCAAGCAGTCCATGTTCCCGTCCACGCGCCGTTGACGCCTCCGCAGATCAGTTGCCAGATCAACCATTGCCACGGCCAAGTAGTGATCGTTTCCGGCCCCGAGCAAGCAGAAAAACTGGCCGTCATGGCCGAGGAACTCCCCCGCGATACACGGTTTGCGTCGTTCGACCCTTGTAACGTCATGATCGGCGGTAAGCACATCGATGTGCTTGAAAATCGGTGGGCCGAGGTTTCGAGTTCACAGGCCGAGCAGGTTTGGCGAGATGCCCTCGATCGTGTTGCGCCCGAATCGCTGGCCACGATTCTCTACACTTCGGGAACCACCGGTGAGCCGAAAGGAGTCATGTTGAGCCAGCAAAATCTCGTCTCCAATACCTTGGGAACGATGCACCAGTTGCGGCAAGATTCGAGCGACATCCGCTTGAGCTTCTTGCCGTTCAGTCACGTCTTTGCCCGTACCTGTGACATTTACACTTGGATCGCCGCCGGATCTCAGTTGGCTCTTGCGGAAAGTCGCGAGACGGTACTCGCCGATTGCGAGACGATCAAGCCAACCCTTATCAATGGTGTTCCCTATTTTTTTGACAAGGTACGTCGTCATCTTGTCGATTCGGGTAAAGCCGATGTGGTCGACATCTTGAAGCGTGCTTTCGGAGGTCGCCTGCGACTTTGCTGCAGTGGTGGGGCCGCGTTGCCGGATCACGTCTACGATTTTTACCAACAGCGGGGAATGCCCGTGCTGCAAGGTTATGGGCTTACGGAAACCTCTCCGGTGATTTCGATTTCAACTCCCAGTCAGACAAAACGCGGCTGTGTGGGGGTCTCAATCTCCGACGTGGAAGTAAAGATTGCACCCGACGGCGAAATCCTGACGCGCGGGCCACACGTCATGCTGGGCTACTTCAAAAATCAACAGGCAACGGACGAAGTCATTCGCGACGGTTGGTTCCATACGGGTGATCTGGGCGCACTGGACGACGATGGGTTTTTGCGAATTACGGGCCGCAAAAAGGAGATCATCGTCACGATGAGCGGCAAGAATGTTGCTCCGGTTCTCTTGGAAACGATGCTGACCGAGGATCCGCTGATTTTACAGGCCATGGTGGTTGGCGACGGACGCAAGTATCTCGCGGCCCTGATCGTTCCCGATCCGGACAATTTGAAGGCGGCCATCGTCGAGCTTGAGATTCCTGTCTCCTCAGCAGCGGAGGCGCTGGAACACCCAGAAGTACGGTGCATGTTTGAAGAGCGAATAAAGCAGCGATTGAACACGCTGTCTCGCTACGAGCAAATCGGCAGGTTTGTTCTCATGGATCGTGGATTTACAATTGATAGCAACGAGCTAACACCCAAGATGAGTCTGCGTCGCGATGTAATTGCCAGAAATTGCAAACAACTAATCGACTCCATGTATCTAGAATAAGCGACGTACCTAGAATAAGCGACCAACGTTGTCGTGGGTCGCGCCGTGAAACAAACGCCATGATCGCGGGGCGATCGGCCACTTTCGAGCAGGAACGTCCATTTCGCTACTCCGATGTCGACCACAACCAATCGCGACAGGCAAATTGAAACGAGTTCCGCGCGACGGACGATTGTCGCGCGCAGGCTGTCGCGCCTGTTGGGCTCGCTTCAGGTCGCGGTGATCTTTCTACCGATGTTTGCCTTAGTGCTGTTTTTGGGAACGCTCATTGAATCGTGGTATGACGCGGCCGTCGCTCGTCAACTCGTATATCAAACGTGGTGGTTCGCATTGTTGCTGGGGCTGTTGGGGGTCAATATTCTGTTTGCCGCGGTCAAAAAATGGCCTTGGAAAAAGCGCCAAACCGGCTTCTTGATCACGCATGTCGGCTTGCTGTGCTTAGTCTCGGGTGGAATGATCAACAGTTTGTCGGGCATCGGCGGCAGAATGGTATTGGTCGATTCCGACAGCTTCACCGCCAGCCGTTTTGGCGATCATCAATCCAACGTGGTCACGGCGGCGATGGCCGAGACGATTCAAGTCAAGCGACAAGGTTCGAGGGTCGACGAAGGTTTGGTTGCCAATTTCCAGCCGGGCGCCGTTCCTTGGAGGTCCGCGGACTACTTTCCCCCGCCGATAGAACAGCCCGCGCGGCTGCTGGCGTGGCTGGCTCATCCTTGGCCCCGGAGTTGGTCGCGTCGTTTCGAGGCCAACGCGCGCATCGAGGTACTCGAATACTTGCCCCATGCGCGGCACGCGTCCTATGCGGCTGACGATTCGTCGGAGACGGCGTTCCCGGCAATCGAGTTCACGCTCGCGTCACCCTCGTTTGGCGAACTGCCCTCGCAATGGGTGGCGCAGGACCAAAACAACCGCCGCATCGGCTCGGCGCGAGTCGAAGTGGTCGGTCACGCTTTCAATGAACAACAGCTCGCCGAGTTTCATCAGCCGCAACCGGCCATCAGTTTGGAAGATTCCGGCATTCGTGGCGTGCTGCAGTTTGTCACGGATTCCGACAGCCAGCTTCACTACCGCACGTTCGCTGGATCCACGGACGAGGGGCTAGAATTCGAGCAATCGGGAAAGATCAAGCTCGACCAACCAACGCCGATTTGGCACAACAAGAATTGGCAATTGCGCGTGGCCACGTTTCTACCTCGGGCCGAGCGTCGTCCGCACTACGTGGCTGTCACGCGACGGTTGGGGCAGGAAGATGAATCGGCCCCACCCGCGATTCGGTGTCGGTTGTGGAAGCACGATGCATCGACCGAGTTTTGGCTCGGCAGAACCGCCGACTCTCTGACGGCGGTCAAGCTTGGCGCGGACGAGTACTTCGCCGGATACAATGCCAGCCGGCACTATTTGGACTTTGACTTAACGTTGCTCCGCGCCGAACAGACGTTGGACCATGGTTCGACTCAGCCGGCCAGCCAAACCAGCTATGTCCTGCTATCAGACCAGGAACAGGACATCAAAGCGGAACCTCGCATCATCCGGCTTAACGAACCGCTGTATCATCGCGGCTACAAAATTTATCAATCGCAGTGGCGTTCCGTGGGAATGGACGAAAATGCGCGGCCAATTAATTTGAGCGTCTTTAACGTGCGTCGCGATCCCGGCGTGCGATTGAAGTACGCTGGGTCGTTGATGGTGGGGCTGGGCATTGCGTGCATGTTTTACATGCGGGCCTACTTCTTTAGAAAAGACGGCAAACGCGATGGCGCGGAGCGTGACAGCGGTAACGAGCGGCCCAAGACCAAAAGGAAACGTCGCCGTGCTTAGACGCGCGTTCAGTCCAATCCATCGCCACGTGTCCTTCGCGTTTCTTGCCGCCATGCTGGTGTTGGCAGTCGTGGCGGCCGCTCTTGTCGTCTTGAACATGTCGATGTCAGGCACCTCGGCAGCCCCCCGGACCGCGGATGATGACGGTGTATCGGTACCAGACTACGACTATTCAGCTTGGCACTCGCTGCCGGTCCAAGACGGTCGCACCAAGCCACTGGAAACGGCATGCACCGAGGCGGTTCGTAAGATTACGGGAAAGGCCCGCTTCGAGGAGGTCGATTCGGTTGCCTTGGTACTGGCCTGGAAGTTGTCTCAAGACAAGTCGGCAGTGGCGACGAGCGAGGGCGAATCATCCCAAGATGGATTCCCCGATTGGGAGTCATATCCGTTTATTCTTTGCCGCCATCTGGGACTGCGGGCCGCCGTGTTCGCTCATCTGCCGGAAGCCGCCGCCAAGGCGCGGGCCAAAGGTAAGTTCGTTTCGCCAGCCGAACTGCGTTCCTCACCCGGTTTCGACAAACTGCTTTCGCAAGTTGCCGACCACCGGGCCGCCGATCCCAGCAAGGCTCATTTTCAAATGTCGGTGGAAGAGCGGAAAGCCGAGCAGGTCATTCGCAGACTGGTGTTGTACGACGCCATCCGTGGGCGGCGAGTAACACGTCTGCACACCAACGCGCTAGTCGGCCAGCAGTTCGTCACCATTCCCAATTCGGCGGCAGCCGAAAAGGCGCGCCTCGGGCAGGAACCTGGAAATCAAAAACCGCTCGATCCGATTCACTTAATCGACCTTGATAAGACCGACGGCAGTGCCTGGTTTTCGATCACCGAGCTGAAAATGCTTCGCGACGATCCCACGCGGTGGCAAGTCTTTCTCTCAAGACGCATTGCCGAAAATCCGCATCGCTATCTTAGCGCCAAGCATCAGCAGTCGCTGGTCCAGTTTCAAGGCCAAGTCGAGTCCGGGAAAGGAAAGTCTGCATTGCGCGATCTGGCCGCAAAGCTCTCCGAACGTCGGACGGAAAGAATTCAGGAATTTCAGACCGCACACCGCAGTGGTGACTTCACGCTGGCCAAGCAGATATTCAATCAGATTGCCAGCCTAGCCGCTCCCGATCGTGTTAAGAAAATACAATTCGACCTGGAACAGGCGAGCAACGGTCCCGACGAAGCGTTGAATGCTGCATCGCGAGAGATTGATGCCGTACTCCGCGAGTCCATGGATGCGGACCTTGGTCGGCTCGAACAGTCGATTACTCTGGCTGAAAGCGAGGGATACCGGCCAGACGATCCCAAGTTTCGCATGCTGCATCTGGACTACTTGGAGACGCGGTTTCCTGACGTCTACGGCGAAGCGTTGGCCGCCCATCCTTATCCCGATCAGTCGGTAGGCCGCGCGCTGGCTCAATGGGACGAATTGTCGGCAGCCTACCAGTCCGGCAGTGCCGATCAGTTCGCACGAGCGTCCGGCGAATTTATTGACACGGTCAACAAAACAACCGTCGACGACGACACGGGAACCATTCGCTGGGAGCTGACCTACAACCGCTTGCAGCCGTTTTTCTGGTCGTGGATCGTAATGGCCTCGGCCCTGTTGTTGCTGCTGATCAGCATGCCGCTTAATTCGCGGTCGATGTACTTGGCCGGCTTGGCATGCTACATCTTATCGATCGTCGTGCAGGCTTACGGATTCGCGGCTCGCATCTATATCGCCGGGCGGGCACCCGTGGGCAACATGTACGAAACCGTGATCTGGGCGGCCCTCATGTCGGCGGTGTTTGCCCTGATGTTGGAGTTGATCTACCGCCGCAAAGTCATTGCCATCGCCGGAGCCATCGTCTCGGCGATGGCGTTGCTACTCGCCGATCAATTGCCGCTAGCGCTCGACCCGACCATCAGCCAGTTGGCTCCCGTGCTGCGAACCAACTACTGGCTGACATTGCACGTGCTGACCATAGTGTCTGGCTACGCGGCTGGAACCTTGGCTTGGGGGCTTGGGAACTTGACCTTGGGACTGTTGGCATTTGGCAAGGGCGACGGCTCGACATTGAAGATGCTGTCGCGTTTCACTTATCGGGCCATTCAAATCACGGTTTTGCTGTTGGCCACGGGAACGTTCCTGGGCGGCTGGTGGGCGGCCGAATCGTGGGGGCGGTTTTGGGGCTGGGACCCCAAGGAAGTCGGGGCGCTGATCGCGCTAGTATGTTACGTTGTTCCGCTTCACGCTCGGTACATCGGTTGGATCAAGGATTTTGGCCTGGCACTCTCGGCGGTTGTCTGTTTCGCCTCGATCATTCTCTCCTGGTACGTGGTGAACTTCGTTTTCGCGGCCGGCCTGCACAGCTACGGATTCGGCGGCTCGGGCGGCATGCTGTGGGTTCTGGCGGCAACCCTTTTGAACTTGGAGTGGGTCCTGCTTACTTGTTGGATTTGCTGGCTCAGGCATGCTCCGGAATTGAAGGACGAGAGCACTGACGAGCGAACTGTCGTGCCCGAGGTGACTGAATAGCTGGACTGAGCAGTTCTGGGCCACCACCTGACAAGCAGTTCATTGCTCTCAACGAGCATCCCGCGAGGTAGTGGGTTCTTTACTTGACAGAATTCGCCAGCTACGCTGTTAGGTCAGTCCACAACTCCGCGTCAGGCAACCGGCGATTCAACCGGGCGGGGTTGTGATTGGCGGGTGGCACGTTTGGTGTCGCAACCAACAGGCGGCGTGTCGCACATCTTGATATTTCTATTTCTGCGGTCCAGCAAGTTTGGCCCAGGTAAGTGGAAGGAAGATTCGAATGAAGTTACCACAACTTCTAAAGGTAGGCGTCTGCGCGGTGGTGCTGCTGTCGTGCTGCACGACCGCTTGGTCCGATGACGACGCGGAAAGCAGTTCCAGCAGCAGCGATAAAATGACCGAGCTGGAACAGAAGGTCGACAAGATCAAGTCGACCGCAGATGAAGCCCTGAAAAAAGGCAACGAGGGCGCGCTGGCCGGCCACAATGCCTGGATGCTGACGTGCTGTGCGCTGGTGCTGTTCATGACCGCTCCTGGATTGGCTTTCTTCTACAGCGGCTTAGTTCGCAAGAAGAATGTGCTCGGAGTCATGATGCAGTGCATTTTTCTGATGGGTTTGATGACCCTAGTTTGGGCCCTGTGGGGATACTCCTTCGCTTTCGGGGGAGAGAACCCGTACATTGGCAATGGCGATTATCTATTCATGCAAGGAGTGAGCCGAACGTGGGATGAAAAGGGCGGGGAAGACGGTAAGGGAGGTCCCAACGAACCAATGGCGGTGGCCGGTGGCGTCGCCATTCCCAGGCTGACGCATATGTTGTTTCAAGGCATGTTTTTCATCATTACCCCAGCCTTGATCTGCGGTGCATTCGCTGAACGCATGAAGTTCAGCACAATGGTGGTGTTTTCCGTTGTCTGGGGGACGATCGTTTACTGCCCACTGTGCCATTGGGTATGGGGAGGTGGTATCTTAGCCTATGGTGCCGACGGGTGGGCCGGCGGCGCACTGGATTTCGCGGGCGGCACCGTTGTGCACATTAGCTCGGGAGTATCCGCATTGGTTTGTGCCCTGTTGATCGGCAAACGACTGGGATTCGGCACGGAAGATATGCGGCCTCACAACCTCACCTATACCGCGATGGGCGCTGCAATGCTATGGGTGGGCTGGTTTGGTTTTAACGCCGGCAGCGAACTGGCGTCAGACCATTTGGCGTCGAGTGCGTTTGCGGTAACGCACTTTTCCGCGGCTGCGGGCGCGGTTTCTTGGGCCACGCTTGAGTGGTTTCTCCGCGGCAAGCCGTCCATTCTGGGAGCTGCTTCCGGCGCGGTCGCCGGGCTGGTCTGCATCACACCAGCGGCCGGGTTCGTCAACCCGATGCCGGCAATCGCGATGGGCCTATTGGCTGGTGGCGTATGCTACTTTGCTTGTACGACGATCAAGTCCAGCTTTGGCTATGACGATTCGCTGGATGCCTTCGGCGTGCATGGAGTGGGCGGAACTCTCGGCGCTATTTTGACGGGTGTCTTTGCGACGCGTGCTTGCTGGGATATCACCGAAGAAGGCAAAACACTCGGCATCATCGAAGGCAACTACCAGACCATCGTCGGCCAGATTGTCGCCGTTCTTGTCACGTGGGTCTTTGCCGGCGTCATGACGTTTATCATTTTGAAGATTTTGGACGTCACCATGGGTCTCCGCGTCAGCCAAGAAGAGGAACAACAAGGACTGGATCTCACGCAACATGGCGAAGAAGGCTACATCTTTTGATAGGAGCGACCGGATCCAACCAATGAGCCAAACGGTGGCGCACCGTGAAATTAGGCGGCGCGCGGCATGGCTCAAATTGCCTAAACAATTGGTCATTCCGACCGGAATGGTCTAAAATTAACAACAATGGCCGAGTTGCTTGCGAGCCGTATCACGCCCGCTCGCACGATTCGACCGCTCATTTGCAAGGAGCGTCGTGATGAAAAAAGTTGAAGCGATCATTCGCCACTTCAAGCTTGAAGACGTCAAAAACGCACTGACTGAACATGGAATCGACGGCATGACGATTTCCGAAGTGCGCGGATTTGGCCGACAAAAGGGCCATACCGAAATGTATCGGGGCACGGAATACGCCGTCGATTTCGTACCCAAAGTCAAACTGGAAATCGTGTGCAAGGACGAAGCCGTCAAGACCGTGATCGACACGATTCTCAAGTCGGCACAAACGGGGCAAATCGGTGACGGAAAGATCTTTGTGAGCGACCTTGAGGAAAGCGTCCGCATTCGCACTGGAGAAACCGGCGGGGAAGCGATTTAGAGAAGTGCCGGAAGCACCGGCCCAAGTCCGGCGAACTCTGCTTTGGCAAGTTAGAGATCTGAACTCCCGGTTCCAGTCTTCACTGGGCCGGGATTTTTTTGCGCTCGTCGTGCCTACAACACCGCGCCGATCGGCTCGCCTTTGCTGAGTACCATGGGACGACCGACCTGATCGTGGATTTCGGTCAGCGGCCGATAACCGAGACAGTGAAACATGGTCGCGGTCAAGTCTTGGGGTTCCACCCGGCCTTCCATCGGATAACCTCCCTGGCGATCCGATGCCCCGTGTACCCGGCCGCCTTGAATCCCGCCGCCCGCCAGTGAGACGGAATAGACATGCCCCCAATGATCGCGGCCGCCGCGCTTGTTGATTTTTGGAGTGCGGCCGAACTCGCCCATCACCACGACCAGCGTTTCGTCCAACATCCCGCGCTGCCCCAGGTCTTCCAGCAGCGCCGAATAAGCCAGATCCATCTGCGGCATGAGATCCTTCTTCAGACGCTGGCTGTTGCGGGCATGCGTGTCCCAAGCCGGCGCGCTCGAGTCGTCGTGTTCCCAGCGTGTCCAATTGACCTGCACCATCGAGACGCCTGCCTCGATCAAACGACGCGCCAACAGCACGCTTTGTCCAAAACGATTGCGCCCGTAGCGGTCTCGGCTGGCATCGGGTTCCTGATCGACGGCAAACGCTTGGCTGGCCTTGGGTGATCGCAGCACGTCAAAAGCTCGTTGCCGTAGCCCCTTCCAACGGTCGACCGATCCACTGCGATCGATGTTCACCATGTGAGCGTTCAATTGCTCAAGCAACGAGCCCCGGCGTCGCAATCGCAAGGCCGGAATATCATCCGGCAGAGTGATATCGGAAACCTTGAAGTCCGGCTTGTGCGGATGACAATCGAGCAACCACGGATCGGCCGCCGGGCCAAGCCGCCCTGCATCTTGACCGGGCCAAACGATGCGGCCTGTATTCCAAATCTCTTCCGGCAGCCGCATCGCCGCCGGCAAGTTCGCCTGATCGCCTTTCAAGTGCCGCACCATCGCCGCCAGACAAGGTATGTCGTTAGGTGGGCCGCCCAGCCCGTTTTCCTTGTTCTTTGGCGCGTGCGGATATCCGGTCAGCATCCAATAGCCGCTGGAGGTGTGCGCGTTATCGTCCGTCGCCATCGCCCGCAGCACGGCGATCTTGTCGGTCATCTTGGCAAGGTGCGGCATCAGCTCGCCAACTTGTAGTCCCGTTGTCGCCGATGCGATCGGCTTGAAGTCGCCCCGCACCTCGGCCGGAGCACCAGGTTTGGGATCCCAGGTCTCGTGCTGCGGCGGACCACCCAGTAGAAAGAGTGCGATGCACGACTTCGCTCGGCCGAACGACGACTGCAAATCCATGGGGACCTCTTCAAGAGCCCGCGCCCGTCCAATGCTTGACAGACCGGCACCCATCGCTCCAAGACCGCCGACGCGCAGCCATTCGCGCCGCGTTAGCCCGTCGCAAAGTTTCGTTCTTCCCCGCAGGATCGAAAGCATGTTTTCCTCGTACTCGATTCGATGCAAACAGCCGAACAAGCATTATGTGATATAAAATAGACGAACAAGCCCAGAATGTAAAAACTAGCTGAGAAGAACAGTGCCCTAATTTTGGTCAACACAGAACCGTTTCACGCGTTTCCGTTAAAATTGCACGATGCCCGACTCCCAATTCAGGCCAAAAACGCTTCTGGCAGTTTGGCCTTATTTCCATATCGCTGGCCACCACGATGCTCTGCGGCGTTTTGGCTTTCGTGCACTACACCGGCGAGGCGGGCGTGGCGTTGATCGTGGTGTTCTCCGTGGCCTTTTTGCCGACGATCGCCCTGCTGGCAATCCCTCTCGTTTGTGACATCAAGAAGGTCAGGTTATCCCCGCGAAACAAGCTGATCGTGGATTTGCTGTTGCCTATTTCACTGCTTTGGCAAGTTGTTATGGTCATCATCGGCAGCGTCGTCGGGATTCCCTATTGATCACTCACACACACTGCCCTGCCAAACACCAAGGATCCCGCATACATGCCCATAACCCGACCCCACGGCGAAGTGCGTTACGACAACTCGGGCCGCGTTGTGATGGTCACTGGTGGTTGCAGCGGCATTGGACTGGCAATTTGCCAGGCGTTTGCCGATTCGAAGGCCGCTGGAGTGGTCGCCCTGGACATCGACGAGCAAGCCGCGCAGAACTTGCCGGCGGGCATCGAGTTTCGGTCCTGCGACACCTCTAACGAAGACGCCTGCCGCGACGCTGTCCAGTGGACCATCGAACGGTTTGGCGGATTGGATGTCGTGGTCAACAACGCCGCGATTCAACCTGCGGAATCGTACCGTCCGCTCGACGAATTGCCAGCCGATGTTTGGAATCGATTGGTAGCCATCAATCTTACTGGCTACACCTTCATGGCCAAGTATGCGTTGGCCCAGATGAAACGACAGCAAAGCGGCGTGGTGGTCAACATCGCCAGCGCCCAGGGACATCGCACGGCCAGAGCGGTTGGCGCGTACGGACCAATCAAAGCGGGCAACATCATGCAAGCTCGCCAATGGGGGATTGAATACGCTCGTGATGGGATACGCGTCGTTTCGGTTTCGCCAGGCGCGATCGACACGCCTCTGATCCGCGCCAGCCTCGAAGAACAAGGTGGCGGAGCGGCGATTGCGAACCGGCATCCCCTCGGTAGGATCGGCCAACCGAAAGAAATTGCTAGCGCCGTCTTGTGGCTCACCAGCAACGACGCGTCGTTCATCACGGCCACGGATCTTGAAATCGACGGCGGACTCGGCGCGTTCGCGGCATTTGCCGACCCCTACCCGTCGCCCCGTGACGAACAAGACCGAACGAACGAGAGGTAACCCTCTGAAGACGTGGAAAGATCTTCGAAATCGCGGTGGCGCTCGTCAAGGAAACAAATAGACGCCTCCCACGACGGTCGCGGCTTGATAGATGGCACCGCGCCAACTCCACGGGAGATGTTCCCGCACGGACGGGGCGAAGTTGCCGGGTCGCTCATACCCCAGCGTATAGATGATTCGATTGGGCGGGTCGACTCCCAAGCGATAAGGTAACGTGGCCACTCGCCCGAAAAAACGCACCCCCGAAACGACCGGCTGCAGAATGGGTGAGTATCCCAACCCATAACGTTCCAGGGCAACCTCTTCAAAATAGAGCGGATAGCGAACCAAGCCGCTCGCTTGCCAGTGGAAATAGCGCGAGGAGGAACTGCGGGGCAAGTGCGTGATGTCGTGGGGGCGAGATCGGCTGGGATGATGCTGTTCGTAGCAACTTGGTGGTAAGTACTCTGGGCCCGGACCGATCTTCATCTCAATTTGCGAAAGCGGCTTCATTACGATGGCAAGATCTTCCGGGGAAGCACAGTCGCGTGGCTGGGTATTCGCATCGGCTGGTAGCTCTTGTGATTGAAAGCTGATGGATGACCCCCAGCGATGGGGCAAGGTTGTAACATTACGAGTGCCGCGAGCATCAAATAATGGAATCTCTTGACTCACGGCGGAGCGAGTCATCGTGAACAGCAGAGCAGCACACAACGACACTCTGACGATTGCCAGCCAGCAACGTAATGAAACCATGACAGCCAGTACTCGCATCAAATGAGTTGATTGACAGCGGGGCATCTGGTATCAGCGTGTACAAGACGAGAGTTTCAAAATAGGTTGTCTCGCAGATTCCGCCGAACTCTGGGCACCTATTCAGTCTCGGCAGGCGCATCCAAGACAATCAATAAAATGTCTTGTGCGGGTTATAGGGCCTGTCAATTCCCCAAGTTCCGCCGCGCAGCGCGTGGGATCTCTGAAATCACCGCCATTTCCGCGAACCTGGGAAGAATGGGGTCAATAAATCGACCAGGGATCTTTTTACGAAAATGCGGATTGTACTGATTCTGACGACTATTTGGGTCGATAATCCTTCCGATGGTGCAGAAGCGATTGTAGTGCGCGGACCGTCCAGTCACGGCGTTCTCTGCTGACTTGCGAGTGCAAGGAACCTCTAAATGAAGCAGCCGGCCTTAAAGTTGATGGCATGTTGGCTGCTGCTTGCGCATGTAGGGTGTCAAACCACGCAAAAACGCGAGTTTAGCGAAGGCACTGAACTCGAGATCAGCGCCGTAGCCCTGCAGGTCGAGTACCCCGACAGCCATCCCGAACCGTGCGCGCCTGCCGTTCAGTCGTTGGCGCCACGCACCATCGACGAAGGCGAACCCAAGGATTTTTGGGATATTTCGCTGGAGGAAGTCATTACCATGGCACTCCAGAACAGCGACATTATCCGCAACCTGGGTGGCCGAGTGCTATCGAATCCGGACGGCGCGCCGTCGGTTTTCGATCCCGGCCTGCGGGACAGCGATCCCCAATTCGGCGTCGAGGGCGCGTTAAGCGCGTTTGATACTCAGTTGGCGATGGACATGTTCTGGTCGCGAAACGATCAGGCCACCAACAATATTATCACGGCTGGCGGTGCTCGCGAGATCGTACAGGATATTGGAACGTTTCAATCGCGTTTGAGCAAAACCGCGTCGACGGGTACGCAGTTTTCCATTTCAAATCAAACGCAGTACGACCAAAGCAACCAACCGGGCAACTTGTTCACCAGTGGCTGGGACACGCAGTTCGATCTCACCGTCCGCCAACCGTTGTTGCAGGGAGCGGGGGTGGCGTTCAATCGTATTGCCGGGCCCAATGCGCAACCGGGCTTCAATTTTTCTAGCGGTGTGATGATCGCTAGAATTAACACCGACATAAGCCTGGCCGACTTTGAATCGGGTGTGCGGGATTTTATCAGTGAGGTCGAGGACGCCTATTGGGATCTTTACTTCTCCTATCGAGACTTGGACGCCCGAATCCTCGCGCGAGATCTGGCGTTGGAAACCTGGCGTAAAACCCGGCCCCGACTGGGAAAAATTCCCGGCGGCGAAGCGGCCAATGAAGCGCAAGCTCGCGAACAGTACCACTCCTTTCAGGACCAAGTTCACGATTCGCTGGTCGGCAGCAGTCTGGGAGGACAGACGGTGGGCGTGTTCCGAGGCGAACGGCAACTTCGGTTGCTGTTGGGACTGTCCGCGAACGATGGCCGCTTGATGCGTCCCAAGGACGAACCGTCCGCGGCCAAAGTCGTTTTCAATTGGGAGCATTCTCTAGGTGAATCATTGGTACGGCGTGTGGAATTGCGGCGTCAGCGATGGCAGATCAAGCGGCGTGAACTTGAATTGCTGGCTTCGAAAAACTTTCTCTTGCCACGTTTTGATGCCGTGGCCCTCTATCGATGGCGTGGCTTCGGCGACAACCTGACGGGAGACACGCCGGGACTGGCGGCCAGTGCGTTCAAAGACCTCGGATCGGGCGACCACCAAGAATGGCAAATCAGCCTCGACTTCGACATGACGCTAGGATACCGGCGTGCATGGGCGGGCGTTAAACGGGCCGAATTACAATTGGCCCGGGATCGCGTGCTGTTGGGTTCGCAGGAATTACAGATTTCACATTCGCTGAGCGCGGCCATCGATGAATTGAATCGTGCTCACAAGAGCGTCGAGACTCGATACGACCGCCTGAATGCTGCCATTGCGCGGCAGCGGGCTTCCGAAGCGGCGCATCGGGCCGATCGAATCACGTTGTTCGAACTGCTGCAGGCCCAGCAGCGGCTGTCGGAATCTCAAACCAGCTACTTCCAGGCGCTCAGCCAATACGCCAAAGCGATTAAGAACGTGCATCGGGAAAAGGGTTCATTGTTGGCCTACAACGGCATCCATTTGAGCGAAAGCGGCTGGCCTCACGAGGCATACGCCGACGCCGCGGAACTCAGCAAGCGCTGGCGTCCCAAGTTGATCGATTATCGGTTCAATCGCCCGGGCGTGATCAGCCAGGGACCGCACCATCAGAACAGTCTTGAGCCCGGCCTCAATAATTCGCCACCGGGAGCCCCACCCGAACCGATTCCTACTCCGGCCACGCCCCTCAGAGAGGATCAGCGGCCCGTGCCTTTGGAAACAAACTTGGCACCTGAGCCGACGTTACTGGGTGGCCGTCCGGCGCTGCGTAGGTTGCCAAGTGTAAATGGGGAAATCGCTGATCCCTCGAACTCTATTGCAAGTGGGGCGAGGCGCGCGGCGGACTCCAGACAAGGAAGCGCTTTCATTCCACCGGGGCCGCGCGGTCCAACGCAGTATCAAGGGGCGGGAAGATTCCCGGGAGCCCCGGTCAGTTACGACGAAGATTCGCGGCCAGCCAATCGCTTCTCAGCGCCACGGGCACCGCTGCCAATCAGGAGCCAATTCGAACGCTAACTCCGCGCGGTGCGACGCCCTGAACATCCGTGCGTGTTTGCCCCAAGTTAGCGGGATTCTTTTTCCACCATGGTTCCAACGTGGATCGTCAACGTTCCCCTCATCCCCGGCCGCAAATCCCCGTTGTGATTCTTCATGTCGGCCTGGATGATCAACTGCTGATTGTCCGCATCCAACTCGGGGTCGACGAAAGTGACTTCACCATCGTAGATTTCACGGCGTTGTCCCGGAAGCAGGACTGCCAATTCCGCCTTACAGCCTCTCAATTCCGGTCCGTACTTGCTGGCGTCGACTCGGGCGTTGACTCTGAGGGTGTCGAGCTGAATGATTCGAATGATCGAATCTCTCGGCTCGACCCATTCGCCTTCCTCCTTGTAAATTTTGACAACCATTCCTTTTAACGGCGATTTCACCGTCCGCCTTGCCAATCGCTTTTGAGCCGCTTCCAACTGGTAGAATCTGACGCGCTCGGTTAGCAAGTTCACACCATGCGTGTGATCGGCCTGCTTGACGGACAAGAGACCGCGTTTGACTTCCAAATCCAGCCGCTCCAATTCAGTCCTGGTCACAGTACCGGGGTAATCATCGTTCGCTTCCAGTGATTTAGTCAAAGCAGACTCTGACACTTCGGTAGTCTTTTCCGCATATTCGCGATCGACAAGGTTTTTAGACTCCAGCAGGGCAATTTCGTGGTCTTTGACCGCCGCTTTCTCCTCAAGTTCGGCCAGATCCCGATCCAGATGAGCGATCAGATCGCCTAGCTCGATTTCGTCTTGAAGTTTAACCTTCAACTCGTCAATGACTCCGGCCTCACGAGCAGGGACTTCCACCTGTTTCTTGACGGCCACGACAGCTTCTTCATCCGTAACGATCGAGTCGGCCGACTCGGCTCCAGGGCCAGTCAACAACAACGAGAGGCATAAGAGTGTCGAATTCATGACGGGGAGCCCTCAAGATCGAGAATTAGGAAGCGAGAACGGGATTCCTGATTATAGGAAATAGGCGCGGAAACGTAAAACAAATGTACCACGCCAACTAATATTCAGGCCCGGCTGGGGGTGAAAAATCACCCTCGCGTGGACAATTCCAATTTTGAACACGGGCCCTATGATTTAAAACGGCAAATAGGGAACAATAATGAGCGCAGGATTGCGGTTTTGTCATACGATCCGCGACCCGCGCGCCGGCTTTCCCGATAATGCGGGAGATTTCTCCTGAAGCGATTCGCCCGTCAGAAGGGACCATTGCTTGTTGATGTATCCCGCAAAGCTATATTGGAAGATAGATTTTTCGGTGGCGGGCCGGATTCCAATCTCAATGGCCAAAGCTAGGTCGCGGTGGCAAGAAGTTTTGGCATCCTGGTTCGCACGACGTTGTGGCTCGGCGTGTAGCGAATGCCGTGTAGCGAATTCAGGCACCAACACGAGCAACTCTGGCGCTCAATATTGTTACAATTGCTTGCAACTCATTACTGATGCGGTTCAATTCACCCGGCCCGCGGAATTCCGCGACAGGTCCGACCAGCAACACGAGGCAACCAGGTGTCTACTCCAGACGTCAAGTCCCTGATCGACGGAATCGCCCAACTCTCCCAGCAAGAGTTACCTCCGATTGAGTTTTACGGCGAAATTCTTGGCCGGCTCCACCCATTCATGCAGGGAGCGCCCACCGCCGTTTGGCTGTGCAGTGGCGGCGTTCCCGACTTGCTTTGCCAGCAAGGTCTGGACGGGGATGCGAACGTGGACGGCTATGTGGCCGGCGAAGCACATCAACAGTTGCTTTCCGCCGTGCAAGAGGGCGGGCAACCGCGATTGCTTCAGCCCGGCGCGGGCAGCGAAGGGGGTGACGGAGTAAATCAGACGGACTATCTGCTGGGCGTCTGTCCGGTCAAAGTCGGTGACAGTGTCGTCGCATTGCTGGAATCGTTTCAGCAGGTGAATGGGCATCCCGAGCGAAACGAGGCGGCGTTGCGATTGTTGACGATCGTTGCCGGCGTGGCCACCAGTTTTCATCGCAACTTGGAATTGAACTGGCGTCGCAATCTGGACAAATTCAACTTTTCGATTCACAAATCGCTGCACCCGATTCAAACGGCGTTCGCTATCGCCAACGACGGCAAGAAGGCGATCGGCTGCGACCGCTTGAGTGTGGTCTTTAAGCGAGGGCGCGGTTGCCGTATTGAAGCGGTCAGCGGAATGGAGTCGGTACATCGCCGATCGAACCAAGTGCGGCTGTTGCAAAACGTCGCGAAAAGAGTGCTGGCGACCGGCGAGCCATTCGCCTATCCCGATCTGAGTGTCGAACTGCCACCTCAATTGGAACACGCCGTCCAGGACTATGTTGACGAGTCGCAGACTCGGTTTCTGTCTTTGATGCCACTGTTTAAAACCGATCATAAGAGTACCGACGACGACGAACCCAATACTCGGAAAAAGAAGCCGGAAGTCATCGGGGCGGTGGTCGCCGAACGATTTTCTGGCGAGCCCTTTGCGGTGGACCGGGTCGATGCCGTGGCGAAGCACGCGTCGCGGGCGCTTTCCAATGCTCAGCAGCATCAGCGGATTTTCTTGTTGCCATTGTGGACAGTGCTGGGTAATGCCGGTTGGCTGGTGCGGGCGCGCACGCTTCCCAAGACCCTTGGCATCACTGCACTGATTGTCGGTGCCGTCCTGGCTCTGACGTTGATCCAGAAGGATTTTACGTTAAGTGCGAAGGGAACGCTGGAACCGGAAGACCGCCGGCTTGTTTTCGCGCCGGCGGAAGGGGCTATCGTTAGTGTCCACGACAAACTGAAAAAGCAACCCCAACCGGGTGATGCTCGGCTGACCGTGACACACGCCGATACGTTGGCCACGCTCCGCAGTATCGAAGTCGATATGCGAGCCAGCGAGGTATTCGGCCAGATTGCTTCAACCAAGGCGGAAAGGGAGTCACTGGCAACGCGGCTTCGCTCGGACGAGCGGACACGGCCTGGTGATCCAAGGTCTCAGCCGGACCGAGTGGACCCGTCTCGGATGGGTGAGTTGAAGGTCTTGGAAGAGAACTTGCGGCGGCAGGAGAAGTTGCATAACGAGGTGCTAGAAAGCCTGAGCGTCCACGCTCCCAAGGACGACAACGACCCCGACCGGCAGTGGGCCGTGATTAGCTGGGATGTGGAAAACCTGTTGAAGGATCGGCCAGTCTCGCGGGGACAAGAACTGATGACCGTCGCCGATTTGAACGGCGAATGGGTATTGGAACTGCTGCTCCCCGACAAGAGCATGGGCCACTTTCTGAATGCCCAAAAAGAACTGGGCGACGACTTGCTGGTGACGTTCTATTTGGCGACCAACCCGGACAAAAAGTTGACCGGTCGCGTCAAGGATTACTCGCGTTCGGCGCGGGCCGATGAAAAAGAAGGGCTCAGTGTCCGCGTTATCGTGGCCGTCGACAAAGACGAGATTCCCGATTTGCACCCTGGTGCCGAAGTCGAAGCGAATATCCACTGTCCCCGGGCGGCGATCGGCTATTGCTGGCTGCATCCAGTCTTCGAGTTCATTCAGCGTCGCGTCATTTTCCCATATTTTTAAGCAGCGAATTTGTGGCGTCCGACCGTGTGCGTCCCGCCACCACCGTTGAGGCATTGAAGGCATGAGTTACGTCCGCGACTCCGTTGTCTCCACGACAGCTCGTCCTGTGTCGTTGCGCATGCGGCCCGACCTGCGGTTCGAGCGGCACGTCTATCAAGGCGAAGTCTCCTGGGTCGCCAAGGATCCGATCAATCTTCGCTATTACCGTCTGCCGGAAGAAGAATACGCCGTATTGCAAATGCTAAACGGCGAGGCGACGTTGGACGAAATCAAAATCAACATCGAGCGAAAGTTCGCCCCGATCATCGTCAGCTACGAGGAAGTACAGTCGCTGCTGGGAATGCTCCATCAGTATGGTCTGGTGTTGTCCGACGCCGATGGGCAAGGGGAACAACTTTACAAGCGAAAGAAAACAGTCCAGCGCCGCCAGATGATGGGCCGATTGGCGAGTGTGCTGTGGATTCGCCTGCCGGGCGTCGATCCCGAGCGGTTTTTGACTTGGGGTTATCCCTACGTTCGTTGGTTCTTCACCAAATGGTGCATGGCCGTGTGCCTGCTCGCCGGTTTGGCTGCCCTGCTGCTGGTCGGCACGCATGCGGACGAGTTTTATCGGCGGCTGCCAAGCTTTCATCAGTTCTTCAGTGCCCAAAATATGGTGTGGACGATGGCGGCGTTGGCGGGCGCCAAGATCCTGCACGAACTGGGCCACGGCATGGCGTGCAAACACTTTGGCGGCGAGTGTCACGAAATCGGCATCATGCTGCTGGTGTTTACTCCCTGCCTGTATTGCGATACGTCGGACTCCTGGATGCTCAAAAGCAAATGGCATCGGGCCGCGATTGGTGCGGCCGGCATGTATGTGGAAGTGGTGCTGGCCACGATATGCACCTTCATTTGGTGGAACACGCAACCTGGTTTGCTGCACTATTTGTGCTTGAGCACGATGTTTGTCTGTTCGATTTCGACTGTCATTTTCAACAGCAATCCGTTGTTGCGCTACGACGGATACTACATAGCGTCGGACCTCCTGGAAGTGCCGAATCTGGCTCAAAAGTCGCGTGGCGCGATGCTGGGCCTGTTGCGACAGACATGCCTGGGAATTCCATGGAACGATCATTTCAACGTGCCGCCGCGCAGCCGAGTTCTGTTTGCAACTTACTCCGTGGCTTCGGTCGTCTATCGTTGGATGGTCTTGATCGGCATTCTGTGGTTCCTATCGAAAGTGTTCGAACCGTACGGATTGCAGCCGATCGGACACATGATGCTGGCGATGTCGCTGGTCAGCATGGTCGTGATGCCGTTGTGGAAATCGTTCAAGTACTTTCAAGTGCCGGGAAGGATGAGACAAGTGAAAAAAGTACGCCTCTTGGCGACGCTCGCGGTCGTGGGCGCCGTCGTCTCGTTTATTGCCTTCGTACCCCTGCCGCTGTTCACGGTCATGGCGGCTTGCGTGGTGCAGCCGCACGACGCCGAAGCGATCTATGTCCACGAACCCGGAAAACTGAAGTCGATCGAAGTCGAGCCTGGCCAATTCGTTGACGGCACGGATAAGCCGGTCGTGCTGGCCGAGTTGGCCAACCCGGACATCGATCTGGAGATCATTCGCCTGGAAGGTGAATGCGCACGCTACGAATCTCGGATCGACAGCCTCAAACTGGCTGCCAGAACCCAGCAGATCAGCAATTACGAGTTGCGCAGAGTCGAGCAAGATCTGAAAAACACCCAGGAGCAACTTGAGCAGCAGCGAACGCGGCGGACGGAGCTAAAGTTGGTTTCCGACCGCAAAGGCTACATCATACCGCCAACCGAAAAACCGCCTCAGCCCGCGAACCAAGGCCAATTGGGATCATGGTCGGGTACGCTTCTGGAGAAAAAGAACACCAACACATGGCTGGAAGTCGAAACGTTATTCTGTCACGTCGGCGACCCCGGCGACATGGAAGCTCTGGTGGTCATCGACCAAGGTGATATGGAATTCGTGGCGAAGGGCCAACGCGTGGAGATCATGCTCGACGAGTATCCCGGCAAGAAAATTTGGGGCGAGATCGTGGAGATTTCGGATCAGGAAATGCGTTTTTCGCCGCGAGAACTTTCTAACAAGTACGGTGGCGGCTTGATTACCGAGTCCGACCCCTCGGGGAACGAACGTCCGATGAGTGCTTCTTATTATGCACGGGTCCCGATAGAAAACTTTGACGGCAAGCTGCTGTCCGGATTCCGCGGCGCGGCCAAAGTTCACACTCGCCCTCGCACTTTAGGGGCTGTTTTGGTCCGGTTTGTGTTCCAAGCGTTTCGATTCGGTTAAGATAGCGACCGTTGTGTTCGCCGACACGAGGTCCCCGTCACGCTCCCACCTTACATTCCACCCTCGAACAGCCCTCGCATGAAAGTAAGTGCCCATGCACCGATCGATCTTCGTCCCTATGTTTTTCGTATTGCTTTTCTCAGGCCCGGGCTGCTTGCCTGCCGGCGAACCGGCCAGTAAACCGTCCGTCGAACTGGCACCTGCCGACTGGCCTTGGTGGCGGGGTCCCAACCGAAACGGAATTGCGGATAAACAGCAAGACCCGCCCGTGGAATGGAGTGCCGAACACAACGTCCTGTGGCAGGCAAAAGTGCCGGGCCGCGGACATGGTTCTCCAACCGTGGTCGGAGATCGAGTTTTTCTGGCGACGGCGGATGCAGCTCGCGATAATCAAACGGTCTTGGCCTTCAATCGACAGACAGGGAAACTGTTATGGGAAACTGTCGTACATCGCGGCGGGCTGTCGACGAAGGGCAACGGCAAGGCATCGCAAGCATCCGCGACGGTCGCTTGCGATGGCGAGCGTCTGTACATCAACTTCCTTAACGGAAACGCCATCCACACCACGGCGATTGATCTCCATGGCAAGCAGATTTGGCAAACGAAGATTACCGATTATCAAGTGCATCAGGGGTACGGCTCGTCACCGTTGCTGCTAGACGACTTAGTAATTGTTTCGGCCGACAACAAAAGCGGCGGCGCGCTCGCGGCATTGAATTCAAAAAGCGGCAAGATTGTTTGGCGGCACGATCGCCCCAAAATGCCAAACTATGTTTCGCCCATTCTGCTAAACGTGGCGGACCGTGAGCAGTTGGTGTTCGCCGGTTGCGAAATGGTTTCTAGTTACGAGCCACGCACGGGCAAGAAGCTGTGGGAATTTGTAGGCTCGACAACCGAAGTCGTCACGAGCGTGGTCACGGACGGCAAGCTCATTTTCATCAGCGGCGGATATCCCAAGAACCACGTCGCTGCAGTTCGCGGAGACGGTTCGGGCGACGTCGTGTGGGAGCAAGGTCTACGGGTGTATGTGCCGTCGATGCTGGTCCAAGGTAAACATCTGTTCGCGGTAACTGATGCTGGCGTGGCAATGTGCCTGGACTGCGAGACGGGTGAGGAGATCTGGAAAGGCCGCCTTGGTGGGACCTTCAGCGCATCGCCGATCTTGGTGGGAGAACACATCTACGCAACCAACGAAAAGGGCCGCACGTTTATTTTCAAGGCCGATCCAGAAAAGTTCGTCCTGGTCGGGACGAATCAACTAGGTGACCACGTCATGGCCACGCCCACGATTTGTGGCGGACGAATCTACATGCGAGCCGCCACCGACGGTGCTTCGCGGCAAGAGATTCTGTATTGTCTGAGCAAGTAGGCCATTTTCGCCGAAAGTGACCTGAAACGCAGCCCCGTATCGAATTCGCGTAATGCGTGGGCGAACCTATCGTCGGTCGGTTGTCTCCATGGGCGAACAAATACAGTTCGCTCCAAGGTTCACTTTCAGGCGGCGGGCGCTACGTTTTCTGACCGCCGTTTACAGACTATTTGAAAACCTCGCCACGCGCCGCGCAAACTCCTCATCTTCCACGCTAGGCTGCCGTCATGCATCGAGCGGTGCCGGGCTGCTAGTGCGCAAGTTCCTGGCGCAACGTGGCCATCCGCTGGCTAATCGGCTGCAAACTGTCGGGTGCCAACGTGTGGTGTTCCACGGCCACCTTCAAGGAAATGAACCGCGGTCCTGGAAGCGTCAACGCGGTGGTGGCTCCGTCTCTCCACTGGTCGAGCTGCACAAATTCCTCGCTTGACTTGAAGCCAGCCGCGCGAGCCATGTCGACGTAGCTGACATCGTGTCCGGTCGCAGGCATTTTCTGGCATCCGGTTACCGCGTAAGCGCGGTTGTCGAGTACCACGACCGTGATGTTTCGCGCCCCACTACCAGCAACCGTAACCAACGAGCCGAGATTCATCAGCAACGAACCATCGCCCGATATGACCAGCACTTCGCGGTCGGGCTGGGCCAGCGCGATACCCAGTCCCAACGGAATCGCCGCTCCCATCGCCGACGGCAGAAAATGAAAGTCTAACGGATGGTCGCTCAGCTTGGGCCATTCGCGCGACGAGCCTTGATTGGTTATCACCACTTGCCGGTCGTCGCGGCGGTCGATCAGAACTTGCAGTGCCTCACTGGTGAGCATGTTCCTAGCCCGCTCCTTCCGCCAGCAAGACCACGCCCGGCTGTTCGGCTTCCCGGCACTCGGTGTAGTGCTGTTTCAAGATCGGTTTCTCCTCGGCAGTTCCGATCAGCCGGTAATCGATGCCCCAGCTCTTCAGATTCGGTTCGGCAAACAACTTGGCCGAGTCTTGGGAATCGGCGACAAGCCAATTTCGCGCGCCCACAATGGCAAATATCGGCAGTTGCAAATCGAACAGCACATTCCGCATCGAGTCGCCTGATTCAAACAACCCGGTCGTCTGCATGACGATGACGGGCGACTTGCCACCAAGATACATCCCGGCGGCCAGCGGCCACGCTTCGCCTTCGCGACAGACTCGGACCAGCGCTAGATTTCCTGCTGCTTCGAGCGCCGATTCCCATTTGCCCGTGTCGGAATCGGGGATCCAGATGACGTGCGTCACGCCACACTGCGACAGCACATCAACAATCTCGGGTCCTGTGAACATGGGAGAAAGAATGAAGAGTTGTGCGACGGCCTGCTCAAGCGATCAACTGGTGATTTGAACGACGTCCGGCTCGCGCGATTCCGGCGACTGGCGCGTGTCGCGCCACTGATCGGCGTTGAAGTGTTCGGAATAAACGCCGTATTCGTGGAAGGCGATCTTCTTGGCCAGCCAATAGGCCCAACTGCGTTCGGGAATCTCCGAACCGGGATTGTACTGCGAGGGCCGCGTTTCCATGGCTTGCAGTTCTTCCATCGCCGTACCGCGGGCCGTCGAATCCTTGGCGGCGTGGGCTTCGACAAGTTGCTCGATCACGTCGGGGCGTTCCAGCGCGATGCAGCCGCGGGTATTTGTCGCGGCCAGCTTGCGAAAGTCCCGCAGAAACTCCGACTCGTTGAACACTTCCCGCAGCGGCCGCTCGTCGTGAATCGATTCCTTGGAAAACTGAATGATCGGACAGGGCTCGATGTCGCCCCACGGGCTGATGTGGTGCGTGAATCCGGTCGCCGCCGGGCAGAGTGCTTTGCCGTCGGCGTCGTAGTAGGCGTCGATCAAGATGATGGGCTTCTTGACCCGCATGTCGACCACGAACTGCCGCGCCTGGCGTTGTTGATCTTGGGTCAGCGCCAAGTCTTCACAGGCATCGGGACCGACGGGCCGATAGATATGGAACCATGTGTACATCACGCCCATCTCGATCAGGCGGTCGATCCACTTTTCTTGCAGCAAGTCGTCGATATTGGATTGGCACAGGCTGGTGCAGACGCCGGTCATCACTTTGTTGTCGAGGCAGTTTTGGACGCCTTGCATCGATCTGCTCCACACGTCCTGTTTGCCGCGCCGCACGTCGCTGATGATCTCGCTGCCTTCGATGCTGACCAGCGGCGTGACGTTGCCCAGTTTCCGCAGCCGGCGGGCGGCATCTTCGTCAATAAAATGTCCGTTCGTGAATACCTGAAAGTAGGCGTCGGGATGCGTTTCGAGGATCTCGAACAGTTCGCCGTGCATGAACGGCTCGCCGCCCAGCAGGCCAAAGAACGAATTGCCCATCGCCTTGGCTTCGTTGATCATGCGGTTCATGGCCGGCACGTCAATCTTCTCTTGCTTGTGGGCCACGTCGACCCAGCAGCCTTGGCACCGCAGATTGCAGCTATTGATAATGGAGATGTAGAGGTAGGGCGGAAAAAACTCGCCCCGCTTCAGGCGTCGCTTGTGCTTTTGAACCGACCGCAGTCCCTTCACGCCCATATTCCAACACAGCTTCCACAGAAGCCGTTTGTCCGTTTCCAGCAGCATGCGTTTGGCGAGCCGCAGATACATCGGGGGATACTCCTGGCGGAAGGATACAAGGCGAGAGCAGAATTGATTATACCACGATTATATCGACGGTGGCGGGGCGACGTAACCGCTTCCTGCATCTTGACCAGCTTGACGCGGCCGATCCCGATGAGGCGGCCGAGCCTGAAGAACTGATCGCCCCGCGTCTTCGGGGCCCGCGTCTTCGGTGGCAGTGCCGAAGCATCTCCAGCCACTGGCCAGGAAGCCGCCGCGCGGACGTGTGTTGGTCGGCGGCCGGAAGCTAAAAAAGGGCGATCGCGTGATCGTCGTTCATCATGCCGCGGGCGTGACACGGAACATCGACAGGTGTTGAACGGTCGAAATCGAACAGCGAGCTTGCTCCCGTGCGGTTCAGCTGTGAGGCTAGCCCCTATCCCGATTTAGCGATCACTTTTTACAAGTGTAACACCGTGGGAAGACCACCAAAAACCCGGCTCTTTTGATTCGAGTGGTGGTTCATTCTTGCTGTACATCAATACTTGGCGTGTACCGTATGGGCTGCGAGTTGCACGGAAGTCATACTCTATCCGGCCCCAATCTTCGGGATGCAAATCACCATCATCGGGCTGGACATCAATCGCGAAGTCGCCCACGCATTGCCATCGGAAGTGTCGTTCCGTTTCCGACTCGTCGTCCTCATAGCCCCACGTGCAAACCGTACCGGTGAAGTCCTTTCGAAACTCGACTGAACAACCATATATCGTCAATCGATCGTGCGATGAAAGCCACGATCCGATGGGACCACGTCGAAAGTGGCGGCGATAGCTCATCAACACGCGGTTATCTCTACTAGAACGTTGTCTTCGTTTCTCTATTTAGGCTTTTTGCCAAAACTTTCGTAGCGAAAGTCGTCTAGACTTTCGGCCACGTATAAAGCCGCATAAAGCCGAAACTCTTGACGAGTTTCGCTACGGTTTTTCGAGTTTTGGGACAAAGCCTAATCCGAAAAGAAAGAGCAATAAGGGGAAAGACCGGCCGCTACGGAACAGCGTCTGCCGGCTCAATATGCTGTCGGTGTTGACGAAGAAAAAGCCATCAGCATTGCCAAGCAATTAGCAGAGGTTGGATTAGCCATCCGCGGAGACTCTTTTGCTTGTTCGTCGATGTGTCGTGTTGACGGCTGTTTGCGCGCAGCCTGCCCCTGGATTTGATTCCCAAATCTGAAGAATGCTTGCAAAATTTCCGGCGCGTTGCCAATCGTGACTGCCCCACGGTCGGTGTCTACTCTCATTATAGGCAAGTTGTCGCAAGTCAACATGCGCGCGGTTTGGTGTGCGGTATCCATTAGTGGACGGTTCAAATGACACTAGATAAAATGAAGGTAATGGCCGGAAATGCTTCGGCTTTTCAACAAGCGGAATGCGGTGTTCCCAAAATTAGCCACGTGCTAGGAAGCGGATTGGGGGGTAGAAGTGCCGGTCGCTTGAGTGCGGAAAGGGGCGGGGCTCGTATGTTACAAAGTTGCGAGTGCGCCGCTTTCGATCGGGCAGCGGGCGGACGAACCGGACGACAACAGCAAGGGGCTCGGGTTAGACTGATTCCTGCGTGCTGTTCTACCCGCCCAATTTCCTTCCTCCAACTCAAGTAATGCCGAATGCAATGATGAATGCACTAACTGCCACCTTCTTGATTTTGGCGATGCTTCCCGGCACCATCGTCACGGCTCAGGAACTCCCCAGCGAGTTTTTGGTCTTTTCGGACGAAGCTGGTTTCACTCCGCCCGCCATCGTCGTTCAGTTTGATCCGCGCGGCGGCACCGGCGTGGATTGGAAGTTGGCTCAGGGAAGGCCGTGGCACGATTCGTCCGAGGCGGCTCAACTGGGGGCAGCCGTCGAGTTTCTGCGTGAGGGAATTCATCGGCTATGTGGCCAGCGGCTGGACGTCGTCAATTCCAACGACCTATCGCGGGGCATTGTGCTGACCCTGCTGAACGGCGCGAGTGACGACATCCGCGAAGACGACGACATTCGCGAAGCGCTCAAGAATGACGGCCGTGATTCTTATAACCACCGTGAGGCGTTTTTCATTCGCAGCGAACCCGAGCGATTATTGATTGTTGCAAACCGGGTGGAAGGGTTGCTGGTGGCCGCTCCTGAATTGCTGGAGTCGGTGGGTTACGAGGTACTCGGCATGGGCCCCAATTGGGTGCATGTCCCGGCCGACTGTCGGAAGCGGTTGGCGTTTCGAATTCAGCGAAAGGGCCGCCCCGGTTACTACCTGCGTGGGCTGCACGCGACGAGCGGCCAGTCCTACGGCGTGGGGACGATCATGAAACGCGAGTTGCTGGTCGATCCGGACGATGAGACCGTCGACGTCAGTTATCGACGGTGGCAAGTTGGGCGCCGCCTGCGGACGCGGTCGATGCCCAGTTTCCCGGGGCACGCCATGCAGGCGTATCACCGCGCCGTCGTTGAACAGATGCGCACGACCGGCACCGCCGACGGATTTCTGGCAACCGTCAAGCTGGGCTTGAACGCCGATCGACCAAGCGCCAGCGAAGCCAATCAGGGATGGCTGTGGATTAACACCGATGCCGCGAATCAGGCCGGGCATGGGCAAGTTTTTTATTCCCGCAAGAGCGAATGGAAAGCAGGTGATTTGCGGTCGTTGCCGATGAACCTCGATCTGTCGGTGCCGGCGATTCGAGCCATCGTGCTGGATGCGCTAAAATCACGATCGGAGACGTTCTTCGGAAAGAATCCCGACGACACGTTCGTGTTTGGAACGGATCCCGAGGACGGTGGCGGCTATGCGGACCTAGCGAACCGCGTCAAGTTTCCCAATTGGTATCCCGAGTATCTCTCAAAAACCGCTTCGCCGTTTGGGCGTCCATATGTTTTGCACAAGTTCAAAGGGCTCGACCAGCCGCGCGAGCTGTGGGACGCGGCCGCGCCAAGCGACCATGTGTATGGATTCAACAATTGGCTGCTGCAGGAGTTCGATCGTTGGATTGATTCGCTGCCCGCCGACCAGCAAATCACTTCAAGCGGCCGCTCAAAGAAAGCCGCGATCCGCTGCAGTTTCTACTGTTACAACTATCACGACGTTCCGCCCAATTTCAATCTCGACCCGCGCATTCGAGTGATGATCGCGGGCTATCCGAAACATCGCGGCCGCGGGAAATGGAATGCCTTCGCGTCTCAGACCGATCTGGCCCAGGCCTTCCGCCTAATGCTGCCTCGCGAACCTTCGGGCGATTATTGGATTATTAGTCTTTCGTACTTTCGCGACCGCAACTTGGACGGACTGAAGTCAACGTGGGACGGCTCGCCCGAGTCGCTCACAACGCGGCAGCAAGAGCACTTCGCGGCCGGATTCCGGGCTCTCAGTGTCGAGACCGATTTCAACTTTGGCCGCATGGGATTGGGCTACTATTTGCTTTCGCAGGTGCTGTGGAATCCGCGGTTATCCGCCGATGATCTGGATGCGATTCGCGGCCGTTGGCTCAAGCGCGCCTTCGGGTCCGGATGGCAGCCCATGAAGGACTACTACGATTTCATGCTGCCGAAGAACTACCCGGTGAATTCTCCGCACGCCTGGTCGCGAGCCATACGTTTCATTGATGCGGCCGACAAGTTGATCGACCCGGCAACGGAGCCTGACGCGATGCGGCGTTTGGATGATCTGAAGCAGTATTGGTACTTCTATTACTTGGTTGCCACCGGCCAGGACAAACCGACGTCGCAAGCGATGCAAGAACTGGCCTGGAAGGGGCAGATGTCTTACATGAATGCGTCGCACATGATCATGCGGCGAATCTTTAATACGAATCAGGCCGAATTGGCGGCAGGCGAGTACATGCACGGCCCGGCCCATTTCACACCTGCCGAAACGGATCAGTGGTGGCCGAAGATCCTCAAGCAGTGGCCTATTGTCCCCGTCGATCGCTTTGCCGACGTCAAACTCGCCGACCGTCGATTCGGACGCGATGTCGATCTGAATGATCTGGTCGCGGTCACGGAGTTCGGCAACGATCCTTGCCGTCAGGCGTTTCTATACAACTCGGGATACATGACTCCGCCGGCGATCCTTACCACGGCCTCGCGGGCCGACGAAGAGATTGGCTTGCAACTCTATTGGCCCGCCGACGTGACGGGCAAGGACCGCTACTATATCGCTCGCGACGTGCCGTATGGAATTAGCCGATGGAACGAACGTCGCCAACGGTGGGACGAATTGGTTGACAAGACCATGACCGCTCAGCCGTCGGACGAAGTGCGAATACCGGGCACGAATCGCGAACGGCATCATCTGGCGGCAATCCGATTCAAGGCTCCGAGTCCAGGAACGTATCGATTCGAGATCGGTCGAGGCGGAAATCTCTCCTATTTGACGGACCTTGGCTGGAAATCCACGGACAACCAGCACACCGCAGGCCGCTCGTTAACTTTTGACGGCAATGTGGTCGGGTTGACTCAGTCGTCCACGTGGATCTACATTCCGAAGGGCACACCGAGCCTCGATCTTGAAGTGTGGGATTCCAACAATCGCAAATTCGTCACACTGTACAAGTCACTACCACCGGGCCGGAAAAACGTGTCACGCAAGGTCGATGTCAGCCAAAGAAAGACCCACCGCATCAAACTATCGCCGGACGAAACCGGCACACTCGCCGAGATCAGCGGAAACGGATTCGCGTTTCCCTATTTGTATTCCGTGCCAATGCTCTGGGCGAAATCGCCTGGGCAACTTCTCATTCCGCGAGCGGTTGCTGCCGCGGACAAGCTGACCCCGCGGGTCGCGGCGGCCACCGTTCCGCACAGTGGGACTCCCATCGTCAAGGTCAAGAAGGAGGTCTACGTCAAACAGACGGTCGCCAACAAAGCGCCATGGGTCTATGTGTTTCCTGGCAACGATGGATATCGCGAAGAGATCCACACCGTTTGGTCCCATGCCAACCAAGTCAAGGGCTATGGCGACTCGCCCAGTGAACCGCGACGCCGCACTTCGCTTGACAACGGCAAGACGTGGTCCAAGTTGACTCGCTTGCCGCCGTTCATGACTTACCTGGACAAGGCGACGGTCCTCGATTGGAAGTTCTGTGGGATTTACGACCCGCTGTCCAAACGCCATGTCTCGCTGGCGATTCATCACGTTCGAGATATGAGACAAGGGTCGCCTCGGATGATTTACAACCATGCCCTCGTGCGAACGTCGGCGGACGGCGGGCAGAGCTTTGGCGCGGCTCAGTTGCTGAAGTACGAAGCAGGCGACGACTTGAATGCCGACGACGTGATGAAGCCAAAGTTTTTGGAAAGCAACACCGCCTATCCGGGGCAATCGATCTTGCGACACAGCAACGGCAGTCTGCTGATCCCCGTCACCAACACGCGCATTCCGTCGCACGTCGAGGACGAAGTTATAGGAAGAACCCGTTGGCCGGAGAAGGGAACGATCGGAAGTCTGTGTTTCGTCGGTCGCTGGAATGACGATGCGGAAAAATACTCCTGGACGTCAGGCCGGCCAGTCTGGCTGCCTCGAACAACCGCGTTCAACGGACTGTTGGAAGCGGACGTGGCAGAATTGAATGACGGTCGAGTGTTGATGGTCTTCCGAGTGACCATTAACAAAGATCAACCCGCGTACAAATGGTTCAGCGTTTCCAACGATGCGGGAATGACTTTTTCCAAGCCACGGGTCTTTCGGTACAGCGATGGCTCGCACTTTTTCTCAGGTAGCAACTTTCATCGTTTGTTTCGCAGCGGGAAAACGCGGAAGTTATATTGGATTGGAAATCTCGTCGAAAAGAAACCGACGAATCCCGGTCATCCACGATATCCCTTGGTGATTGCCGAAGTGGACGAAACAACGCTGGGCCTGAAGAAGGAGACGGTGACCGAAATCGACACGCGCCAAGCCGGCGAGGGAGAACGACTGCAACTCTCCAATTTCTGGATCCTTGAAAATCGAGACACCTTGGACTTGGAAATCTACCTTACCCGGCTGAACGAAGATCCCGAAGAAACGTTCGCGGCCGACGCGTACAAATACACGTTGTCATTCGAAAAATAGGCAATTCGACTAGGTGTTAATCAAACCGTGGCGAAACCGCCACTGGAGAACAGATGAACAAGGCGATCTCTATCCTAATATTGGCCGTTTCCACGATCTGCTGCTCGTCGCAAGCCAGAGAGTTCGACATTACGAATTATGGTGCGACGGCGAACGATGCAACGGACGATACGACGGCGATCGAAAAGGCGTTGGCCGCATGTGGCGAAGCGGGCGGCGGGGCCGTCCATATTCCCGCGGGAACGTTCATTCTTTCACGACGCAATAACGAATCGCCCATTCTTGAAGTGCCCGCGAACACCACGATTCGTGGCGAAGGAGCGGCTTCGATTCTCAAGTTCGATCCCCAGGTCAATCAATCCAACTTTTGGCGGATGATCGGCGCGCCGGTCGACGGCGGAACCAAAAATGTTGTCATCCGCGACTTGCACCTAGACGGATCGAACACGCATCCGAAATACGTGAAGGGGGAAACGCCCGAGCATAATGCCGGTCTGTGGTTCTATAACAAGAACCACTTGGTCGAGAACATCACGGTTATGAATGTGTTGGCCGAGAACTTTTCTGGCGATTGCATGGCATTCTCCTACAACTGCCGCGCGATCACGGTGCGTGATTGCACGCTTCGGAACTTCATTCGCCAAGGCATTCAGATGGGCGGAAGCCCCGGTTCACGAGACTACTTGGTGACTGGCTGTCGTGACCTGGAACACACGGTACAGCCGGGCGGGTCGACGATTCACGTCGAACATGCACGCGGCTTGAAAAACGTGATCATCGAGAATAATCAGTGCCGCAAGTCGATTCTTGCGGGAGGTGTCGAAGGGATGATCATTCGCGGCAATACGGTCAACGGAAGGATCGTTGGGAATTCCAACACGAATCTAGTGATCCACGGCAACATCGTAAACGCTCTGCCCAGCCCGGGCCCGGTCGTGCAACTCGGGTACACGAAAGGCCTGATCTTTCGAGGAAACATTATTCGCGGCGCGAAGGATTCCACGATCGGACTCTACGTCTGGGGCAACTCGCGATACAACGACCAGCCAGGAGAAGATGTGACTATCGCTGACAATCAGATCACGGCAACGGAAACGGCGATCTCGTTAAACGGAACCAAAAACGTCCACATCCACGGTAACCTGTTGAAGGCGGAACGATCCTTGGTTCAGAAACGCACGGAAGGATTACAGTCAGACGTCGAACACTAGGCAGTACGTGCCCGATTATTCGTTGTCGTATTGAAAGCGAACGGCGCGGGTGTCTTCTTCGCGCCCGGTGGCGACGGTCAGTGATTGGTATAAATCGGGCCGGCGGGATCGCATCCAGCGCACTCCGGTGCAGCGGTCGCGCAGCGAGGCGTCCAGGTCGGCGACCAACATCTCGTCACGCGGCTGCCACGTCTCGGTAATGATACGGCCATAAGGGTCAAGGATCATGGCATTGCCCGTACGAACTTCGTTGTCGTCCGGACCGACGCCGTTGCTGAACAGCAAGAACATGCCGTTGTCATGGGCGCGGGCGGGCAGCCAGCGCAACAACCACCCGCGCCCCTTGTCGCCACGAAACTCTTGTTCGATCGCGGTGGGATCTGATTTACGGCTGTCCCACGCTTTTCGATCGACCACGCCCATCGCGAACGGACTGCCTGATTTACAGCCGCCAGTCTGGTGCGGGGCCAATAGAATCTCGGCACCGGCCAGAGCGGTCGCCCGTACGTTCTCGACAATATTGTTGTCGTAGCAGATCAGCAACCCGCAGCGGCAGCCGTGGGGTGTATCGAAGACGGTAAACTCGTCGCCCGACGACATGTGCCCACTGATGAAACAATGGAGCTTGCGATGTCGAACAAACTCGCCGTTGGGCATCGCCACGACTTGCGTGTTGTACAGCGCGCCGTCGTCGGCTTGCTCGACAAGCCCCGCGCAGACGGTCATGTCGTGCTGCGTTGCCAGTTGCATGAGCCGCCGGGAAGCCGGCCCGTCGAAAACGGGCTCGGCCAGCGCTTCCAGTTCTTCCCGAGACAGGTTTCGCAGATGCCAATAGCCCGAAATGCAGCATTCGGGAAACACGATGAGCTTGACGTTCTTTTCGGCCGCCTGTTCGACAAATCGTTGAATCGTCGCCAAGTTGGACTGTTTGTCGCCGGGGGCGTGCTGAAACTGAACTGTCGCAACGCGTATATTTTCCATGACCGTGCCTCCTAGTGGAATTCGCCGTGAGCAAGCCGCGGATGCCGGGGCCGTCTTTTATCTTCAGAAAATTGTGTAGGCGTATTGTACTGCCCCGCCCAGGTTCGGGCACCGGCATGGGGCACGACGAGCGTACTTGCGCAACACTGGTTACGAATGGTACCATCGGTGATTCGCTTCAACGCCCGTTTACTGTCCGGCCTAACCACCATGTTGCGTACACGAATCCGCTTCGCGATCGGTGGGATACTTGCCGTGCTTGCGATCCCCATGCTTGGATTGGGAATGATGAGTATTTTCTCGAAACGCCCGGAAACGCTGGGACTCGTTGAAGGGCGTTTACAGGCGTGTCCGGACAGTCCCAATTGTGTGTCGTCGAAGGCCACGAAACCCGAACAGGCCATGGCACCGATATCGTTTGTCGGCGGCGCGGAGGATGCGATAAAAACGCTGCGCCAAGTGATCCAGCAGCAACCTCGAGCAACGATTGTGACTCAGGAAGGGCACTACTTGCACGCCGAATTCACGAGTCTCATTTTTCGGTTTGTTGACGACGTCGAGTTTCTAGTCGATGAACACGAGCAGGCGATTCACTTTCGGTCCGCTTCGCGAGTCGGCCGTTCCGATTTGGGCGTCAACCGTCGCCGGATGGAAGCGATCGTCTCGGAATTTGAGTCACGTCACGCCGGCACCTAGCGGTCCGCCGTTCCGATCATTGACGAGTTCCGTTATGCGGTACAGAATTCTGCGCGGCCGGATTTCCGCGCCCGCACGAATTTGCTCGACATACCAAGGATAGAAATCATGCAATCCAAAGGATTGTTTTGGAAGTTCCTGACAATCAATCTGGTCACGTCCGGACTGCTGGCCGTCGGCTGCATTGTGGCCATGAAATGGCAGCAACGGCTGGCGGATGATACCTTTGCCGTCCAAATGACGGGCTGGTTGCTAACCGGCTTTGTGGCGTGCGTTGGCTTATCAATGTTGGCATGGACGCACTCGGCGGCGGCCAGCATCACCGGGCCCCTGAAACAACTCATGGAAGCCGTGCAGGCCATGGGCAATGGAAAGGAATCGCTCGAAGTCTCAACGGTCGGACCGCGCGAGATTTACCGCCTGGCGATAGCGTTCAATCGAATGCGGACACAGCAGGCCGATCGCTTCGAACAACTGCGCGGCACCAACCGGCGGCTCGAAACCGTGCTAAACAGCATGTACGAGGGCATTATCGCGGTGGACGACAAGGAGCGGATTCTGTTGGCGAACGGGGCCAGCCGGCAGATGCTGGGAATTGGCACGGTTGATGTCGTCGGGCGGCCCATGCTGGAAGTGATTCGCAGCCGGCCGCTGCATGTCGCCGCCCAGCAGACTCTCGCCACCGGCCAGCCGGTGCATAGCGAATTTGAATCGAACGCCGAATCGAGGCCCGTATTGATTCTGCGGGCAACCGCCTTGCCGGGAAGTCCGGTCGCCGGCGCGATGCTCGTGTTGAGCGATGTTTCCGAGCTTCGCCGGCTGGAAAAACTGCGGCAGGAATTCGTGGCCAATGTGTCGCACGAGTTGAAAACGCCCCTGGCGGCGATCAAGGCCTATGCGGAAACCCTGCAACTGGGAGCGATCAACGACGCGGATCACAACATCGAGTTTGTACGGCGGATCGAAGAGCAGGCCGACCGGCTGCATCAACTGATCGTCGACCTGCTTCAGATTGCTCGCATCGAGTCGGGGCAGGAAGCCCTGGAGATTGTCGACGTGTCGATCACGGACGTCGTCGACGGCTGTGCCGCTCAGTACTCCAACGAGGCAAGGCTGAGAGAAATTGATCTTAAGATCGATACCCCGGACCCGGCCCTGGTGGTGCTCGCGGATCAAGATGGACTGCGCACGATTCTGGAAAACCTGGTGGACAATGCCTTCAAATACACAGCCGATGGCGGTGAGATTACGGTTCGCTCATGGCGGGAAGAAGGGCTCGCCGTTCTAGAAGTCGCCGACACCGGCATTGGAATTTCCCCGGCCGATCAAGAACGGGTTTTTGAAAGATTTTTCCGGGCCGACAAAGCTCGCTCCCGAGAAATGGGGGGCACGGGGCTGGGCCTCTCGATTGTGAAGCACCTCTGCCAGGCGTTTGGAGGCTCTGTTTTCCTGGAGAGCACTCCGAGCGAAGGTAGCACATTTCAGGTGCGAGTTCCCATCCGCTGACGCGTGCCTGCCATGGATTGGCATGGGCAAAAAGCAGATCCCAATCCAATTCACAATTCCTTCATCTAATCTTCACAATCCAGCTCTACGATTTTTCAGAGACGCCCAATCCCTTCACAGCGTGTCGGAGAAATCGATGATCAGGAATTTGTTTTCAGTCGGAAGATTTTCAGCCGGAAACGGGCTCTTCCTTTCCGCTGGATTGTTGTGTGTTGTCTTGGCGGGTTGCGATGAGGCCCCCGGGACAAGCGAGACAGAACTGCGGGGGCAAGTAAAAATTGACGGTTCCAGCACTGTGTATCCAATCACGGAAGCGGTGGCGACCAGTTTTGGAAAAGAGTTTCCGGAGGTCAGGATTACGGTAGGCGTTTCCGGAACCGGGGGCGGATTCAAGCGTTTTACGCGCGGTGAAACAGATATTTCCGATGCTTCTCGGCCGATCACGGTGGAGGAATTCTCACAGTGCGTCGGCAACGATATCCGCTTCCTTGAACTGCCTGTCGCTTACGACGGACTCACCATCGTCGTCAGCAAGAAAAACACTTTTGTCGAAGAGCTGACGGTTGACCAGCTCAAGCAGATCTTTCGGGAAGATTCCGCACCCAAAACGTGGAACGAGGTGAACGCGGATTGGCCGGAGGAAGAAATGAAAATCTTCGCGCCCGGGACGGACTCCGGAACCTTCGATTACTTCAAGGAAGTGGTCGTTGGCAAGGAAAAGGACGCGGCGATTCGTATCGATATGTCCGTCAGTGAAGATGACCATGTTCTGGTCTCTGGCGTTTCCGGCGAAAAGAACGGGATCGGGTTCTTTGGCGCCGCCTACTACTTCCAAAACACGGACAAGCTAAGAGCGGTGAAGATCGTCAATCCCAAGACCAAGGAAGCCGTCGCACCAACGCCGGAGGCGATTGAAAGTGGCGAGTATGCACCGTTTAGCCGGCCGCTGTTCATTTATGTGAATGCCGCATCCGCTGATCGACTGGAACTTCGCGAGTTCATTGAATTCTATTTGGCGAATGTCGGGGTGCTGGCCGAGGAGGTCGGTTATGTCGCCCTTCCCACTCCGATCCAGGATGTGGTGCGACAGCACTATCGGGAGCGATTGACGGGAACGCATTTCCTTGACGAGCAACGAGAAAAACGCGCGGGAACGTTGACGGACATCTATAAGGTCGAGAACTTGATCGACATCCAACCCGCGGCAACCGCGACCGAACCGGCGGAAGACCAGTAAACAGGCAAAAACATGTCGTTGGATTCATCCGTCTCGCCTAACGACGGCGACGGGACTCGGGCCATACGAGTCAAGTCACGCACGATGTTGAGAGTTCGCGAACGGCTGGTCACCGCGATGCTGGCCGGGTGCGCGCTGTTTTCGATTCTCATTACGGCCACCATTGTCGTCGTGCTGCTGACGGAAGCCATCCAATTCTTTCGCATGGATGAAGTTTCCATCAGTGAGTTTTTCTTTAGCACGAAGTGGAATCCAACGCTCGGCAACACGCACCACTTTGGCATTTGGCCGCTCGTGTCGGGGACCTTGATGGTCACGGCCATCGCCATGCTGGTGGCTTTGCCGTTGGGACTGATTACGGCGATTTATCTAAGTGAATATGCGCCCAAGCGATTGCGCGCCGCGCTTAAACCCACTCTCGAAGTGTTGGCCGGTATCCCGACCATTGTTTACGGGTACTTCGCGCTGACGGTCATTACTCCTCAATTAAAGAAGCTGTACGACTTCGAGGAATTCAATGTCACATCGGCGGGGCTCGCCGTTGGGATTCTTTGCTTGCCCACGGTTAGTTCCCTGGCCGAGGACGCGCTGCGAGCGGTGCCGCGTAGCCTGCGTGAAGGAGGCTATGGGTTGGGCGGCACGAAGTTTGACGTGTCGATAAAAATCGTGGTGCCGGCCGCCCTCTCGGGGATCATCTCGGCATTTCTGTTGGCAATTGCGCGCGCCATTGGTGAAACGATGATTGTCACGCTGGTCGCGGGCGGGCAGGCGAAATTGACCCTGGATCCCACGACAGGTGCCCAAACGATGACGGGGTACATGGCGTCCAATGCGTTGGGCGACACTAGCAATTTTGGCGTTGTGTACTTCTCGATTTTCGCTGTCGGAGCAACCCTGTTTTTCATGACGCTGATGATTACTCTGGCGGGACAGATGATTCGTAATCGATTTCGCGAGGCTTACCAATGAGTACTGCTGGCGCGGGAAATAAGAAAACAGCCGGCGAGCAACGGCCAATTTCATCGCGGCGATTGGTGAATCGGCTATTCTTGGCGGTCTGCGTGCTGACGTCGTTCCTCTCGGTGGTCATTCTCGCGACGTTGCTTATTTCCATAGCCGCCAGCGGATTTTCCTCGCTGAGTTTTGGGTTCCTACTTAACCCGCCCAGTTCCAACGTGGAAGAAGCGGGCATCAACGCGGCGCTGATTGGCAGCTTATGGGTTTGCTCGGTCTGCGCCTTGTTCGCGCTGCCCATTGGCGTCGGCACGGCGATCTTCTTGGAGGAATACAAACCACAAGGCGCGCTGCTTCGCCGACTGCACTCCTTGGTGCAGTTGAACATCGCGAATCTATCCGGCGTGCCTTCGATCGTCTATGGAATGATTGGCGTGGCCGCGTTCGTGTACATGTTTGGTGTCTTCGGGCGAGGTGAAGCGAAGATCGAGATCGGCGTCCGCTCGTTCGATCAGTTTCGCGCCGAGTCGTCGGAACGCGTCTACTTGCGAGTTCCCGTTAGCGGACCTCATGCGCCAGTAACCATCGCCAAGCCCGGATTGAGAGGCTACCACGGCGATGAGTTGGTCGAATTGAATGTCGTTGCGAGCAGAGCCGAGTTGCCAACCGACCCCGACAAACTTGCCATTACGTTGCTGGAGGGAACTCGTGGCAGCCGTGACAATCAGGCCGCCTGGTACCATCTCCGTCTGCCTTTTGGTCCTTCGGTATTGGCGGGCGGGCTGACATTGATGTTGGTCATTCTGCCCGTCGTGATCGTCGCGTCGCAGGAAGCTTTGCGAGCGGTTCCGGATTCGCTACGGGAAGCGGCCTATGGCCTTGGGGCCACTCGTTCGCAGGTGGTTTGGAATGTAACCTTGCCGTCGGCCATCCCCGGCATCATGACGGGTTCGATTCTGGCGATGAGCCGCGCGATCGGCGAAACCGCTCCCATTCTGATGATCTCCGGCACACTCTTTGTACCGGCTGGCGGACCGCGAAGTTTGATGGATGAATTCACGGTGATGCCATTACAGATTTTCAATTGGACCAAAGACCATCGAGACGGCTTTTCCGAACTGGCCGCCAGTGGAATAATCGTGTTGCTGGTAACACTGCTCTCCTTCAATGTGCTGGCAGTCTTGATTCGCTACAGAATGGAAAAAAACAATTCATGATGCTAGACAACCCCTGGACAATCGCCTCTCATGAATGACGCACCAACATCCGTTGCGCGGCGAGAATCGTCGCCATCCAGTGATTCAACCAAGAATAGCAACTCGATGAGCCAGGAATCTCCGGAAACAGACGACACATCCAAATCCAAGTCCGCCATTTCCATCGGCCAGTTCAATGCGTATTACGGTGATGTCCAGGCCGTTCATGAACTCTCCTTGGAGATTCCCGAACGCCAAGTGATGGCGCTGATTGGTCCCAGCGGCTGTGGCAAGACCACGCTATTGCGCTGGATTAACCGCATGAACGACGAAGTTGCCGGAGCACGGGCCGAAGGAACCTTGCAGCTATATGATTCGAACCTGTTAGCCCGCGACCTGGATGTCGTGGAACTGCGGCGACGAGTTGGCATCGTTTTTCAGAAACCGAATCCCTTTCCTAAATCCGTGTATGACAACGTCGCGTTTGGCCCGCGGCTGCACTTGAAGACCACTCGCGGCGAATTGGATGAACTGGTGGAATGGGCCCTACGAAAGGCCGCCGTCTGGGACGAAGTGAAGGATCGGCTGCGAAAGCCGGCGCTGGGGCTGAGCGGCGGACAACAACAACGACTGTGCATCGCACGGGCCATTGCCACCGGCCCGGAAGTGCTGTTGATGGACGAGCCCTGTTCGGCTCTCGATCCCATTTCAACCGACAATATCGAGGATTTAATCTTCGAGCTGCGAAAACAATACACGATTGTCATCGTGACCCACAACATGCAGCAGGCGTCGCGAGTTTCTGACCGGACTGCGTTTCTCTTTCAAGGCAAGTTGATTGAGGTTGGCCCGACGGATCAGATTTTCACGCGGCCAAAAGAAGAGCGGACCGAGGATTACGTGACGGGTAAATTTGGATAAGCAGCCTTTGGAGTGAAGAGCCGAAACGGACTTCGTGCCTCGCTTTCGTTCAGGGATCTATTGAAATGACCAAACACCTTCAGCGCGACCTGGACCAAATCCACAACGATGTTTTGTCGCTGTCGGCCACCGTGGAAGACATGATCGATAAAGCTTCCCTCGCTTTGCGCGAGCGCCGAGTCGATCTGTCGGATGAAGTCGCCGGAATGGACGACTATGTCGACCAGCAGGAAGTCGCCATCGAGGAAGAGTGTTTGAAAATGTTGGCTCTCCATCAACCTGTTGCCGTCGACCTGCGCCGGGCGGCGACCGTGCTGAAAGTGAACAACGATTTGGAACGCATGGCCGACTTGGCCGTTAACATCGCCGAACGAGCACGCTGCGTGGGCGACTATCCCGAATTCACGATTCCCGCCCAGGTCGACGAGATGGCGACTCAAGCCACCCGCATGGTGCGCGGCGCTCTGGACGCCTTCGTCGAACTCGACAGCGAGGCCGCTCGGCGGATCATCGAGCAAGACGACATCGTCGATAAATTCAACGTACAAATCATCTCGGAATTGCAAGCGGTGATGCAAGAGTCCAGCAAATTGGTCGTGCCGGCATTGCATTGCTTTTCCGCGGTGCGCCACATTGAGCGAATCGCGGATCTGGCGACGAACATCGCCGAGGATGCTGTCTACCTCGTGGAAGGCGAAATAATTCGGCACCGTACCAAACCCACCGAACAGCCGGCGAAATAACAACATGGGAAAGGCCAGCGTACTGATTATCGAAGACGACCGTTCGTTGGCGGACGTCGTCGCCTACAATCTGAAGCAAGCAGGTTACGATGTCCTGCTCGCGCATGACGGCCAGGACGGCATCAACCAAGCGCAGCTCAAACAGCCGGATATCATCATCTTGGATCTCATGTTGCCGGTCGTCGACGGCTTGGATGTCTGCCGCCGATTGCGGGCCGATCCCGCCCTGAAGAAAACCCGCATCGTCATGCTTACCGCCAAAGCGGAGGAGTCCGACGAACTGATTGGGTTTTCACTCGGTGCCGACGACTATGTCACCAAGCCGTTCAGCGTCAAGGTGCTGCTGGAACGTATCAAGGCGCTGTACCGGCGTGAAAACGACGCCTCGTCCGATGGACTGGTTGCCAGCCAGGGCGTGAGCATCGATTCGATGCGGCATCGCGTAATGGTGAACGACCGTCCGCTGGACCTGACCAGCAGCGAATTTCGGTTGCTCGAAACGTTGGTGCGGCAGCCCGGCCGAGTGTTTAGCCGATACGAACTAATCGACTCGGCGCTCGGCGACGCCAAAGGCGTCATGGAACGTACGATCGACGTGCATGTCCGTGCGTTGCGGAGCAAGATGGCCGAGCATTCCGCGCTCATCGAAACCGTCCGGGGCGTGGGATACCGATTTCGAGACCCGGCGGCCTCGGCTTGATCTGGGATGCTCGATGCACGGATCGCTATTTTCAGTTCGCTAAAGCCCCGCTATTGGTCCGCCGACAGATCGACGCACACCAGTTCCTTGTCGTTGCGGGCGAACACGCAACGTTCGGCAAAAGCAGGATGGCTCCACACGACATCGCGACCGAAGCACTCATTGGTGGGGTCCAGTACGTGGAAGCGACCACTCTCTTGGTAGCCTTCGGGCGTCAGTTTCGCCAGGATCAAGTCACCCTTTTCGCTGAACAAGAAGAAGCGGTCTTGGTGCTTGACGATATACACCGTTCCGTGTGAAGCGCGCCGCTTGCCACCGCTGGTCGGTTCGAACGACTGCCACAGCCGCTCGCCGTTTTCCACCTTGGCGGCAATCAGCGCGCCGGTTTGGCAATCCGCGCCGTAGATCACTCCGTCCACGATGATGGGCGTGCCGTTGCAGGAGTAGACGGCGTCTTTGGGACCTCCTTGCCAGACTTGTTCCGCCGCCGGCTTGTCGGCATCCAAGCGAAACATCGCCCCCACGCTGCCAATGCCACTGGCAAACAACATGTCGCCGGCGAGCCGGG
>JAJDEH010000413.1 GCA_029259935.1 Planctomycetota bacterium
TCGTCCAGCACCAACCTCCAAAACTCCTCTCTCTCAACCGACCGCTTCGATCTCGCCATTGCAAGCTCCCAAGTTCGAGGAAACCAAATCCTCTAACCTAACCCACAAAGCAAGATGTACTTCACCATCCGCTCACGGATCAACATCAGCCCGATGTCGTCGTCGGCTCGTCCCGTGGCGGTGCAGTCGCCATCAACATCGACTCCAAAGACACACCACTCGTGCTTCTGTGCCCGGCTTGGAAGAATTGGGGCACTGCCACAACCGTCAAGCCGCAAACGGTTATTCTGCATTCACGAGCAGATGACACCGTGCCTTTTGCTGACTCCGAGGAACTCTTGGCCAACAGCGGCCTGCCACCCGAGACGCTCATTGAAGTTGGCAATGATCACCGGCTCGCCGACCCTGAGCCGCTCAAAGCAATGTTGGATGCGTGCGAGCGCCCCAAACTTGAGATCATCGGAATCGATCCCGCTTCATCGAAAGGGCTTGTGATTTGGAATGGCAATTCTGCAACGAGAGTTTCGGCTCGTGAGGCACCGACATGGATTAAACAGCTTTGCGAACGTCATCGAAACCTCCTCATTTGCTGGGACTCTCCACTTTCGTTTGACCCAGCAATCAGCCTCTCAGATCGTCCAGTCGAGAAAGTTCTTCGGGCGCAGGTAAAGACATGGATCGATGATGGCCTGATAGAGCAAGAACCCCGCAACAAAGCGGTGTCGGTTCAACCCTTTTCGGGCTGCTCTCATTGGGTAATTGCTTGCGAGGCACTGGGACAACCGTTTGCTACTTCTGGAAGCACAGTGATTCCACTTGCTCGAAGTTCCAAGAGCGCCAGTTCTGGTGGAGCATGGTTGATCGAAGCTCATCCAGCAGTCGCCATGGCAGTATGGTGGATTGAAGGCGAGCGAAACACCAGCGCATTCCCAATCTACAAAAAACGACATGAAGCTTTGAAGCGCTTACCGCCCTAGACGATCTTGATGATGACATACTAGACGCATACGTAGCGCATCGCTTAGCGGTCCGATTCATGTCTGGTGAATGTCGATGGATCGGCGATTCCCGCAATGGCGGTTTTGTACTGCCGAATAGTGCCGAGACAACATGGAGTCTAAACAAAGCGGTTCAGCGCAAGATCCGAGCCGCAACCGGAGCGGTTGCTGTGTCAGATGGTACAATCGACTCATGAACACGCCTGAGCCAGAATCCATCGATCCCAACCAACTGCGTCCCGGCCCAATCCGCAACGAATCGCTCCCGCCCGACTGCTCGAACATGTGCGTGCGGTCTACGATGTCATCGGGCCGTACCTCGACACCACGATGGAGCAATTCGAGATTGGCTTCCTGCGGGACACGCACCCGGAGGAAGAAGTCGCCGTCTGGTGCAGCATCACAGCCGCTTGGATCGCTTACCATGAGCAGCATCTTGGCAATGACTTCTTGCCAGACGAAGAGGAAAAGAAGTTGATCGCCGCCTTGATTGCCATTTCCAGTGGAGCATACGTCGGAGTCGAGGACGTGGATGCTCTCGGCGTGCCCGCCGATGTCGCACGAAGGTTGGTGGCGTGTTATGACGAAGTTGGACAGGAGTGATCGATAGTACACCTGTTTGCTGATCCTGAGCCGTTGGGAGCGGGTCGGCACTGATCACCGACTTGCTGAACAAGAGCCACTGATTACGATGATCGACGCAATCGAGAGCAGAACGGAATGACTACATGAAATCAGTTGACCGGCTTGTGAAAGAGCATGATCTCATCGAACGTGGACTCAATCTGCTTGAGAAATCTGCCGTCCTGATCGAATCCGGTCAACCGCTACCGGATGAATTCCCGAAATGGGCACCGGATTTCTTCGGCCAGTTTGCAGACAAGTGCCACCACGCCAAGGAAGAAGACCTGTTCTTCCCGCTGCTCAAGGAACGTGGCATTCCCGAGGAAGGTGGTCCCATTGGCGTCATGCTACACGAACACGAAGTCGGGCGTGATTGCGTTAGGCGAATGAGAGCAGCCAGTGATGCCGACGAATTTGATGGCGCAACATTTGCGACTGCGGCCAAGGAGTTCATCCTGCTCCTGCGACAGCACATCTTCAAAGAGAACAACATCCTGTTCAAGATGGCTGGGAACGTGTTGAGTGAAGCCGATGATGATGCCATGAACGGCAAATTTACCGAGGTTGAGCAGGAGCGAGAGCTTGCGGGGTTGCACGAACGATACGATGCCGAGGTCGCTGGCTGGGAAGAGAAACTCAAATGAGCCAAAGTTACACCCACATTATCGATCTCGCCAAAGAAGTCGAACCGCCCGAGAACGGCATCCTCACCCGTACTCTGTTTAACGACGATAACGTGAAGGCGGTGAGCGTAGCGGGACGGCGGTGTTTCGCAATGGCAAAGGAAACAAGCAGCGATCTGTGCCGTTGCCGCTTGCGGCTCGTCGAGCGTTGGAAGTGTACCTGGAGTCACGACCACCGGTCGAATCATCGAATGTGTTCGTGGGAGAGCGTGGGCCTTTGACTGACCGTGGAATCCGCAGCCTGCTCGACAAGTATTCGGTGTTCAGTGGTTTCAAGTTGTACCCGCACTTGCTGCGGCACAAGTTCGCCCACCAGTTCCTCGCCGACAACGGGAACGATTTGGTTTCGCTGGCGCAGATGCTCGGCCACGAGAATCTCAACACGACCAAACGGTATGTGCAACGAACGCAGGATCAATTGGGCGAGGCATCTGATCGGTTGAGTTACTGACCGTCGCAATGGCTCTTGGCTCATGCATTCCGTGGTAGAAGCATTGGAGACTATCGAGATCGCAGATGAAGAGGCAGGTGTCACTGACCACCGGCTTTCGGATCAGCAATCCCGCTCCATTCTGCGGCATCGCCATGCGCTGTCGTGATCGGGAATTCTGAAAAAGACACGCCGAGTTTTGGCAGCAGATTACTACATAACCATAGCAAGTATTGCGTGGAGGAATTGGTGACGCGAGGTGCCCAACTTGAATATGGTATTAGCAAGCCGCCGGGTATGAGTGGTTGTGGGTTGTGGCAAGGGCCGCATGCAAACGAACTGTGGACTCCGGAAAAATATAAACTAATCGCGATTCAAGGCCGATGGCCGCAGAAAAACCGACAATTACAAGCGACGCAAATAATACATTGGCTTCGTCAGTTCTGGAAAACGTGCAGCGACTTGCGAAGCGGGCTCGAAGTCGCCTTCCCCGATCAGAAGTTTGATGAGTAGTGCGATCGGACTGGTTCCCAGACGACGACCTGTTCACGCCCGGCGAACGACACCGAGGCATTCCCATCGGCAACCAGATCGCCTTGCAGTACTTCAACAGCGTCTGTCGCTCTTCGTAGGTCGTGTGGACCTGCTTGGGCAAACGGGCTCCCAGCAACTTGTTCTCATGTTTGAGATATTCGAGATTCTTTGCCAACTCGCAGTCGGTTGCGGAGGCGATCAGGCCGAGGAGAGGGTGGAAAATCTTGCTCATTGGTGTATCGTCGGATGTTGTGATGCTGGAGCGGGCTACACATTCGTTTTGCCCCGCTGGTCTAACGATGAAACGCCTGTTGATGCCCCTCGCCACGATCTTTTCAGCAATGTGTTGTGGCGCTCGGTACAGGCCGGACAGATTACCTGAACCGAGTGTATTTGGGCTGGCCGCAACCGCGCGCTGACGCCCTCGCTGCCGGCGTCATGCAAAAAAAACCAGGTACTACTTGGTACTATTTTGAGGCCTCTGTACTACCATCGTTTGCGACTTTACGCATTGGTTTGCAACAGTTTGCAAAAGCGGTCCGATCGCGGTAAAACTCTTTGACATCGCAGGACTTAGTGGCGTTTTTCGGCTGAATTGTGCATCCGCCTACGGAACCGAATGGGTGCGTCCACCTAGCTGCGGGAGCGGATGCCACCAATGCAGTTTGGAACGACCGAGCCGCTCGCTACGCATTGCGCAAGGAACGAGGGTGGTGATCGCGCTGTAGCATGTTTTGGCGCAACTGGATGAAGTGAAGCGGTTTTCTTCTTTCACCGGTTTACAATCCAGGTCCAAGATCACGACTAATTGACCGAGGCTATCTGAAAACATCCACCGGGCAAACCGCCACGCAGTCGCCGCAGGTAACACAGCTTGATTCGCCCATGGTTTGGTCTGCGTCGAAGACGATGTGCGTATCCTCGCCGCGTCCCGCGCGCCCGATAACGTGCAGGTCGCGGCACGCCTGGATGCAGCGGTCGCACAGAATGCATCCGTCGAGACGCACCTGTATGTTGTCGGACGACAGCTCGCCGCGGGGCGGCTTTTCAATCGGGTCGAGCCGCTGCTCGGTAACTCCGTACTGGCGGGCGAGGCGAACCAGTTGGCAGTTCTGCTCGCCACCACAGACGTCGTCGTCACATGGACCATGCTCGGCGAGCGCCAGTTCAAATAGTAGGCGACGCGCCTGATCGACCGCCGGCGATTGGGTTTCGACTTCCATCCCGTCAGCCGCCGATGTCGCGCAAGCGGGAACCAAGCCGCGACGACCGGCCACCGACACCGAGCACACGCGGCAGACTCCGCGGGCCGGTTGCCCGGGCAGGTAGCACAGGGATGGAATGTGGACACCCGCCCTTTGCGCGGCGTCGATCAGTGACGTTCCCGCGCGGACTTCCACTTGAGTCCCGTCAATGGTCAGTGTGACTTGCTGCATATCGGACACGCGTCCTCGTTGGTTGAATTGAGATGCCGCTTCAGTAATTCGGGCCAGTGCAATTGCACGGAAAGCATACGAGTCGGCGCCGCCACGCCCAATCCGCAAATGGACGTCGACCGCACGACATCCATCAGTTCTTCAAGAAGCTGGACGTCTTGCTGAGTTGCGCTTCCGTGCATGATCCGCAACCAGATGCGCGCCATTACGACCGTTCCGGCGCGACACGGTGTGCATCGCCCACACGATTCATCGCGGAAAAAACGGACAGATTCGAGCGCCTCGTGCAACAGGCATTCCCGGGTGGACACAATCCGGACCGCGCCGGTACCGAGAATCGTGCCCGCCGGCTTGAGCGTGCTTTGAAGAAACGCCGCGTCAGAATAGGACGCCGGAATAAATCCGCCGGACGGTCCACCGACGGCGAAGGCCTGCAGTTCCTCGCCTTCCGGAAGTCCGCCGCCGAGGTTCAAGATGTCGCCCAAGCGAATTCCCAACGGGACTTCATAGATGCCAGGCTGCTTGACCGCGCCAGTTAGTGTCACGAGTTTCAGACCATGTCCGTCCGCGTGGAACCATTCGGCACCACGGTGAAGAATCGACGGCAGCCAGCTTAGCGTCTCGATATTCTGTACGAGTGTCGGACGTCCCCACAGGCCCCGTTCGGTCGGAAACGGGGGTCTTAATTGTGGTTCACCTCGGCGCGATTCCAGAAACTCGATCAGCGCGGTCTCCTCGCCAATGACGTACAGGTCGGGTCCCGTGACGATCTTGATAGCGGGCAACACCGCGTCGCCCACTGTTTGACGCAACTGTTCGAGTGCTTCGCTCAGCGCACGTCGGCCAGATTCACAGCGCGATGTCACCACGATGATTACGTCCGAGGCGTCCACCGCCCACGCCGCGATCGTCACGCCTTCCATCACCACTGCCGGATGATTGCGCATTAGATAGCGGTCCTTGAACGTCTCTGGTTCACCCTCCTGGCCATTGACAATCATGACGCGCGGACCCGGTTGCGAACGGACACTATCCCATTTCAGGGCCACGGGGAAATACGCGCCACCATAGCCTTGCAGACCGCTGGTCCGCACGGTTTCAAGAACTTCATCGCGGTTGCCTTCAGCAAGAAGGCGCCGGAAGACCGCGAACGGCTCATCATCTTCGACACAAGCCAGACCGGGCATGACGCCCGTTTCTGGAAGATCGCTTTCCGTATCGTGTCCCTCTGGCAGCGAGCTGTAGAAGTCGGCCGCCCCGAAAGCACTCGCGGCGTTCTTGATGGATGGGAGCCCGGCAGCAATGGCGGGCGGAAGATCGTTAGGCTGCAACACAGGCAGCGCGACCTGGGATTCGACTGGCTGCCGCGACCGACGTCGCCGGCCGGAAATCGCGTGGCCGATGGTGTCGAGCGCCGGTGTGGCGAGGTTCATGGCTAGAATCCCGTACATCTCCGCGCCAGGGATTGTTGTATAGAGGCGTCCGCAGACTCCTATCGCGGCCGCGCCGATACCGAACAGCAGTCCGCCCACGCGCGTGTGCGGCGTGGTGACCGGATCGGTGGCAAAGAACAAAGCGAGCAGCAGCGTATTACTGCTAAACAAATACATGACCGGATTCATGGCCCAAGGCGCATGTCCCACGACGTCGGCGCCAGGCGGCAGCGCGAGAACAAGCAGCGGCACGGAACAGATCATGGCCAGCGGCGCGGCGCGCTTCGTAACCACCAGCCACAACAGGAGAATGCCGACCGGAATGAGAACCGCGTCGCTGGTCTCTCCAATGGCGCCTCGCGTAAAACCCATGAAAACGTCGGACAGGTAAGGGCGCAAGTGCCCGCCGGCATCCTTGAACAATGCACTGGCGCCACTGACCACGTCCACCTTGTCCCATGCCGTATGGACGCCGGGATCGATAAATTCTAGCATGGCGACGGCGGTTCGTCCCAGCGCGGCCGGATTGAACGGATTTCGCTTCAGCCAACTCCAACGGAACTTGCCCGGCAACTGCGCCACCAGTACACCGACAACGATCATATAAACAGGAGTGGTGGCGGACAGCGTTAGACCCAGCAGCAGCCCAGTGATCAGGCTGCCCGGATGGAAAATTTGATAACGCTCGCCCGCCAGCGCGCGGGGCAATGCGCCGGCAACCAGGCAGCCGGCGACGGAGACCGTCAGTACCAGCGCCGCGCGCGGGCCGAACTGCCACACGCCGAACAGCGCTGGCGGAATCAGCAGAGCGATGACGCACCACTTTGCGCCCAATCTTCCGCGCAACCGCCGCAGTTTCCTGCCAGAGTCGCGCAGGCCGCGGAACATCATGGCGGTGGCTCCGTTCCAGAACCGCTCCGTAGGCTCTCTAGCAGCGACGGCCAACGCTGCAGCTCAGTCTCGCCGCTTTCGTACCAGTCGAACACTTCGCTCGAACCGTGACACTTGCTACAGCTCGAGACGAAGTCCTGGTGACACACCATGCAACTCGACGGCCGCGCTCGAGCCAAGGCGATATGCCGTAGCGACTCGGTCGAGTCACTGCCCGGCTGCATGAAACTTCGTGTGTGCGTCTCGGGCGGATGATTGTGGCAGGTTTGACATGTATCGACGGAGTGGCAGATGAAGCAACGCGCCTCGCTGGAGTGTTCGCTACGACCATGTTTCTCGCGCCAGAACGGGTCATGATGGCTGCGCGGCTGCCGGGAGATTCCTTCATTCTGGAGAATCTCGCCGCTCTTATCTGGCTGATGACACTCGTTGCAGCGGCCTTCCTGCCACCAGACATGGGCGCTTTCCCAAGCATCGGGCGGAGTGATTCCGGGCGTGGTCGCGCGGTTCAACTTCATGGCCGTTGCCACGCCACAGGCCACGACGAACGTCCCCATGACGAGCAGGATTCCGAGTCGCTGTCGCTGATTCACTCTGCGTCGTCTCCTGACCGGGCACAGCGAAAACCAATGTCGAACGCGCGATACTCCGGCTCGCGCAGATGTCCCGCGGCGCAGCGCACCTGCGTGGCGTTGCTGTTGGAACTGCCGCCCGCCACGAACCCCTCTTGGGTCCACTCGGCGACGTTGCCGGCCATGTGGAGACAGCCAAACACCGAGGCACTTTGTTCGAAGGACACTGCCGGTGCCGCGTACACATGTCCGTCGTGTTCAGCCCATTTCTCGCCACCGCTGTTCACGCGGGCGGGATCCCACTGGCTTCCCCACGGCCAGTGGCGGCCATCGGAACCTCGGGCCGCTTTCTCCCATTCCAAACGCGTCGGCAGTCGCTTACCGGCCCACCGAGCGAATGCCCAGGCATCCCACCAGTCGACACCCACAACGGGATGATCCGGATGGCGAAACGTATCCGCATCAAAAGGCGCCAGGCGCGCCGCCGACGAATCGCGAAACAATGGCGGCCGGAACTCGCGCCAATAGCGCGGCGTGTGATCCTTGCCGGGCGGCTCATCCGGATGGCAAAACTCGTGCGGGTTCTCCTTTATTGCCGCGAGGAAAAGTTCGTATTGGCGGTTCGTGACTTCGGACCGGTCGATCCGCATCGCCGGCAAATCGCGAGGCTTGCGGTCGTCGCCGCTGAGAAACGAGCCCGCCGGAACTAACACCATTTCACCGCTCTCCGGGTGGACGGGTTTCGGCGAGAGATTTTCGAGCATCGTCTCCGGAGTCGTTCGGGTGCGCGAATCCGGCTGATCCGCCGAACCGACCGTCGGAAGCGCGGGCGACATCGCGTCGTCTGGCGGAGGCCCAGTAATTTTGCTCCAGCCTGACGAGCGATGCTGGTGGCCGTTGCGGTCGATGATCAACGCTTCAACGCCAGCCTGCTCTTCCACCCAAGCCAATCCACTGTCCGGTCCCATCACGAAGACAGCCGTGGCAAAGGCATCGGCTTGGGCGGGATCGGCGGCAAGGATCGTAACGCTTTGGCAGCCTTCGGCCGGCCGTCCGGTTCGCGGGTCGAGGATGTGTCCGTACGAGCGGTTGTTTTTGATGACGTGCCGCTGTGAGTTTCCCGAGGTGGCAACCGCGATATCGCCGACGACAAACCGTTCGGTGAGGCGACCGGTCCAGCGCGGATGTTCCAGCCCGACAACCCATGGGCCGTCGGTCTTGCGTCCGAGAAGATACAGGTCACCGCCCGCGCTGACCGCGGCTCGCTCAACGCCCATGGCTTTCATCGTGTCGACGGCAACCCTCGCGGCATATCCCTTGCCGATGGCACCCAGGTTGACACGCATTCCCGGCAACGGCAGCAATGCCGTCTGGCTTGCATCGTTCAGCTCGATCTTCGCGGCGTCGACCAGTTGCAACGCGGCGTCAAGTTGCTGCTGCGAAGGCAGCGGAAGCGTCGTGTCGCGAAACGGCCATAGGTCCCACACGGGGCCGATGGTCACATCGAACGTGCCCTTGGTGAGTTTGTGAAGTTCGCGCGCGAGGCGCAGCAACTCATACGCGTCGTCTCCCATTTCGACCGGACCGATCCCGGCCCTCGCATTCAGTCGCGAGATGGCGCTGTCCGGGCGCCAGGAGCTGACTTCGGATTCCAGTGCGCGCAACCGGTCACGCGCGGCCTGGATTGCCCGGATGGCCAGTTGCGGTTCCGCATCAACGACGAACACGAACGACGTGCCCATCAATACGACTTCGCGCCGCGTCATGGTGGCTTGTCTTGACGCGCCGTTCGCGGAATCCGAGTCAGGGGGATCACGCGGGGCAACTTGCGCATGACCGTCGTCCGTCGGATCCGCTCCGCCTTTGTAGCTAAACCAGCCCCAGCCGATCGCGACGACGATCCCGGTCCAGAAGACGATCCAGCTTGTCATGGTGCGACGCGACATGGGGTGTCATTCAATGGTGAGTATAAAATTCAGCAGATCTTCAAGCTGGCGGGCGGTCAAGTGGGACGTGCCACCGTGCGTGTCGAACGCCCGATCCTGGAGATTGAGGGGTCCGGCCGGCGTCCGCGCCGTCGTTTCATTGAATCCAATCTCCCGGCGGCCGGGCCGGACATCTTCGGTGCCTTGAACAACGGGCAGCCGATAACGGCGGAGTCCTGGATGCTCGGGTGTGGCGAGCACCTCGCGTATTGATCGGGTGCGAGCGTGGTGGAGGAATACCGGCGGGCGATCGAAGATTCCACGGAGTTGCATCGTCGTGAACGTGCCCTCTTCATCCTCGACGCGGCCGCGGTCTTCGGGCTCCAGTTCAAAATCCGTGAGGCCATTCGCGATATCCATGGCGCGTACGCTGACCAGTGTATAGGAGGCGTCGCGTCGGGTGATGGTCGTGAGTGGTGGCAGGGCCCGCCGGTCGTTGTGCGTCAGGCTGAAGTCTTTGTTCGTGAACTCCGGGGGCGTGTGGCACACCGAACACATCACCGCCGCGCTATTGAACAACGCCTGCCCCCGCTGAACCGAAGGATGCTCGCAATCGTACGGGTTGGGCAGCAGGTGATTCGAATCGCCCAGCCAAGCGGCCACGAATCGGTAGAAGTCTTGCAACTCGTACTCGCGTCCAAAGTACTTCGCGGACTGCTGCCGAAAGAAGGCGGCGCGGCGCTCTTCCAGGTCGTACCACTGCTCGCCCAGGCTGCGGATTTCGACACGTTCCTTCAGCTCTTCATGCATCACGCGTCGCTGATCGAGAGGAACGGACGAAGCCACGTTTGTGAAGTCTCCCGCCCAGATGGCCCGGTCGAAATCGATGGAACTGGCCGGCTCGGTTATGTCCGCTCCCTGCCCTTCGGAAAGGCGATGCGTGCCTTCGAAGTAGTAGGGTTGAATGGCGTAAATATTCCGCATCTGCGGGATTCCCAACGTGCCGCCGGCCGTCAAGTGGCCGTCGTGATCCTGGCCGACCGTTTCCGCCGCGCCCCAAGCACGTCCGTCGCCCGTGTCGCGGTAGTGGCAATGAAGACATGACGTGTCACCGTCCGAGGTAAACACCGAACTATGCACAATCAGTTCGCCCCGTTCGGCGTCGGTCTTCAGCGGCGGATCGGCATCCACGCGCAGCGGCACCTCGCGACTGGCCTCCGTTGCCAGGTCAATAATCGAAATGGATTCGCCGATCTGGTTCGCGACATATAGTTTGCCGGCGGCCGGTGTGTTTGCCTTCCCGGCGACAATGCCGACTGGACGCAGGCCCGTGGAAAACTTGCGCAACGGAACCAGTTTGTCGGCCGGGTCCGCCGCGTCTGGCTGCACCAGCCATTCGACCACTTCGAATGTGCCCGCCATCGTCAGATAGACGCGGTCATCGGCCACCGCGGCCCATTCGGGAAACGCGCCATGGACACGCTGCAATTCCGGCGGCACATCGCCTTTGATATCTCCCGTCGTGGCTTCCACCGTGTCGGACGTGTATCGGACCCAACCGGCATGCGACTCGTAAACGTTCGCTTCGAGCAGGTAGTTCATTTTCATGCCGGGCACGAAAGCGGGAATCGACAGATGCGACAGGTCGACCGCCACGACGTCGTTTTGAATATCGCGCATCTTGATATTCCAGGTGCCGTCGACGGCTTCAAACGGCCCCATCACGTGTTGCTGTTCGATCGGCAGGGCATCCGTGGTGACGGGATCGCGCAGCACGGTGAACTGAGCAGCGGGGTGATCTCGGTCCCAAGTTTCGGCACCCAGCGGATCACGCGACGGTGCGGCTCCGAAGCCGATGCCCATCGTCAGAGTGATCAGCAAGTCGCGGCCGGCTTCGTCGTCCGGCGCGATCAGAACATGGCCGGCCACGTTCTGAACAAAGATCGCACCAACTTCGTGGCTGGCCTGTACGTCGACGACCGACACGTCCATCGTTCCCGTGTTCCCCACAAACAGATGCCGGCCATTACGGCTGAGCGCGACGTCCTTCGGATGGCTGCCCGGATTGCCAACCGGAATTCCCGGTCCGCCTTCGGCCTCGCGAATCCATTCGACCAACCGTGCCAGGTCGGGGTCATCCGGTGTGAAGAGCACCTCGCCCGCGTGCAGCAGTGGGGTGACACTCTGGTCGCCGAATCCACCTAGCGACGTCGACACCACGGCTCGAATCAGCGGGCTTTCATACGGCTGACCACCTATCGAGTTCTCCACGGCGGACAGAAAGTTCTCGACCGGATCGGCACCGCAGACATAGCCGCCGGCCGCCTCTTCATGACAGCGGCTGCAGTGGGCGCGGAGAATTGCGTTGATTCCACCGATGCCCCGGCGTGTCGCGGCCTTCATTTCGGCCGCACTGAACTCTCGGTCGCGCAGTTCTCGCTTCAGATCCGGGGGAAGTTTCGTGCTGCCGAAAAACGCTTGATCGTCGAATCCGCCGACTTCGACTACCTTCCCGGTTAGCGAGTCATTTTGTGTCTGCAATTGCACAACCAGGACCTGATCCAGATAGCGGTTGGCGATCCAGGCGCGCTTGCCGTCGCGGGCGAACGCCAGACCCTGACAGTAGTAATCAACCGGAATTTCCCCCGCGACCTTGTCCGTTTGTGTGTCGATCACCGTGGCGTAATTCGACAGTTCATTGGTTACGACCAGGAATCGCCCGTCCGGATGCAACACCGGCACGTAGGGACGAAGTCCCACTTGAATACGCTTGATCACCGATTCCGTCGCGACGTCGAGGACCGCCACTTCTCGTCCTGGAACCGCTTCGGTGCCTGCCAGCGTGACGTACAGCTTCTTACCATCGGCACTGAGCGCCAGGCGCTCCGGCCGATCACGCTGTGGCTGCGGCTTGGCGTTCGGATTGTTGCCCGGTACGGGTTGTAGATCTCGCCGTTCGAACGGCTGCCGGTATCTCCAGACTTCGCTCGTCAGCCGGTCGAATCGACTGCGGAACCTAACTGTTTTGGATGAGTCCCGCTTCGCCTGGCCGTCGTGCCGCGCCGCGTCATCCGCGGTTCGCGCTTCGACCAACGCACCGATCAGCACGGCCGCGCAAACCAGACCGCCAAACGCGATGAACCGAATTAGCGATCGCCGTTTCATGGGTCCGTCCCGGGGGGATTCTCAGTGGAAGCTTGTCGCGTCGCGGTGAGGGCTTCTTCTTTGGATGACTGTCCACCTGCAAATGTCGCGCCGAGATCGATCCAGCGAATCAACGTCAGCAATTCTTGCTCACTGAGCGGATCGGCGGCCGGATGCGGCTTGCCGGGTGTGTCCACGGTCTGCGGCGCGTCGAGTTCCTTTCCCATCAGCTTTTCGATCAGGAAACTTTCTACCGCCAGGGCTTCGCGTTCGTTCACGTACTGTTTTGCGGTCTGCTGCCCGCTGCTGGGATCGGCTAGGCGATGGAGCGTTTCGTAGGCCGTTGTGTAATGCTCGGTCGGCGTACCGCGCAGGTCGAGCACGTTCGGGCGCTCGCCCGTGCCGTCGTGACACGATATGCAGTGCTGGTCCAGAATCGGCTGCACGTCACGGCGGAAGTCGATTGAGACGTAGTCCGCGGGACTTTGGCCGTGTCCGTATGGCAAGCGTCGCCGACCGGTGACCGGATCCCACGTCGCCATAACCCGAGACGCGGCCGACACCACATCCGGCGGTCCTAGTGCGTCGACCGAATTGCCGGTCAACGCGCCGTGACATCCGGCGCAGGTCGCTGGAAAGATCCGACGTGGAATCGAGAACGTCAGTTTTTCGCCTGGCTGCACGTAGAACCAACGATTCATCGAATGCAGCGCCATCCGGTGCTCGTTCAGCCCCTGCACAATCAGCGGCACGCCGGTCGGGACTTCCGCGTAGAAAGTGCCGTCCAGTTCCAAGGGGATTTCCGCCACGATCAGCTTGCGTGTATGAATACCAAGGCTGACTGGTGTTGCAAACGGGTCGGTGTGCCCTACCGGTTCGAGTTCATCGCGACCTGGCGGCACTTGCATCACAACGCGGACGAAGTGGTAAGCATGCCGCGGATCGGTATCGCCAGCCGGCAGCCCTGCCGTTTCCGCGTGGAAGTCCCGCGCCCCGACCGGCGCGAAGTGCGTGAGAAAGGACTGCAGCAGCGGATAGTCGTAACACTCAATTTCGCCGGGCGTGCCGGGCGGCATTCTGAGTACCCCGTGCTCGCGCTGCGGCTTCCGGCTGGCGTGACGCACGGCGAACTTCTGGTGAGTTTCCGGTTTCTCCTTGAGCCGAATGACGACCGGCCGCGGCGAGTATTCAGCCATGTCCGTGGTTGAAGCCGATTCAATGAGCCGTAGTTCGACGGGACTGACATGCCGCGCATCTTCGGTCTGTAATGACTCGGTGAAACGCAGCCGATAGAGATTCCAGTCGGGGTCGGAGTTTTCGTCGAGGTGATCGAGCGGACTATTTACGTGCGAGACAAGCACGGTCCCGTCCGGAAGCGGGCAGGGATCGCGAAAGCTGCCACCAGGCGACACACCCGTCAACGTGACCGCGTCGTCGCCCGTCTCTGGAAAGAACGGCTGCTGACCGTGCAAATAACGCAACGCCGCCGAACGCAACGGCTGCCCCAGGACGTCTCCTTCGCTGGACAACGGGATATTATCGACAGGGTTCTCCGGCTCGATATTGATACCGAAGCCGTGATCCACCAGCAACAGTAGCCCGCCACTCCAGCGGCTGCGCGGATCGAGAGCAAGTCGCACTTCCAGGCCTTGAGGCAGTTCGCGCGAGTCCGCCACGATGGAATATCGCGACCGGTTATTGCCTTGAATGTGGTAGTCGAAGCCGCCCGCCATCACTCGAAAGATGGCCCCATTGAACACGGGACGATCCGCCTGGTAGCCAATGTTCCGCACCGTGGTAAACATGACCTCGCCCGTCGTCCGCATCGTGGGCCGGCGTTCCTGGGCGCTGGTGAATGTCATCCGGTGCTGATTTTCACCGTCCGTGAAAGCCGCCGAATCTTGCGCGGGAACTGTCCGCCAAATGTCGTACGACGAGATGTTGACCGCCCGTTGCTGCTCGATCTCGTACACCGTGCGGCGATCGATCGGCGAGGGCAGCGGCTTATCGAGCAACAGTTTCGCTCCAACCACGCTGCCCGCATCTTTTTCGTGCCGGACGATCGTGCGCCACTCGCCACGGTTCGGTCCGTCGACAATGAAAAGGCGCCGTCCGTCGAAGGTCCCGGCGGCTTCGGTTCGCTGAGCGTCGACCAGTTCGTTCGCCGCGCCGCCATCCGCTTCACCCAACAGGCCAAACGGCTCGGATGGAGCATAGTGGCCGGCTGCATTCGACGCGAAACAGACCGCTACTTCATCCAGGACCGTGCCGGCCGAGTCGTCCGGACCCGGCGTGTAGAGTGCATCCACGTGATGAACCAGCGTGCCGTCCGGCAGCCTGTCGGGACCGAAACTGATCTGCCTGAATGAACTTTCCAATCCGTTGAGTTCGTCATCAAGCTCAAGTTCATGGATGCGAAAGCCACTGTCCGCTGATCGGCGCATGGAAAACACGATCGCCCGGCCATCGTATCGCACATCGACCGACTGGACTTCGATAGGGCTTTCCGCATGAAAGCGAGCCGTCAGATTCAGCGGATCCGCGGTGCCCGGACTGCCATCCTCGGCAAGCGGCAGCATCCACACATCCGAGCCCGGCCAGAACGTGTCAAACTCGAAGAATTGGCGCGGCTGATGTCGCGGACCGCGAATGAAGACGATGCCCCGCAGACGTCCGACGTCGTCCGCTGGCACTGCTTTCTCTCGACTGGTCAGCCGGTCGACGAGAGCCGTACGTTCCAGCGCGAGCCATTCCAGAATGATTTTTACGTCCGGATCATCGTACGAATCGAAGAACTGATTGTTTCCGCCTCGCTGATGCACTCCGCCTTCGCTGATCGGCAGGTTCTTCACCAGCAGCCGACTTAGCCGCAGGTCGCCACCCAGGTTGGCGAAGCGGCTTTTCTTTCCCAGCATCATCATTCGGTTCGCCGAAATCATGCGCGAGGAGAAGTCGTGTTGCGGATCGAAGCGACCGTCACGCGACGGCAGTGGAAGCTGCAATTTCAGGTCATTAAAAACATGCGGACCGTGGCACGATGCAACAAAGCAGCCGTTGTTCGCAAGCACCGGCAGGACCTTATCGCGAAAGAACTGCTCTTCGGGCGGGACGGGCGGTTGCTCATCCGGTCGCAGTGCGATTTCCGTTTCGATCCACTGCTTCATAACTAGGTAGTCAGGATCGTCAGCCGAGTGGAAAACATCGAGTCCTCGATGAGGCACTCCGCCGAGTTGGTCCGCCAAGGGAACACGTATCAGCGGGCTGAATTCCGGACGTTCCCGATAGTCAATCCGCGACACGGCTGCCGTTCCATGGCCGGCGGTGTCACCGTCAGCTCCCCGCGAGGTGCGCCAAGCAGCCAGCAGGCCCTCGTGGCCGGGGATCTTTCCCGTGGCGGGATTAATCGGAAAATAGAAAAAGCCGGCATGATCCGGGTCGCTCGTGAATTCGACGAACTTTACCGGCGACACACCGTGGCAGTTGACCGCGCAACGAGTTTCCAAGATCGGGACAACCTCACTGCAAAACTGGTCGAACGATGCGTATTCGCGCGGTTCCAGTTCCTCGTGCGGGTCGGTGGTTCCAACTTGATCCGTTTCGCCGCAGCCGGCCAGCAGCAGAATCGCGAACACTACCAGCCAGGTGCCGGGAATTGCATTTGGAAGGGTTCGAGGCGGGCTCATGGCATCTCCAGAGTCTGCACGGCGGAGACCATGTCAACTATGGGAACAACGGGAGCATCGTCGCCGAGCAGAAGACGGGCCAGCTTTTGCGAATACGAACGGTAGCGTAGGGTCACGCGAACCCGCACGGGCCCCTTCACGTCGGCCGGAATTTCCATCGTGTAATGTTCCACCAGCGAGCCGCGTGGTG
>JAJDEH010000414.1 GCA_029259935.1 Planctomycetota bacterium
GTTGCCGGGCGAATCGCCATCGTCGAGGTATTGGTGCGGTATCGAAAAGCTGCGATCTCCGACGGGCAACGTAACCATCTCGACGTTTCCGTCGCCCCAGTCTACTTCGACCGTATGTTCATCCGATTGTTGCGTCGCCTCGCTCACCTGAATGTTGTCAAACTCCGCGCCGAGGCACGCGCACGTGTTGATTCGATACTCCTGGTGGAGCAGTACGCCGTCAACCGCGGCGAATTGCGCATCGGTCATACTGTAGTGCGTGGTCTCGACCGGAGTTCCGCTGCCAAAATCGGCAAGGCCATAGACTTCGTTGTTGCCCGGGTCCAAGAAAATCGATAGTTCGACAGGCACAACGGGACCGGTCTGCGGGACGCTGATCCCGAGTCCATACGGAAACGTCTGAAGGTTTCCGGCGTTTCCGGTCAAACCGCGAGCATCGAACTGCCATCTTACCGAGTTGCCCGACCGTTCCATGAACCAACCCGCTCCGAAAGAACTGGCCGATGAATGTATGTAGACACCGGAGTTGTGAGACGGCGCGGTCAGCGGGGAGCCTTGCCACGCGATGGAATCGAAGCTTAGCTCATAGACGCGGTCGTTTGACAGCCCGCTCGGAGCAAAGATGTTGTCAGCCACGGCAAGGCCTCGGACGCCCGGATCCTCGCGGCCCTGCGAACCCCTTCCTGGCAGACTGCCGGTCGAATGTACGAGCGTCGTGCCGACTTGGCTTCCCGGATTCAGCATCCAGCCACCTTGCCCGATCAGATTGCTACCGTCGGCATAGGACTCGAAATCTTCCAGGAAGACTGTGGTCGTGACAGGATTCAACGCATCGGTGAACTCACCGGTTAACGTGACCGACTCGTCCTCAAAAATCATCGCCGCATCGACCGACAAGGACGTTATTTCCGGCGCGGGATTCGGAGCGGCGAACCTGTACCGCAATAGCACGGCATCGTTTTGACCGAGGACGTTACCACCCTCGGCAAAGCTGCGCGATTCGCCGACCACGTACAGGTCGGTGCCATCGCTGGCCAGACGCGCCGCCCGGTCTCTTTGAGCGCCACCAAACGTCTCGGTCGATAGAATGGAGCCGTCGGACGGGTTGATTTCCATGACCACCATGTCGTCGCCGCCCGCGCCCGAGCCGTCCGTGTAGCCAACGGCAAACAGGCGGCCGTCGACCATCAGCACGTCTTGCAGCACTTCGGCCGTCCCCACATTGCCACTCGTCGTGCTCCATATCTGATTTCCTGCCTGATCGTACTTGGCGATGAGGTAGTCGGCGTCTCCGGCAGATGCGCCAACGGCATAGATCGACGTTCCGTCGGTCGCCACGCTTAAATAGTTGCCGTGGATCGCTGGGTCCTGCTTTTTCCACAGTACGTTCAGGTCGGCGTCGTATTGCCAGATCGTTGGCCGCGTGACACCCCCGCTATCGCGAATGCCGCCCGCCACGTAGATATTGCCACCCAGTTCGACAGCGCCGGAAACCGAGCCCATGGCGGTTTGAGGAGCCGCGCAGGTTGTGAAACTGGCGGAAGCGGCCGTGGCGCCAGCAACGACGTTACCGGCTGAGTCATACTTGGCAACCGCGAAGGTCGTGTGACTGCAAGGCTGCGCGTTGCCCACGGTGTAGATGAACGTGTCGGAGCCATCGTCAACGGCAATGGCATCCGAATGGATTTCGACACCGTTATAAACAAAGAACGAATTTCCCGGCCCCGAGTTGAACGTCCCTTGTGGAATGGGAGCAGACCAGTTCGACCCGCCCGGGCCGGGACCTGAAGCGTTGTTCGCATCAAAACTTGTCAGCAGACCTTTGACTTCGGCTCCACCGGTGCCGTCGTTGGTCAGCCCGGCACCGGGATGGCTGTGCCCCGCGCCATACACCGTGCCATTATGCGCGGCGATTCCATTCAAAGTACCAAGCGTCCAGGACTTAGAAAAAGCGGGCGACGCGTTGGTTTCCGCCGGCGCGTCATACTTGACGAGAAACGAGTTATCACCCGCCGTCTGACCTTCGACGGCGTTCACGGAAACGAAGATGTCGGACCCGTCGATTTCGATATCCGTTCCTCGTTGATCGCCGGCACCGCCGAAAAAGGTGGAATCCAACAAGGAAAGTCCATTCAATAACGTGCGTGCCTCAAGCTGCTCGATTCGCAGCCGGCGATTAGACTGGCGACGCGACTTACGGCCAGCAGAGGATGTGGTGGGCAGCGAGCGGAAGAACTTGGGCGTCGAATGCATGGTGTAAACCCTGATGGAGAGGCTGTTTTTTCTGGGTGCAAATGCGCGAACCGGGGGCGGGAACCTATTGGACTGGCGTTGTGAGGGTGCCGCAAAACCAGGAGGCTAATAAAACTGGCGGCGCGAGTGAGGGGAGGTAATATTAGTCTACATATACGTGAAAGCTCTTTGATGTGGAGTCAAGTCTTAGCGACCGACGGGAGCGGGTTATTAAACTCGAGCGATAGGTCGCATTGGCTCGAGGACCTGCCTCATTAGAGTCTTGGGGGGTCTAGGTTGGCGGCGCGCTGTATCGGGCCGCGTAAAGTTAATCAATAACTTCTCGGATATCCCGACAGCATTACCAGACTTTTTGTGTTAGACTCATGAATCCCCCCGGGATTCTTCGACGGAAGGATCAAAACTGCAGTGTCAGAACCGCCTGTTGAGCCCACCCGCGACGGTTGCCCGGCGTCCGAAAAGGGTTCGGTCAGCCACTTGATCGCCCAAGCCAAAGAAGGCGACGAAACCGCTCTGGCCGAATTGCACGCGCGCTATTGGCCCAAGCTGGTCAGCATCGCGCGACGCCGATTGAACGGTGCGCCCCTGCGAGACCGCGATCCCGAAGACGTAGCGCAATCGGCATTTATCGCCTTCTATACGAGCCTAAAAGCCGAGCGATTGCCCGAACTGGCTAACCGCCACCAATTGCTGGCGTTGTTGTCCCATATAGTCGCGTGCAAGGCGGCGAACGAAATCAAGCGCGGGCTGACGCAAAAACAAGGCGGCGGCCAAGTGGTCAATGCGACCACGTTGACCGTCTTGGCTGACGGGGGCGACCATACTCCACTGCAAGAAGCGATCCTCAACGATTGTTATGAGTTCTACATCAACGCGTTATGCGAAAGCTTGCGAGAATTCGCGGAACTGCATCTGGCTGGTTTCACCAATCGCGAGATCGCCGAACGTCTGGACTGTGTCGAGCGAACAGTCGAACGTAAGATTGCATTGATGCGAATGCGCTGGCGTGAAATTGCTTCCGAGAGCATTTACAAAGATGTGAGCGACTTGCTGGGAAAGTAACTATCAGATATTTACACCAACGATGTCGGCAAATCTCTCTGTATGGTGATTCTAATGTAGCCTTGGCGGCTGCTTCCCATCGATCCGGCCCCTCCGCGCGAATCACCCAGCGGCCTCGCGCCGCTTGCGGGCCAGGGACTATGTGCCCTTGGTTCCGTGCCTCGTCGTGGCAGTGGTCGAGGGGTCTCAATTTCGCTACACGTTTTTTCGCCTAGGCTCGAGCACAACGAGATGGCCGGTCCTGAAGATTTCGACGACGTGCGATTGGCCGAATGGGTCGACCAGGTTGCGGACCAGTTCGAACAGGTTTGGCGAAGTGGGTCCGCGCCCGCGATTTCGCAGTTTCTGGATGAGGCCAGTGTCGAACGGCGGCTCGCTTTGTTGGTCGAACTGATCAAGATCGACTTCGAATACCGCGACCGCCAAGGCGAGCCGCCAGGCATCCAGCAATATTTCGACGATTTTCCGGATCTTCGCGATGCACCGGATTCGCTGAAGGGCCACCTGCAACTTCATGCACGGCAAGTTGCCCAGCGCGACGATCAAGATGCGTCCGGCAAGACAACCGGGGACACGCCCCACCGGCAGCTTTTGGATCGATCCACAAGGGTGTCCAAGCAGCAGCCGCTACTGCTGGGAAAATTCGAGTTGACGGAAGTCGTAGGCTCGGGATCGTTTGGCAACGTCTACAAAGCACGGGACGTTGAATTGGGGCGTACGGTCGCCGTGAAGGTTCCGCGCACGGGTTACTTCACAACTCCCGAGGCGGAAGCGCGCTTCCTGGGCGAAGGACGCAGCGCGGCCAAGCTCAAGCACCCCGGGATTGTTCCCGTTTACGACATCGGTCACGAAGGCGGCATGCCGTACATCGTCAGCGAGTTTATCGAGGGGGCAACGACCCTGGATGAACTGATCCGCACCGGGCCGCTGCCGCATCGCCAGGCGGCTCGCCTGACTGAACTGGTCGCCGATGCCCTGGATTACGCTCACGACCGGAACATCATTCATCGCGACATCAAGCCGACCAACATTCTGGTGGACGCCGATCAGCAACCGCATCTGACCGACTTCGGCCTAGCCCGCACCGAGCATGCAGACGGCACGCTCACCTTGGACGGACAAGTGCTCGGCACGCCGACGTACATGTCGCCCGAGCAGGCCGCGGGCAAGTCGGCCTCCGTCGACCGGCGCAGCGATGTCTATAGCTTGGGCGTGATTCTGTACGAAATGCTAACCGGCGAGCGTCCCTTTCGGGGCAGCACGCAAATGATCATTCGGCAAGTCCTCGAAGACGAGCCGCGTCCGCCACGGCGATTTCACGACGGCATACCCGTCGACCTGGAAACGATTTGTCTGAAGGCGATGAGCAAAGCGCCCGAGTCGCGTTATGCCACGGCAGCCGAAATGGCGGACGACCTGCGGCGTTTTCAAGAGGGGCGGCCGATTCAGGCGCGACCGGTCGGAAGGCTCGAGCGACTGTGGCGTTTGGCGCGGCGAAATCCCGTCGTGTCGGGGCTGACTCTGGCCGTGACCGTGCTGCTGATTGGGCTTGCGGTCGGCGGGATTTGGTCCGCGATCCTTGTCAACGATGCGGCGACCGAACTTCAAACCCAGCTTTCGCGTTCACAAGCCGAACACGCGGTCATGCGGTTGGAGCAAGGCGATACGGGCGGTCTATTGGACCTCTTGGAAGCCTACCAAACGGCACTCGACCCGGACGAGAAAGCCTCGCGCGCGCTGATTCTCAACGGTTGGTTGCATGAGGTGGAAGGCTTGTTGCAAGAAGTCGTGGGGCACGATGGCCCCATCCTGGATGCTTCATTCAGTTCCGACGGCGAACTGCTGGCGACCGTGGACGAACACGCCACCGCGCGTATCTGGCGGACGAATAGCGGTGAACTGCTGCATGAATTGCGGCCGTCCGATCCTTCTCGCGATCCAGAGTGGGCAGCGCATTTCACCCCCGACAGCAAGAACCTCGTTGTCTGTGCCTCGGGTCGCACGCTGGCGTGGGAAATTGCCGGCGAAGAATACAAAGAAATTCAAGGCGGGCGCGGCGTCGTCGACCCGCGGGGACGCTGGCTGGCAACCGTGGCTTCCACGAATCAAATTTGCATCCGGGACATCCATTCCGAACAACTGGCTTGCCAGCCTTTGGAACAAGGTGCCGGGCTGCTCGCCTTCAGCCCCGACGGCCGCTACCTCGCCTCGGGATCGGGTCGTATACGCGTTGTCACGAACGACGGTGAGGACCAGTATCGCGGCGTGGCGAAGATTTGGCGTACCGACGACTGGAGTTTGACGGCCACGATTTCGCACGACGACGAGGTGCGCGCGATCGCGTTCAGTCCTGACAGCGAGCGGTTTGCCACCGGTTCATTAGACGACACCGTGAACGTCTTCAATTCGGCAACGGGCGAACACATTCGTGGGCCGTTGCAACATGACGAAGACGTGCGGTCGGTGGCCTTCAACCGAGACGGGCGGCTCGTCGCCAGTTCTTCAATGGACGGTACGGCGCGCATTTGGGACGTACAATCGGGGGACGAGTTGCACCATTTCGAGCCGGGGGCTCCCATTGAATTCGTGCGATTCAGTCCCGACGGACGAATGTTGGCGGCGGCCGTGGGAGATTACGCGGTACGCCTGTGGCACGTTTCCACGGGCGAGGAATATGATTGGCAGCTTCGGCACCAAGGTAGAGTCACTTCCATGAATTTCAGCCCGGACGGTCAACATTTGCTAACCGCGTCCAACGACGGAACGGCCCGTGTCTGGGACCTCCATGGCAAGGACGAGAAGAAGACCCGATTGCCCCACGATCACCGAGTGTGGTCCGTCGATTTCAGCCCTGACAGCCAAAGCTTGGCCACAACTTCTGAGTGGGCCCGGCTTTGGCTGTGGCAGTTGGTGGACGGACACTGGCAGCGTCAGTCGGAGATTCCCTGCGAGGGCCAAACGCTTTCGGCCGCATTCAGTCCTGACGGTGAACATGTGGCGGTCGGCGACACGCTCACCCTGCGCATCTGGGATATTGCGGAGAAGTCCTTTACCGACCATAAGGTGGCTCATGATGGTGCTTATCGGTCCGTGGCATTTGGTCCCCGGGGCCGGTTTATTGCCGGCGGCGAGGACCAACAAGATGCGGTACTCTTGGATCGGACTAATGGATCGCACAGGTTGCTAACTCATCCGCAAGTTGAAAACGGTTCTCGTCATGTGTGGGACGTCGAATTCGCGCCGGACGGTTCCTTGCTGGGCACTGCTTATTCGGACGGCGGAGTTCGAATGTGGGACCCTCGGACGGGCGAGCAAGTTGGAGAAACCCTCCGTCACGGCGCAAGCGTCCAATCAATCGCTTTCAGCAAGGACGCGCAATTGCTGGTGACGGCCAGCGACGACCAAACCGTGCGGCTCTGGCGAAGGACGGGCGGGCAATGGCGATTCGTGCGTTCGTTGCTTCGCCAGCCCATGGATGTCCAGGCAATCGACTTGACGCAGGACGACCGCATCCTGGTTACCGCCACCGGGGCCGGTGTCGTTCAGTTGTGGGACATGGAGACCGGCCTTGCCTGCGGGCCGCCCCGCAAAACACGCCAGACCGCCCTATGCGTGCAAGTCAGCCCGAACGGGCATTGGCTGGCGGTTGGCTCTTTCGATCAAACCGCGACTCTATGGCGTCTGCCCGACGGGCTGGCAACTATTTCGCCAGCATTACTCAAGCGACGTGTCCATGCCGCAACGGCGGCCCATCGGACCGACCAGGGCGACATTGCCCTTTCTTATCAGGAATGGCAAATCCAAACAGGTCCGTAGGTCTCTTTTCGCGGCTGGCCTGATCTCGCTGACGACTTCGCGGGTTCGTTGCGTAGGCAATGGAAAACTGTGCGCAGCGCAGGGAGGTGGCACACAGATTCTTGAGATCGATCTTGAGTAGTGACAATTACCCATCTAACGCTGGAGGCTCGCCGGGTTGGCGAGTTCGGTGAAGACTTTTTGCAAGCCCGTAACGATGAGCGCCATTTTCTTGAAGTCGACTTTGTCGGGCGTGTCCTGGGGGCTGTGATAGTGCGGATAGCGGAACGGCGCGGTGTCGGTCACCATGAGCGCTCGGTAGCCGGCTTTCCAAAACGACCAGTGGTCCGACCAGCCGACTCCGGTGATGCGCCCTGGCATTGCCGCGCCTTCCGCAGGAAAGCGAGCGTGTTGGCGAAACGACTTGGTAGTCCAAGAAACGAGCGGACCCGATTCGACGTTCCCCACGAATCCAATGAAATTGCCCACCGACGGATAGTAAAGACTGATCAAGGGAGGATACTTCTGGCTGCCTTCCTTGTCGCTGAAATACCCCATCGTCTCCATGCTGAACATCGCCAGAATGTTTTCTTCGCGTTTCTTGCAGCGCAAGGCGTAAACCAGGGAACCCATCGCTTCGGTTTGAAACCACGGTGTTTCTTCGTTGGTGAAAAGTACGAAACGAATTGTCCGGCGGGGGCGCGTTCCGCTGAAGTGTCGGGCCAGCGCCAACGTGGCCGCGGTGCCCGTCGCGTTGTCGTTGGCTCCCGGCGTGCCGCGCGCCGAATCGTAGTGAGCGCCGATCACGATGATCTCGTCGGCCAAGTCCGATCCACGCAGTTCCGCGACGAAGTTCGTGCATTCTCGTCCACGCACCTTGTACGTTTGCCGCTCGACCGTCAGTCCCGTCGCTGTCAACGCGTCGGCCAAAAACTCAGCGGCTTGGGCCAGACCCTTGTAACGGCTGATGTTGCGTTCGCCAATCTTCACGGCCAACGATTGCACGTCGCGACGGAGTTCCGTTGACACTTTCACTTGGCTCGCGGTCAGTTCCGGCAAGTCACCCTGAAAGCTCTGTCCAGGCATTTTGAACCGCGGAACGGTTCCCTTGGCCGTCAATTCCTCACCCTGTACCGCTGCCATCCCGGCAAGGACCGATATTAGCGCGACACTGACAATTAACATGTTGATGGATCGCATTCCAAGCTCCCATGAAAGTCTCGCTGTACTAGCTGAAATGTAGCAGTTTTTTCCGAACTTGGCCCGGCAGTTCGGACGACCTCAGGGACGCTTCTGCCTGCTCTCGCTCTCGCCTTTTTAATCGGTCGCGCCCACGGATCAAAAGACTGCCAAATTGACAATCCAAGAGCGTGGGCGACTGGAAATAGCAGTCCCTGATTTTTCATAAGGCAATATGCGACAACAGTTAACGGAAAGTCGCCCAGCAATTGGCACAAGGGTTGCGTTCACTGACCTCCTTAAATCCTGGTCTGCCAGAATAGATCCCACCCAACCTCGATTTTCAATCAACCACATACATACATCGTTCAACCTTTAGGAGGATCACCCCAGTGGCAAAGCAAATGGTTTTTGATGATGCCGCCCGCCAACCGCTTTTGGCGGGAGTATCGAAATTGGCTCGCGCGGTTCGCAGTACTTTGGGACCACGTGGCCGAAATGCCGTTCTCGATAAGGGCTGGGGTTCGCCCAAGGTAACCAAAGACGGCGTTACCGTGGCCGAAGACATCGAACTGGATGATCCCTACGAAAACCTGGCTTGCCAGTTGGTCAAGGAAGCGGCCAGCAAAACGAACGACGTGGCGGGCGACGGAACCACGACCGCCACGGTGTTGGCCGAGGCGATTTTCCGCGAGGGCCTCAAGATGATCGCCGCCGGAGCCGACCCGATGGCTCTGTCGCGTGGCATCAGCAAGGCCACCGATGCCGTGGTCGCACAAATCGGCAAACAGTCCACGCCGATTGATGAAAAGAACAAGAAGGAAATCCGCCAAGTCGCCACGATCGCGGGCAATAACGACCCTTCGATCGGCGATGTTCTGTCCGACGCATTTCTGGCGGTTGGCAAGGATGGCGTCATCACGGTCGAAGAAGGCCGCGGCAGCGAGACGACGGTCGAAGTCGTCGAGGGTATGCAGTTTGATCGCGGCTTCCTGTCGCCTCACTTTGTCACCAACCAAGACGATGTCACCGTCGAGCTGGAAGATTGCTACATGTTGCTGTTCGAGGAAAAAATCTCGTCGAACAAGAGCCTGATTCCGCTGCTGGAAGCGATCAGCAAATCCAACAAGCCGCTGCTGATCATCGCCGAGGACCTTGAAGGCGAAGCGTTGGCTACGTTGGTCGTCAACAAGATGCGCGGCATTCTTCATGTTGCGGCCGTGAAGGCTCCCGGCTACGGAGACCGGCGGAAAGCGATCATGGGCGACCTTGGAGTTTTGACCGGTGGCCAGCCTATCTTCAAGGATCTCGGAATCGATTTGGAAGGCGTCAAGCTGTCCGATTTGGGCCGAGCTAAGAAAGTGAAGATTACCTCCGAAGAAACCATCATCGTGGGTGGAGCGGGTAAGAAAGCGGATATCGAAGGCCGCGCGGATCAAATCCGCCGCGAAATCGAAGTCACCGATAGTGAGTATGACCGCGAAAAGCTGCAGGAACGGCTCGCGAAGTTGGCCGGTGGCGTCGCTCAGATCAACTGCGGTGCCGCGACGGAAACCGAAATGAAGGAGCGGAAGGCTCTGCTTGAGGATGCCAAGGCCGCAACGCAAGCCGCGTTGGAAGAAGGTATCGTCGCCGGTGGCGGCGTGGCCCTGATTCGCTCGGAGAAGGCACTCGACAAGCTTGGCTTGGAGGGGGACGAAAAGCTCGGTGGCGAGATCATTCGCAATGTACTCGACCAGCCGCTACGAGCGATTGCTAATAACGCAGGTGTTGATGGCGCGGTGGTTGTCAATCGAGTTCGACGCTTGAAGTCCAAGACTGAAGGCTACAACGCGGACAAGGATGCCTACGTCGATCTAGTCGCCGCCGGCATTATCGACCCCGCCAAAGTGGTTCGCACCGCACTGCAAAACGCCGCCAGTGTCGCCGCGTTGTTGCTGACCACGGAGTCCCTCATTACGGACATTCCGGCGGAAGAGGAAGAAGACGACCACGACCACCACGACCATGGAATGGGCGGCGGAGGCATGGGTGGAATGGGCGGCATGGGAGGAATGGATATGGGTGGCATGGGAGGAATGGGTGGCATGCCAGGCATGGGTGGAATGGGCGGCATGATGTAAGTCATACGTCCACGAACGAACTTCTCGGTCGTGACCCACCGCGATTACTCACTTAAAAAACACTGAATACATAAACCACATTGGAAGGAGCACATAACACTATGGCAAAGATCAAGATTCGACCGTTGGACGATCGCGTAATCGTTGAGCCCCTGGACGCTGAAGAGACTACCGCAGGCGGCATCGTGCTGCCGGATAGCGCTCAAGAGAGGCCCCAACGCGGTACCGTTGTCGCCGTCGGCCCGGGCCGGCTGTTGGACAGCGGACAGCGCGGCGAATTGTCCGTGACCGTTGGCGACGAAGTGATTTTTGGTAAGTACGGCGGCACTGAAGTCGAAGTCGACGGCGATGAAGTCAAGATCCTTCGCGAAGGCGATATTCTGGCGAAAGTGGTCTAACGTAATCCCGAGCCATTTCTATTCTCGGCTACCCGAAAAAAACTCGTACATTGAATTCATAAGGGTCAATCAACGTGGCAAAACAACTTCTTTTTGAAGATCACGCTCGCGCCAAGATGCTGCAGGGCGTGGAAAAGCTGGCGAACGCCGTCGCGGTGACGATGGGTCCCACCGGTCGAAACGTGATCATTGACAAGTCCTTCGGCGGACCCACGGTCACCAAAGACGGTGTCACGGTCGCCAAGGAAATCGAATTGGAAGACCGATTCGAGAACATGGGCTGCAAATTGGTCGTGGAAGTCGCTCAGAAAACTTCGGATCTGGCTGGCGACGGTACGACGACTGCGACCGTGTTGGCTCGTTCGATTTTCAAGGAAGGCCTGCGAAACATCGTCGCCGGCAGCAATCCCACTGCGGTCCGTCGCGGTATCGAAAAAGCGGTGGCCGCCGCCGCGGAAAAACTGCACTCGATGGCCAAGCCCGTGAAGGCCAAGGAAGAAGTGGCGAATATCGCGGCCATTAGTGCTAACAACGACATGGTGATTGGCGAACTGTTGGCCGATGCCTTGCATCACGTGGGACAAAACGGAGTCATCACCGTCGAAGAAGGCAAGACCCGCGATACGAAAATCGATTACGTCGATGGCATGCACTTCGACAAGGGCTTCATCTCGCCCTACTTCATCAACAAGCCGGCCGAGATGGAGTGCGTGCTGGAAGACGCGCTGATTCTGATTCACGAAAAGAAGATCAGCAACTTGCGTGAATTGGTGCCGATCCTTGAAAAGTCGAGCCAATCGGGCAAGCCGCTGTTGATCATCGCCGAGGACGTGGATGCCGAAGCCTTGACGCTGTTGGTGGTCAACCGGCTGCGCGGCACGCTGAACGTTTGTGCGGTCAAGGCACCTGGCTTTGGCGATCGTCGCAAAGCCATGTTGGGCGACATCGCCGTCCTGACTGGTGGCACGATGATCAGCGAAGACCTGGGTATGCAACTCGAAAATCTTGAACTGAACAGTCTTGGCGCCGCTAAGAAGATCACCGTCGACAAGAACGGCACGACTATTGTTGAAGGTGGCGGATCTCGCGACGAAATTGAAGCTCGCATTAATCAGATCAGCAACCAACGCGGCCAATGCGACAGCGAGTATGACAAGGAGAAGTTCGACGAACGGCTGGCCAAATTGAGCGGCGGCGTGGCTGTCATCTCGGTTGGTGCCGAGACCGAAGCCGACATGAAGCAGAAGAAGGCCCGCGTCGAAGACGCTTTGCACGCTGCCCGCGCCGCGGTCGAGGAAGGTATTCTTCCGGGCGGCGGAGTTGCCTTGCTGCGATGCAAGGGCGCGATCGAGGAAGCTCGCGCGAAGGCCAAGGGTGACGAGCGGATCGGAGTAGACATCGTCTTGAAGGCCTTGGACGCACCACTTCGTCAGATCGTGGACAACAGCGGACTGGACGGCAGCGTGGTAGCCGACGAGATCTTGGAAAAGTCGGAGAACACCGGCTACGACGCCAACAGCGGCGAATACGTCGACATGTGGAAGGCCGGCATCATTGATCCGGTGAAGGTCGTGCGAACGGCACTAAGCAATTCCGCTAGCATCGCTGGCCTGTTGCTGACGACCGAAGCGATGGTGACCAACTTCGACAAGGAAGACAAAGAAAAACGCCACGTCGAAGGCGCCGTCGCCTAACGAGGCGGCCAGCGAATGTTCGGCTTCCACGAACCGGCTTACGTTAGTTGCGAAGACGGGCGGCCGCCGGATGAACATGGATTATCGATCCGACAGGCCACTTCGACCGCGAAGTGGCCTGTTTTGCAATACAAAACATTGGGTCGGTCGAGGCTGGATAAAAAAACGGCGCATCCTGGGAATTCGGGCTGAACTATAATTCCTGAGGTAATTCAGACGACCTCTGCAAGACGATGGCTACCATGGCTGCAAAACGCGACTACTACGAAGTCCTCGGCGTTGCCCGCGAGGCCGGCGAAAAGGAAATTGCGGCCGCCTATCGGAAAATGGCCATCAAGTTTCATCCCGATAGCAACGCCAATGACGAAACGGCGACTCAAAAGTTCAAGGAAGCTTCGGAGGCGTACGAAGTATTGCACGATCGCGAGAAGCGGTCGCGGTACGATCAGTTCGGGCACGCCGGCGTCGAGGGTGGGGCTCAGTTCCACGACGTAGGCGATATTTTCGAGGCTTTTGGCGACATCTTCGGCGGCGGCGTTTTCGGCGACATCTTTGGATCATCGCGGCGCGGAGGCGGACGACGACGACGTAAGGGCGCGGATGTCCGCTGCGATGCCACGCTCACGTTGGAAGAAGCGGCCCGCGGAGTCACGAAGACCGTAAGATTCACCCGCCGCGAACGTTGCGAAACTTGCGACGGCAGCGGCAGCCGGCCGGGATCGAAACCCGAGTCTTGTCGCCGCTGCGGAGGCCAGGGCCAAGTGGCGCAGTCGATGGGATTCGTCCGCGTGCAGACCACGTGTCCAACCTGCCAAGGCGCTGGATCGATCATTTCCAATCCTTGCGTCGACTGTGGTGGAAACGGCTTCTCTCCCAACAAGGTGACGAAAGACATCGCCATTCCAGCCGGTATCGATGACGGGATGCAGGTCCGCATCACGGGCGAAGGCGAACCGAGTCCCGATGGGGGCCCTCCAGGAAATTGCTACTGTTTCGTTCGCGTGCGGGCGCATCATTTGTTTCACCGTGACGGCAACAATTTAATCCTGCAGATGCCGGTGACTTACAGCCAGGCGGTGCTTGGTGCCACGATCGAAATCCCCACGCTGGATGGTCCGGATGAATTGAAGATCCCGAAGGGAACGCAGTCCGGAGAAGTGTTTCGACGCCAAGGACGCGGATTGCGGGATCCTCAAGCTGGTGGCGTGGGCGATCTGCTGGTACAAACATATATCGAAACGCCCAAGAAACTGACCACACGACAAGAAGAACTTTTGCGAGAGCTGGCGGACTTGGAACATGCCCATGTTTCGCCGCAACGGAAGAGCTTCTTGGATAAGATTCGTGATTACTTCGCGGGCGATGACGCCCCGGTTGTCCAGGAGAATTAGCGGACAATGTCGCAAGCCAACGATCCAGAAGCTGAAAGCCAAAGACGAGCGGCCGAAATGCAGCGGGAATTGGAAGGTCTTGGTCCCGAGGAACCCTCTATGTTCGATCAGCTTGGCGGCGACCTTCAAGGAAAACTGAAGGACGCGGAGAGCCGCGTGCTGCGGGCTCAGGCAGAGCTAGAGAATTACCGCAAGCGCATGCGCCGCGAGATGGAAGACGATCGCAAGTACGCCATCCTGCCCGTCCTGCGCGACGTGCTGAATGTCGTCGATAATCTCAACCGCGCGATCGAAGCGGCGGAGCAATCCGAGAACACGGGCGGGTTATTGGAAGGCGTGAAAATGGTGGCGACACAACTGGAAACCGCCCTGGAACAACATCAATGCAAACGCATCGAATCCCTGGGCCAGCCCTTCGATCCGAATTTACATGAGGCGATCGGACAGGAACCAAGCAACGATTATCCTCAGAATTCGGTGACTCGCGAGTTGCGTGCCGGCTACGTTTTACACGACCGCGTCATTCGACCCTCACAGGTCTTTATTTCGACCGGTTCGGGCGACCCGCCCCCGGCCCGTTCGGGAGGCACCAAATAGTTAGGCCTGCCGATTCGATTTCGGCCTCTCGCATTGTTCTGTATCCTCGTCCGGTCCCTTACGCGAAATTTGAACTCATATGCCAACCTACGATTACGAGTGCGACGGTTGTGGACACACGTTTGAACACTTCCAGTACATTAGCGAAGATCCAATAACAGACTGTCCCGAGTGCAAGAAACCGAAACTGCGTCGTTTGTTCGGAACGGGCGCTGCACTCGTGTTCAAAGGTTCGGGTTTTTACCAAACGGATTACCGCAGCGACTCGTACAAGAAGGCGGCGGAAGCGGACAAGAAATCTTCAGAGACCAGCAAGTCGGATTCGTCTTCCTCGGACAGTTCCTCCTCCAAATCGAAATCGGCCGAGTCAAAATCATCCGAAGGCGGCGGCGGGTCGAAACCCGGCAGCGGTTCAAAACCCGACAAGAAATAAAGCCCCACGAGATCCCACCATGGACGACATGCGTTGTCCCACTTGTCAAAAGGCGTTCGATTCCAAGCAATCCGTAGCCATGCCTTTTTGTAGTTTGCGGTGTAAGATGATTGACCTGGGACGATGGCTGAAGGAAGAAATTGGCATGCCGGCCGAACCCGAAGACCGAGACGGTCAGCCCCCCATGGCGGCACACGAGGACGAACAACATGAGTGAAAACAGTGGCGTCCTCAGGGAAGTCTCTTGGCGCGATCTGTGCCCTTGGTTTCTTATTTTTCGCACGTTTCGAATTTCGGTGGGCTTTCCGGTGTTGCTGTTGGCGCTCGGCGGAACGCTGTTGACCCCGGTTGGCTGGTTGGTCAGTGAACAGATTTTCGTCAGCAAGGAAATGAGTGAAGAGAGTGGCTTCAATAGTGTTCTCGAACAGAATCGCCGCTGCCCCTGCGATCAACCGGGCGAACCCGCTCGCGTGCTGCCGACCGACTTTCCCATGGACAGCATGCACGTTCAACATTCGATCGCCTTACTGCCGAACCTGTGGTATCAGCGTTTCGTCCAACCCTTTGCCGTTCTGTTCGACGTTAGATTGACGCTCGGCAAGTTTGGCTATTTCCTGTTTGGCGGCCTGTGGACACTGGCGGTGTGGTCCTTTTTTGGCGGGGCCATTACGCGAATCGCCGCCATGCAATTGGGGCGTGAGGAACGCGTGAGCCTGAAAGACGCCGTTTCGCACGCGTGCCGCAAGTGGGTCGCATTCATGTCCGCCCCAATCTTGCCGATGCTTGGCGTTGCTGGACTGGGGCTGCCGATCGCACTGCTGGGACTGTTCATGATGGGCGACTGGGGCGTTCTCGTCGCCGGGATTTTTTGGATCTTCGCGCTGCTGGCCGGCTTTATCATGGCGGTGATGCTGCTGGGTCTGGCGTTTGGTTGGCCTCTGATGTGGGGCACCATCAGCACGGAAGGAACCGATGCCTTCGACGCGCTCAGCCGGTCTTATGCCTACACTTTTCAAAGGCCAATGCATTATTTGTTTTACACGCTCGTGGCGGCCGTGTTTGGGTTGCTGTGTTGGACCTTGGTCTACTATTTCTCCGAGGCGGTTATCGACCTGACCTTTTGGGCGGGAAGCTGGGGCTCGAATCTTAATCGTTACTGGGGACAGGAATCGCTGGACGTGTCGCGGATGGAGGCCATTCGTCAAGCCGTCAACGGGGGCGACCGAACAACTGGCGTATGGCTAGTGTATGCCTGCGTCGGCTTGGTGCGTGCGATGGCGACCGCTTTCACTTACAGCTTTTTTTGGTGTGTTGCCACGGCGATCTATCTCCTGCTGCGACGAGACGTCGATCAAACCGAAATAGACGAAGTCTGGGCGGACGACGAAACCGAACGCTACGAACTGCCGCCGATCCGCCCCGACAAAGACGGCGTTCCCGATGTGGCGGATCAGTCCGACGCGGAAGACTCGGCCGATTCCGCCCCTGGCTCCAGTTCGTCCAGTGGCGAAGCTTCTTCCGCATCCGATACGGAAGCATCCCCGTCCGACATTCCGCCCGAGCAACAAGGCGACGATACGGACAATGGCGATGCGACCGACAAGCAGGACGGCTAACGGTCTCCCGGCTTGGTCCCACTCGCTCGCTCGATGAATTGACAGGCACCGGCGCGAGTCCAGTCATCCGCCAAGGTGAACAAAAAGCGAACTCCATCCTGGGCGTATTTGCCAACGTTATCATTGTTGGTGAGCGTGCCGGCCACGCGGCCACGAGCTTGTATCCGCGCGACGGCTTCGTCAACCGTCCGCAAAACTTCGGGATGAGACCAATTGGAAATGTGTCCCATCGACGCGGCCAGGTCGGCCGGTGCCACGAAGAACACGTCGATGTGGTCGACCTCCAATATCTCGTCCAAATTTTCGATGGCGATGATGTCTTCGATCAATACCACCAAGAGAGTGTGGTCGTTGGCAACCTCAAAGTAATCGGGAACGCCGAACCCATGACGCGTCCCGTACAGGCCGCGCCGTCCCAGCGGAGCAAACTTGCCACCGGCAACGACGTTTTCCGCTTCAGCCCGTGTATTGACGTGCGGAACCACGACTCCCTGCACACCCCGATCGAGGGCCCGGTAGATCACCGGCTGCTCGTTTTGATTGACGCGCAGGATCGACGTCATCCCCCACAGATCACACGCACGAGCCAGATTCGAAATGTCCGCGAAGTCGACGGGACCATGCTCGCCTTCCAACCAAACCCCGTCGAAACCCAAGGGGCCGAACTGGTCGATCCAGTCGGCATCGTTCGGGCCGGACACGACATGCACCGCCTCGCCCGCGGCAAGTTTCTGCTTTACCCGGTTGGGCCGTATCTGACTCATCGGCCTTCGTCGTAGCCGGTTAGAGGTCGAATCCAAATGTTGCGAAAACGAGTCGGATTGCCGTGGTCTTGCAGTTGGATCGGCAGCTTGTCGCCGTGGGGTTGCCATTTGGCGGGATTCTTGTGGCCACTCTTTCCGGCCAGCTTCGTTCGCAAATGGACCACCACGCCATTGTGCAGCACGGTTAACGTGGCGGGTTCGACCAACTCCTTATCTTCGAACTTGGGTGCTTCGAAAATGATGTCGTAGGTTTGCCATTTACCCGGACCGCGCGAGGCATTCACCAAGGGTGGATACTGTCCGTAGATCGCCGAGGCTTGGCCGTCGGAGTAGGTGCGATTCTCAAAAGAGTCGAGGATTTGTACTTCGTAATTACCCATCAGAAACACGCCACTGTTTCCGCGTCCTTGGCTTTCGCCTTTGGGTTCCGTGGGTGTGGCAAACTCGACATGAAGCTGGCAACTTCCAAAGCCATCCTTGGTCTTAATGGAACCGGTCTTGTTTACCTCCATGTAGCCGTTTTCAATCTTCCACTTCGCTTCGCTCTTGCCATCGCCGGCTGTCCATTGCAAAAGGTCGGTACCATCGAACAGCACGATGGCGTCCGAGGGGGCACGGCCCGCCTTGTCGACCGTGCTGGCCGTCCCCGGCGAAACGATCGGCGGCTCGGGACGGTTAATATCGTGAACACGCCAATTCTGTCCGGGAATGAGCGCCGTGTCGCTATAGCCAACCGGCGGCAAACCACTTTGTCGGCGACCCATAATGGTTTCGTCACTATCGCCCGCAGTGGCATTCGGTGCCAGCACCAGGAAAACGGCCAAGGTGAGAATCGCGAGAAATCGGTATAGCAAGGTCATGGAAAGAACACCTCTGTTGGTTGATGGTACGGTCGACGAACTTCACGGGGGCCTTCACTATAACCTCGCACTGCCGCAAATTCACCTGGCCGAAACCGAATTTAAACCGGGCTCGGTTCGCCCAATTTCCAAGGAATCGTGATCCTTCGAAATCTTCGGTGGGCCGACCTTCTGGCAAGCGCCTTTGAGCTTCTTCACGACTTCCCGGAACGTCGACCCTTCGTCATCTGTCAACTCGGCGATATACTTCTTGCTCATGGCGACCTCCTTGTCGAAAATGTCAACTGGAGGTCTCCACGAAAACCACGCTCAAACCAATCCCCAATTTTAACCCTTACAAAAAGCACTAGTATGAAATATGCAACTCTGGTTGTCCTTGTACCGCTGGCAACGATGATCGTTTCGCCATTGTGCTGTTCGGCGGAAGTCAAGCAGCCGAACATCGTCCTGATCATGGCGGACGACGTGGGCTGCGATGCCATTGGATGCTACGGCGGCGAGTCCTATCCAACGCCGCATATCGACCGCCTGGCCGAAAGCGGAATGCGTTTCGATCATTGTTACAGCATGCCCTCCTGCCATCCCACACGGATTTGCTTGTTGACGGGACGATACCCGCGGCGCTTAAAGAATCCGCGCTGGGGATCGTTCCCGCGAGATGAAGAGAAGAACTCGATTGGCCAAGTCATTCAGCGGGCCGGCTATGCCACCGCCGTGGCCGGTAAGTGGCAGTTGTCGCTGCTAAGCCAGGACCTCCAGCAGCCGCACCGCATGGGCTTTCAACACTACTCGCTGTTCGGTTGGCATGAAGGACCGCGTTACCACCAGCCGTTGATCTGGCAAAACGGCAAGCGCCGCGAGGACGTGAAAGATCGCTACGGCCCCGACGTCTACTGCGAGTTCTTGATCGACTTCATGCGAAAGAACCGCGAGCGGCCCTTCTTCGCTTACTTTCCCATGGCCCTCTGTCACGATGTGACCGACGACTTGGACAAGCCGGTCCCCTACGGACCGCACGGCCGCTACGAGTCGTTTGCCGAAATGGCGGCCGAGATGGATCGCGTGGTCGGCAAGCTAGTGGGTGCCATTGATGACCTCGAATTGCGCAAGAATACTCTGATTCTTTTCACCGGCGATAACGGTACCGCCGGGCGATCGCTTATCCGCGCCGAAGATGGCAAGTACATCCGCGATCCCGTCTTTTCAATTTACAAAGGCAAGCGAATTCAAGGCGGCAAAACCAAATTGACCAACGGCGGGACGAATGTTCCGCTGATCGCCAGTTGGAAAAACGTCATCCAACCAGGCTCGACAAGCGACGATCTGGTCGACTTCAGCGACTGGCTGCCCACGCTGGCCGAACTGGGCGGTGCCAAACTGCCTCAGGAAGTCAAACTGGATGGACACAGTTTTGCCTCGCGCCTAACCGGTAACCAAACGGCCCCGCGCCAGTGGGCTTATGCCGAAGCGAAAAACAAATACTGGGTCCGCACGCGGCAGTGGAAACTGTACAACGACGGCCGCCTGTTCGACATCCAGAAAGATCCGCTGGAACAAACCGCGATTCCGATCGCCCGCCTTGCCGCTCAAGATGCGAAGAAGAAACGCCTTTTGGAAGCGGCCCTCGAAAGCGTGACGACGAAATCGTTGGCTGCGGAATGATGGGCGAGCCAGCGGTGCCGTAGAATCGTCGTTCGACGCGACTCAGTGGTCGTGATGCGAGTGGCCGTGCTTCTCATCGGCACCGTGGCTACCATGGTGCTTTTCTCCATGGCCATGGTCATGGCTATGTGTGTGCATCATCTCGATGCCGACTGCCAGGGCTACTCCTAACAGCAGCGAAGCCGAGAGCCGGAAGCGATCATGAGAGTGAAAAGCCACTTCGGGAAGCAGGTCGCTGAGGGCGATACACAGGAAAAACCCCGCGGAAAATCCCAGAATACAGCCGATGAAGCCGCTATGTTCCACCGTGACGTGCGAGATTCCAAACCAAAACAGCAGCGCGCCTAGCGGACACGTCAGCGCGAACAAGACGTTGACAATATTCAGACTGCGCCGTGGCCAATGAGCGGCCCGCATCAGCGACATGACCGAGAGTGCATCGAGCGGTTTGTGAAGTGCTACTGCCAGGAACGTGCCTAGGCCGATCCAGGAATGAGCCGACGTTGCGTGTTTTGCCTCGGCCACGACGCTGGCCGAAAGCGCGACGCCGTCCATCAACGAGTGGATGGCGAGTCCGACAAAGAGGCCCACCCAACTGAACTGGTGGCCTTTATGAGAATGTCCCTCATGCGATTGGCCGTCATGCGCGTGGTCGTGACCGTCGGGGCCGCCATGAGCGTGCAGCGGAAAGACCCGCAGCAGAAAGAACATCACCAGCAATCCGAGCAACATCGATCCCGCCACCCAACTGATCGACGAGAGGTATTCGGTAGCTTGCGGCATCATATGCAGCAGCGCGACGCCCAGCATCACGCCCGAAACCAGGCTCATCATCAACTGCGTGCGCAGATGCGTCAGCCGGATCAAGCTTGGCAGCCAGCCGCCGGCCAACGACGCCAGCACGGTAACCGCACAATAAAGAAGAATGAGATTCGTGGGGGACATAAGATTTCTGAAGGGACTTCTGCTAGTTGACGAAAAACGTTCCCCCAATGATAGGCACTTCGCCGTTTTTGTGAAGTAGATGCAATTGCAATTCAATTGCAAATGTATAGAATCTACCGAATCGATGGCCACCTCTCGTTCATTGAGGAATCCATGAGTTCATCCAAACCCATCGGCCTTTCACTTGGCGAGGCACGCGACCTGCTGCGCGGAGCGGAACTGCGCTGTACTTCATGTCGCGTCGCCGTGCTTCAGCAACTGTCCAAGGCCCTGAAACCGCTGAGCCACGCTGAAGTCGCGGACTTGTTGGTCCCCGCCGGGTTTGACAAGACAACCATCTATCGCTGCTTGATTGAAATTTCCGAAGCAGGTTTAGTGGCCCGATTGGATCTGGGCGACCACGTATGGCGGTTCGAGCTTTTGCGCGATTTTGAAAAACCGCACGTCGAACATCCTCACTTCATGTGCGTCGATTGCGGGAATGTCGAATGCTTGCCGAACATCGATGTGACGTTCTCGCCGTCGCAACGCGGAAGGAAAAAGCGAATCGGCGAAGTGACCGAAGTGCTGCTCAAGGGCCACTGTTTGAATTGCAGCTAGCGCGAGGGATATCTGGCGGTGGCAGCCATGGCTAAATTGAATGGCCCGCGTGTCGAAATTTGCTACAAAAACAGCCCGGCCATGGCCGGACTGTTGATTCGTTCAATGATCTGGCGACGACCTACACGGTTTCCGTCTGGCCCGGTGTCGGAATGTCGTAGCGCATTTCCGCGTTCGGCTGGACGGGGGCGACGTCTTGGAACGAGGCCATGCCGTCGAAGTTCGCCAAGGCAATGTTGGAATTGATGGCATCGTCCCACTTGATCGCCTTGCCGGAATACGTGGCCATCCGGCCGAAGATCGATGTCATGGTACTCTTCGCGCCATATTCGCCTTCGTTCGGAATATTTCCTTCACGCAAGTCGGCGAACAGGTCGTGATGTTCCTGCTGATGGCCGCCGCGACCACCTTTGCCGTAGGACCAATCGAGCTTCGGCGACCCGCTGCCTTGGCGCGGATAGTAAATCTTCGCGCCGCTGATATCGACCGTGCCAGCGCTGCCCGAGGCGGCTTCCGAAACGCTGTTCCAGCAACTCTTGATGTGCCGGCATTGGCTGAACATCTTCGAGCCGTCGGCGTAGGTGTACTCCACGAAGTGATGATCAAAGATCTCACCGTGATCGATACCGGTGCGAACTTGACGTCCACCTTGGCCGTTGGCTTCCACGGGGAAACCGTTCTTCAGCCAGTTGCCGACATCCAAGTTGTGAATGTGTTGTTCGACAATGTGGTCGCCGCACAGCCAGTTGAAGTAGTACCAGTTTCGCATCTGGTATTCGAGTTCCGTCCAATTCTCTTGCCGCGGTCGCACCCACACGCCGCCGCCGTTCCAATAGACACGGATCAGGTTGATGTCGCCGATCGCGCCATTCTGAAGTCGGTCAATTGTTTCCATGTAAGCCCGTTCGTGCCGCCGCTGCAAGCCGACGGCGAGGGCCAGATTCTTCGTTTTGGCAACTTCGGTCGCGGACAGCACTCGGCGAACACCCGGCGCGTCGGTCGCCACGGGCTTTTCCATGAAGACGTGCTTGCCGGCATTCACGGCCGCTTCGACATGCAAGGGGCGAAAGCCGGGAGGCGTCGCCAGGATCACCAAGTCGATATCGCTTTCCAACACCTGCTTGTAGGCGTCGAAGCCGACGAACTGCCGCTCCTTGGGTACGTCGACTTTTTCGTTGTGCTTACTCTTGATGGAGCGATAAGCGGTTTGCAAGCGGTCGGCGAACACGTCGCCCATTGCCATCAGGCGAACTTCGCCACCGCTGGTGTTCATCGCCTGTGTCGCGGCACCGGTACCGCGACCGCCACAACCGACCAGGCCGATCTTGATCGTATCACTTCCGAAGGAGTGCGCCGCGCGAGCCACACTGAGCGTACTGCCCACGATGCCGCCCGCGACCAGCAAGGAAGATCCGGCCTTGATAAAATTTCGTCGGGAGGTCTTATCGATGTTCGGATGGTTGGCCTCGGTCATGGGCAAGACTCCTTGGGTCGGCGAGAGAGTATGTTGGGGAAAGTTCCCGTGGGGTTGCTATAATTCAGGAACCCCGTCGTTGGATGTAAATTCAGACTTCTAGTCTAACTGCTATTTCGAGTCTCTTCAATCGACGCATCTTCAAATTCTCACGACATTTGTGGAAATTATGCTGCAATTAATCGCCTGCCTACTGGTGGCCGTCGGAACGCCCGAACTCACCAAATTCGAGTCCGTCGAGCGCCACATGGGCGTGGACTTTGAGATCGTCGTCTATGCGGCGAACGAACAATCGGCTCGTGCCGGATTTAAGGCTGCTTTCGCTCGGATTGAAAAGCTGAATCAGGCGATGAGCGACTATGAACCGCAAAGCGAATTGAGCCAATTGAGCCGTTCGGCACCGACCGAATCGCCGGTCGAAGTCAGCGATGACCTATGGGAAGTGCTACGGCAGTCTCAAGAGATGAGCCGCAAGTCGGGTGGCGCGTTTGACGTGACGGTGGGGCCTTTGACGCGGCTCTGGCGTCGAGCCCGCCGTCAGAAAAAACTGCCCACCGACCGCCGTTTGGCCGAGGCGCTGGAAAGCGTTGGCTTTCAATTCATCCAATTAGATCCGAAAAAGCGAACGGTCGCACTTTCGGAATCGGCCATGCGTCTCGACCTGGGGGGGATCGCCAAGGGATACGCGGCCGATCAGGCTTTGTTGAAATTGCGAGAACGAGGCCTCAACCGCGCGCTGGTGAATGCCAGTGGTGATATCGCCATCGGCGAAGCGCCGCCGGACAAACCGGGCTGGAAGATCGGTATCGCGCCGCTGGAAGCCGAATCGCCGCCTAGTCGCTTTTTGCATTTGAACAACTGCGCCATCGCCACTTCGGGCGACGCCTGGCAATCCGTGGAAATCGACGGCCGTCGTTACTCGCACATCGTCGACCCGCGCACGGGACTTGGGCTGTCCGATCGCAGCAGCGTCACCGTCATCGCGCCGAATTGCACCACTGCCGACGCATTAGCCTCCGCGGTCAGCGTCCTGGGCCCGGCCGCCGGCATTCAGTTTGTGGAGAAACATCACGACGCATCCGCGCTAATCGTCCAAGCCAGCGACGGCCAAGTCGAAACACGCCAATCAACTCTGTTTCCCAGTGCGGACGAATGAAAACTTTGACGAAAGAACTCTGGATGGAACTGCCCGAGCGAAGGGGCATTGTCTCGATCCACGATGAAGTTGAACGACTGGTCGCCGAGAGCGAAGTGCAGGACGGCCTTGTTCTCGTGAATGCAATGCACATCACCGCCAGCGTGTTCATCAACGACAACGAATCCGGTCTGCACGCCGACTACGAACGTTGGTTGGAAGAACTCGTCCCCTTTGACGCCGGCAGCGATCCGGCCAGCGGCGGCTACCTGCACAACCGCACCGGTGAAGACAATGCCGACGCGCACCACAAACGACAGATCATGGGCCGCGAGGTTGTCGTCGCAATCACCGACGGCAAACTGCACCTCGGGCCGTGGGAGCACATTTTCTATTACGAATTCGATGGGCGAAGGCGGAAGCGGATCCTGGTGAAGATCATCGGGGAGTGAGCGATGGAGAGATCTTATTGGACGGATCGAAGCAGCTTCGCGATCGAGGAGGCTCTCGAACCATTTTTCCAGGACGCTCTAGATAGAGGCTACCGACCGTATCGAGACGGGGACTTCGATCTCGCGTTCGGATTGTGCAACGGGCGAAATCGACAGATTGACTTTTACCATCGAGGGGGGGCGACGCGAAGGCGAGGTCCCCTGCTGGAGGTGCTGCTCGCTGATTCCGACAAGTACATCCGACTCGGACCGTACTTCGGACTCGAAGAATCGGCCTGCGTGGTTGTCAACGGATACGATGATGCACGCGAAGTCTGCTACAACTGGCTGGATGGTGTAGACCTCGCGCCTCTCTTGGCCGGAACCCAGTTTTTGAAGCGCACAGACTTGTCCGAACTGCTGGTCGCGAATTGAGCGAGTTTTACAATGTCCCGCGATTTCGAAATTCTTCTGCCTTCGTTGTGGCCTCGATCACGAAAGGCTGTGTGTAACGCGTCGTGTTTGGTGACCGCCATGTACATCACTTCTCGTTTGCCCATCCACAACAACCACTTTGGAGTGCAGCTTGATATTGGGGAGTAAATCAAAATGTCAGACGTGTCTCTGTCCTTGCTCGTTTTGAAGACCCATCAGGCGGATGGATTGCGGTGTTTCTACGGAACACTTGGAATTGAATTTGAGCAGGAGCAACACGAAAAAGGACCGGTTCACTTTGCGGGACGCATCGGTCACACGGTAATGGAGATCTATCCACTTCGAATCGGGGAAAAAGCCGACGCTACGACACGACTGGGCTTTGTCGTCCGGGACTTGAACGAGACCCTGGAGTTGCTTCGCAAACGACAACCGTCGCCGATCGCCGAGCTACGGAAAACGGAATGGGGAATTCGAGCCGTCGTGCGAGATCCGGACGGCCGAACCGTCGAGCTCTATGACGCACCAAAGCCTGACTAGCAGTTGCGGTCCGTTCGCAACTTGATCGGACTGTTCCACGATGCGATGGGCCGCAAATTCATGTCCGGATTTGACTACGACGGGGCCGCCGGCGCGAGGCGAGATCCGACGTGCTGGCCGATTTCGAAGTACGTGTCTTCAATCGCTGGTTGGGGATAGATGAGCGTACCGGCGGCGGCGAACAAAACTGCGCGAATCTGCTTCGCCATGGATTGGCGGCGGTCAACCAGACCAGATCTCCGCGAAACGGAAGACGTCCATGCCAATCACGAACAGCATCAAGCTCAAAATGAATGCCAGTCCCGCCACGGATAAGCGAATGAACCAGACCTCGCTGGGCCGCCGTCGCGTCACCAGCTCGTAAGTCAAGAACATCATGTGCCCGCCATCCAGCACGGGAATCGGCAAGAAGTTCACCACCGCCAAGTTCGCGCTGAGCAGCGTCAGGAAGATTAGCAGTCGAGCCGGGCCTTGGGTCGCTTCCGAGGTGGCGACGACGGCGATCGTTCCGGGCCCGCCAAGATTCGTGGGCGACACCTCGCGATTGATCAACTTCTTCAGGAAGCCAATCACTCGGATCGACGATTCCCAAGTTTCTCGGCGACCAAGACGAAAAGCTTCACCCCAACTTTCGGCAACGTGCAATTGAGAATCAGCCTTGGGCACGATTCCACGACGGGAACTGAACCAATCCTTGGAAGATACCGGGGTCATCTTCGCCAAGGGCTCTTGCTTATATTTCCCTTCTTTGTTCTTCCGCTGGTAAGTCACTTCGATTCTTGTGTCTTCCAGCGCCGCCTGCATGGCGAGGTGAATGCTCGGCCAGCATTGCTTGGCCTCGGAAACCTCCACTGCCTCTTCGAGCCTCGTCCGCTTTTTTTCGGCTTCTTTCTTTTCCTTACTGGCCGCGAGGAATTCTACTTTTCGAATCATGTCGCCCGGCTTGATGCCGACTTCTTGGGCCGGGCTGTTTGGCTGGACGGCGCGTACTATGTTACGCACTTCGTATGCGATTCCGAGTTCATCGGACAGCATTGGAACGCCCAAGTAGTCACCGGCGAAAGACTCCGTTGGCAGGCGAGGCGTTAAGGTGACGGTAACCGTTTTCTCCTTGCGTTCTACTTCAAGCGTAATTTCCGCGCTCTCCGAGTCTTGGTCGCGCATCCACATCAGCAAGGTGGTCGGCAGTCGCATGGGGTCGATCGCTTCGCCGTTCAACTTGCGAATGATATCTTTTTCTTGCAGCTTGCCGTCGGCGGGCGAACCTGGCTGGATGCCTAGGATGGGGCCCATTTCCATAATCAGCCCCAAATGTCGAACCGGCCACGGCGCAACTTCGATGTCGACTTTGGTTGGGTTGCTCTTCGCCTCGCTGCTCTCATCGGATTCTGCGGCTCGCGCAACCGTGAACGTCAGCACGCGATCGGGCTGACGGATGGCCGCGGCGCGCAGATCGAAGAAATCGTTGATTGGTTCGCCGTTGATGGCCACGATCTTGTCGTTCCCCTTGAAGGGCGGATTGGCGTCGGCCGCTGGAGTGCCCTCGACGACGAAATCCTCGCTGATCAGTTGGTTCGTGCGTACCGCTCCCACGCCAATCATCGGAAACCTTTGGTCATCAAACAGCTTCTTGGGCTGAATACTGATCCAGTCCGTGTCCTGCGTGCGCGCTCGGCGGACCAGAAAGTCAAGTTCCTTGCCGTTGCTGAGCGCGACTTCTTGACTCAAGTCTTGCAGATGGCGCAAATATTCGTTGGGTTCTCCGCTCTTGCCAATCTGCAGGATCTTGTCACCCGGCATCAGCCCCGCCTTCCAAGCGGGTCCGCCCGGTGTCAGCCGGCCTACCTCGCAGGACTCGTACCGAACTCCCAATCGATAGGCGATCGTGGCAAAGATCACGGCGAAGATCAGGTTCATGATCACGCCCGCGGAAATGATCGCCATCCGCTGTGGAACCGTCTTAGCTTGATAGCTGCGCGGATCAAGTTCCGCAGGTTGATCGGTGGGCTCGGCTATTGCTGTCTTTTCCCCATCGTCTTTGCCGGATTCCGTTTCCTTGGATCCGCCATCATCCGACTGCGCCTTGGATCTTTCCAGTTCGTCGGAATATTTGGTCGGATCGTCGTCTTGACCTAGCATCTTCACATATCCGCCCAGCGGGATGATGCCAATCCCATACTCGGTCTCGCCCCATTGAAATTTGAACAGCGAGCGGGGAATGATCACCCTGCCGGCGATTTTGATGTCAAAGAAATCGAATCCGACGTAGAACTTTTCGCATTTCACGCCGCACGCCTTGGCGACGAGGAAGTGCCCCAGCTCGTGGACAAAGATGACGGTCCCCAAACCGAGGCCCACCATCGCCATGGCCAGATAGGAATTGGGGTTACCCCAAAAGGATTGTGCTGCGATTAGGTACAAACCCACTTTGTAATCTCCTCACGAGCCCAGGCGTCGATCTTTAAAAGTTGTTCGAGCGTGGGATTCGGATCGAAATGATGATTTTCTAATATTGTGCGGCAAGCCGTAACTATCTCTTTATACGCCAAATCGCCGTTCAAAAAGCCTTGCACGGCGGCTTCATTGGCGGCATTCAGGACGGCACCGGCCGTCCCCCCTGCTTTGGCCACTTCGTAACCCAGCGTCAGGGCAGGGAATCGCTCGACATCGGGCGGCTCGAATTCCAATTGAAGCATGTTGGACAGTTCAAGTCGACGGGCGGGCCCTTCTAGTCGTTCGGGAAAAGTCAGCGCATATTGGATGGGCACGCGCATATCGGGCGATCCCATTTGCGCCATCACCGAACCGTCGTTGTATTCTACCATTGAATGCACGATGGACTGCGGGTGGATGACCACATCGATTTGGTCCGGTTCGAGGTCGAATAGCCAGCGCGCCTCAATGATTTCCAGGGCCTTGTTCATCATGGTGGCCGAATCGATCGTGATTTTGGGTCCCATGTCCCAGGTCGGATGGGCCAAGGCGTCCTCAACACTCACGTCATCCAACTCGTTCAGCGAATGCTGTCGAAACGGCCCCCCGCTGGCGGTAAGAATAATGCGACGCACGTCCTGCCGCCGTCCAGCCTGCATGGCCTGAAAAACTGCACTATGCTCGCTGTCAACGGGCAAGATGGTCGCTCCCCGCTGCTCGGCCAGCCGCATGGCGAGCGGCCCGGCCACGACCAATGTCTCTTTATTCGCCAAGGCGACGGTTTTTCCCGCTTCGATAGCCGCCCAGGTACTCTGAAGTCCCGCACTACCGACGATCGCCGCCACCACGATATCCACGTCATCGTGCGAGGCGATTTTTCGCAGCCCGTCTTGCCCTGTCAGCCGCTGAACGCCGCTGTCGAGCCCCGACCAATCAAACTTCTCAGCCTCGATCGCATCCGCGGCCACCACATAACGTGGCTGGAAATCGTGCGCCTGATCGACCAATTCGGTCAGCCGAGTGTTTGCCGACAGCCCCACGGCCTGAAATGAACCCGAGCATTGACGGATCACGTCCAGCGTGCTGCGTCCGATGCTTCCTGTTGAACCCAAAATTGCGACGTTGCGGGGGCGCTGGGTCATGCGAGTGCTAGCGAGTGGACGACGGTGAAAAAAATCGACACCGCCCACCGAATGTTGCATTTGGTAAGCAAGCCACGCGTAAGGGGCGGTTTGGCTTGCCAAGAGTCATACTAGTTTTTCAATCGGCCCCCCACTGGAGAGGAGGCTTGATCAGCAGCAGATTGTCGGTCTAACCAACAATCGCTAACAGCAAGCAAATTCACGACTTCCAGTGCATCGGCATTGTATGACTGGCCGTGTGCGACAACAACCCAGATTCAACGCGGGTCGCCCTGAGGATGACCATTTATCGTTGTACAAACACGGGGCAATCTCTAGCATGTTAGATGAAGAGCCGCAGTGACGAAGTTTTGGGTCCTTGGCACGGGGAGTGCATCAGAAGGGCTGGGGAACCACCGCGAGCAAATTGGCGTTCATCGCCGCTTTTCGACCACACAGGAATATCAAGTCCATGAATAAAGACAGCGGAAACGACCGTCGGCATGATGGGAAAAGCCCATCCAATGGAACGAACTTTATCTGGTACGTCGTTGCAGCCGTGGCTGCGGCCGCATTTGTGGCGTTTCTGCTGACAAAAGACTCCTCCGTGGAGATTCACTACACCGATCTCGTACGCTTGATCGATGCCACTATCGAAGACAAAAGCGAAGCCGTCTTGAAAATCGAGGGCGACGGCAAAACGGAGAAGGAAGTCACCTATAGCAATCTGCGCGAAGTACAGATCGGTGATCAGATTACCGGCAAAGTCGATATCAAGACGATCGACGTCAATGGCAACGAAGAAACCGAACAGAAGGTCGACTTCTACACCAATAAAGTGTCCGACGAGGGCGTGCCGGAATTGGTCAAAAAATTGAGCGACGCCGGTATTAAGACCTCGGGAAAACCGGGACCCGGATTCTGGGAAAAATATGGTTTTCTGTTAGTCATCACCGTGCTGTTCGTGGCCCTTTTCCTGTTCATGATGCGTCGCCTGAGCGGCGCGGGGTCGCCGATGCAATTCGGCCGCAGTAAAGGAAAGCTGTATGCCCAAGAAGACCTCGGCGTGTCATTTGACGACGTGGCCGGTATCGACGAGGCGGTGGAAGAGGTCAAGGAAGTCGTCGATTTTCTGCGTGCCGCTGAAAAATATCAACGTCTGGGCGGCCGCATTCCCAAGGGCGTTTTGCTGGTGGGACCTCCTGGAACGGGAAAGACTCTGTTGGCCAAAGCGATTGCCGGCGAAGCAGGCGTGCCCTTCTTCAGCCTGTCGGGAAGTGACTTCGTGGAGATGTTCGTCGGCGTGGGAGCCGCTCGCGTGCGAGATATGTTCCAGCAAGCCGAGGCCAAGGCCCCGTGCATCATCTTTATCGACGAACTGGATGCTCTCGGCAAACATCGAGGCGGCAGCATGGTCGGTGGTCACGACGAGCGCGAGCAAACATTGAACGCGCTGCTGGTGGAAATGGACGGCTTCGATTCCAACGCGGGCGTCATTGTGATGGCCGCCACGAATCGACCCGAGACACTCGATTCCGCCCTCTTGAGACCAGGTCGCTTCGACCGGCATGTACTAGTCGACCGGCCCGATGTTCGCGGTCGCGAAGCCATACTCAAGGTCCATGTCAAAAGTGTAAAGCTTGATCCGACGGTTGATCTCAGGAGTGTGGCCGCGATCACTCCGGGGTTCGTTGGGGCCGACCTCGCCAATCTTGTCAACGAGGCCGCGCTGCTGGCCGCTCGTGGCGAAAAGTCGGCGGTAGGCATGCTGGAATTCAACGAAGGCGTGGAACGGGTCACGGCGGGACTTGAGAAGAAGCAGCGCGTGATGAGTGTCGAGGAAAAACAACGTGTCGCCTATCACGAGTCGGGCCACGCGTTGGTCGCGTACAGCCTGCCCAATACGGATCCGGTCCATAAGGTTTCAATTATCCCGCGCGGATTGGCGGCGTTGGGCTACACGATGCAGCGGCCCGATGCCGACCGCTATTTGATGACCCAAGCGGAACTGGAAAGCCGCATCCAGGTGTTGCTAGCCGGCACCATCACCGAGGAAATCATCTATGCGGACATTTCCACCGGTGCCCAAAACGATCTCGAACGATCGACCGATATCGCCCGCAGCATGGTCATGGAATATGGCATGAGCCGGCTGGGGCGAGTCAATTACAAGGAAAGCTCAAGTTCACCGTTTCTCGCCGGGGCGCCCGATGAACGGCCACGCTCGCATAGCGAACATACGGCCCGCGAGATTGACGAGGAAGTGAAGCGCATCATTGACGGCGGAATCGAAAGAGTCCATGACATCCTCGAAACGCGCAAAGCCGCGTTGATCGCGTTGACCGAGCGGCTGATCGAGGTCGAATCGGTCGATGCCGACGAACTGCGTAGGATTATCGAGGAAAACTCTGCCGGTCCCCAGGTTGTCCCTGGCACCTCGCCTTCGACCGAACGCGCGCCGGACGACGACGTCGGGGAATCGTCGAATGTCGGTCGAGCGGAAACTGGCGGCTAGTCAAAAAGACCAGTGAGCGGCGTTTGGCGGTGGTCGAACGTCGGCGAACCGAGGTCCGGCCTGCGGTAATTCATCAAAAAGAGGATGAAAGATTGGGACCCGCGCGCGGCTGATGCGTAAGATGTAGAATGAAGCTGGTTTCCTACTAACATCCTTTTCGCCCGCAGAGTCGTCATGGAATCCGACCATTTTCAAGATCGTCTTCAGGCACTCTTCAAAAACGACCGTGCGATTGTCGGAAAGCTCAAGGATCACGACCAGCAACTGGACGATCAAAGCCGGAATCTGGCGGAACTGGAACTGTTGATTGGCCAGATGGATGGCAGCGGAAATTCGAAGCCAGGGCAAGAAGAATTGCTCCTCAAGATCCGCGAAATGCATCAGCGGGAAGGAGCGTTGGCTTTTCTTCGACAAGAGTACTTCCACGTCAACTCCATTCAAGACAACTTCGACCAAAAAGCGCTGACGATTAAAGCCTGGAGCGTGACGTTCAGCATGGTTGGAATCGGTGCTGGCTTTTACTATCGAATTCCGGTTCTGCTTTTCTTGTCAGGCGCGGCCTCGTTGTTGTTTTGGATCGTCGAGGCCTATTGGAAAAAGAACCAAAAGTGCTACTACGACCGAGTGTCCGAAATCGAAAACGCGATGCAACGCTTCCTTGAAGATGACAGCAACGGTTTGCCCGAATTTCCCCGAATCAGCACTTCTTGGAACGAATCGCGAAAGAAAATCAGCGTGTTGGAACGGGCACTGAAACTTCACGTCATGTTGCCCCATCTGGCGGTCGTGCTGTTCGGCATCGCGGCGGGCGTGGCCCTCTTGCTGTGGCCCGAGTTCATCGACCACGAATTCCTGGGTGGCGACGCCCCGCGGTCAATTCCTCCTCTGGGTCGCTGACCGGCGCGGTGACCTCAGCCCCCTCTCTTAGGCGGATCAGCCCCCGTTGGTTGGCGTGGTTCTTGTCCCGATTGGGAGCATCCTAGTCACAAAGAACTTGTGTTACCGAGTGCCAATTCCTATCATGTCGCTCGCTCGGTCTTCATTTATCCTTATTCCCTACTCCGCCGACTGAGTGTTAAACGCCGTCACGGCATTCCCTCTCACTCCTTATTCTTCGGAGGACATCGAATGTCTCTTGGAGCAACACACCGCGCAAGCGGTGTGCAGGGAACCAACGCGCCTGAACAGAACGTTCAATCCGACGGGGAATCCAAACCTTCTTCCCCGATCACCAATCTGCCACCAAGCGACCCAAAGTTTTTCGGACGCGACGAAGAATTGAATGAGATACATGAGTTGCTGCAAGAACACGGCTCGGTCGCCATCACGCAGCAATTGGTTCCGCACGACGATGGAGGGTTGGGCAAGACCTCGACGGCGATTGCTTATGGCTGGCGATACCTGAACGAGTTTCCCGGCGGTGTATTCTTTGTATCGGGTTGTAAGTCGATTTGGCAGGCCGACATGGCCGGGTTGGCCAAGGTACTCGGCTTGTCTCGGCAGTCCTCTCAGCAAGCAACGATTGCCAGTGTCGAGCAACACCTGTCAGCCGGAGCCCGGTCGTTACTGATCCTTGACGGATTGGACGATTCTGCTCAATGGAACGATATGCAGCAGTCGGGCCTACTGCCCAAGGGAAACTGCCAACAAATTGTGACCACCCGCCGCCAGCAGTTGCAAGACCTCACGATTTGCACGCTGGAAGGATTGCCGCGCGATCAGGCGGTGGGGATGCTGGCCATGTATCGCGAGGATGCTGGCGAGCGCGAAAACCGCTCCATTGTTCGCGACATCGTGGATTGGTTTGACGGATTGCCCTTCGCCCTGTCGCTGGTCGGCGCGCACATGTTGTTTCACGGTGACACGACGTGGATCAATTTTCGCGATCGGCTGCGCGCTCTCGGAATTGGCCGCGCGCTGCCGGACAAACGCCGCGGAGGTCTGGCGATTCCCGATTATGCAAACCACGTTCGCGTGCTGATCGACGAATTGCTGGATGCCATGCCGCGCCAACATCGTATCGCTCTGGAGTACGCTGCGTTGATGCCGGCTCGGCGCTTGATGACCAAGTGGCTGATTGCCCTGCTTCAAGCGGACGAAAGTTCTCCCGCCGGGCTCGCCGGTGGCGCTCCCAAACCAGCGACCACGGTGGCATCCGACTTGATTTTCGTGCAATTGCTAAGGTCGCTGAGCGAGGGGCATAAGACACTCACTCTGCATGGCGCGTTGAGAAAACGACTGCTGCAGCGGCACGGCAAGAGCCATCTCGAGATGGCCGACTCGTTGGACAACGTTCAGCAATTGGCGGAGCAACGGGCTGCCACTGCGTCCGCCATGGCAAAGAAGTCGGCGCAGCGCGAGGAACTGTTGCCGCTGCTGCAGTTGGCTTGTTGCCTGGCCGAGCATGGCCGCTCGCGAGAGTCCGTTGCCGTGGCAAACCAAGTTGCGCCGCTGTTGCACTCTTTAGGGCGGGAATTGCAAGTCGTCGAAATGCTGAAACCCCTTGCGGAAGAGGAAGTGATCAAGCAACTCGCGCCCGAAGCCGCGGCCGTGCTGTTGTCCAACGTCGCGGTCAGTCTTGCCAAATCGGGGCAGGCGACCGTCGCTCGGCGGCACATGGAGCAGGCCTTGCAAATCGAACAACGGCATCTTCCGCCAGACGATCCCGCGCTGGCCATTCGGCACAGTAATCTGGCGGGGATTCTCAAGGCGCTGGGTGACCTGGTCAAAGCGCGCCGCCACATTGAGACCGCGATTCGCATCGAAGAAAAGCACTATGGCGCGGACCATCAAAATCTGGCCATTCGGCACTGGTGGCTCGGCGATATCGCCTTGGGCGAGGGGGAAAAAGACGAAGCCCGCGCCGAGTACCAACTCGCTCACAAGATCATGAGCAAATACCACTTGCCCGAGAATCCACAAGTTCGAATGCTCACCAAAATCTTGCGGCGCCACGACACGGCTCACTAGCGATTTTGCCAAGAATACGGCCTCGGGCATGTTGCCTGACTTCTCGCGCGCGGAACGCCATCCAGGCGGCCCCCGATAAAATCTTGCGATCTGGAGGCCGATCGCCGATAATGATTCCACCTGCCACGGAGAATCCCACCTCAAAGGACAGCAATGTCACCGCACCAACATCCGCCCACGTCCAATACATCCCCAGTTAACCATCCACTTTCCCGAAGGACTGCTATTCAAGCGGGTGCCATCGGATTGTTGGGAATGGGCGTAAATCACCTCGACGCGTTACGGTCCGTGGCCGGTGGCGAAAACTCAACCACCAAAACATGTGCCAAGTCCTGCATCTATATTTTCCTTTCCGGCGGATTGGCTCAGCACGAGAGTTTCGACTTGAAGCCCGACGCCCCGGACACGATTCGCGGTGAATTTCAACCGATCGCCACGCAAACTCCTGGAATTCAGATATGCGAACATCTGCCGATGCTGGCCCAACGCAGTGAAATGTGGGCCTTGTGCCGCTCGCTGACGCATCCCTGGAACGAGCATTCGCAAGGCCATCAAATCATGATGTCCGGACGGACCATGCTTCCGCCCGGATTTAGCGGAAGCAAACCGCAGTTCGGCGATTGGCCCTCGATGGCGGCCATCGCCGGCGAGGTCACTCAACCGCGCAACAACCTGCCGCCCGCGATCGTGTTGCCCGAAAAGCTGGTCCATAACACGGGACGCGTGATTCCTGGGCAATTCGCCGGACAAATGGGCGCGCTGCGAAATCCCTGGTTCATTAACGCGTCGCCCTTCCATCGACGATCGTATGGCGCGTTCCCAGAGTATCAATTCGATCATCAAGAACGGGGCGATAAGGACGAGCGAGTTTTTCAGGCCCCGAATTTGACGTTGCCCGAAGGTCTCAATCGAGACCGGCTCGACCGTCGCGCCGGCTTGCTCGCCGAGTTAGACAATCAACGTCGCGACTTGGAACGTCACGCCGGGACGAAGGACTTTGACCGCTTTCGGCAAAGCGCGGTTTCGCTGCTGGTCGACGCGCGCGTCCGCCGAGCGATGGATGTCACCGGTGCCGACGACGCGGTTCAAGAACGATACGGCCGCAATTCGTTTGGCTGGTCGCTGCTGATGGCGCGGCAGCTTGTCGAAGCGGGCGTCAATTTGGTGCAAGTCAACCTGGGCAACAACGAGACATGGGACACGCACGGCAACGCATTTCCACACTTGAAAGACAAGCTGTTTCCACCAACCGATCGTGCTTTGTCGGCCTTGCTCGATGACCTGCATGAATCCGGCATGCTGGACGACACGCTAATCGTGATGGCGGGTGAATTCGGACGCACGCCGAAAATCTCGCTACTGTCCTCGCATTACAAAGCGCCCGGACGCGACCATTGGGGCGCGGTGCAGACGGTCTTTTTCGCCGGCGGAGGCGTGAAGGGCGGCAACGTCATCGGCTCGTCGGACAAGATCGGGGGCTATCCACGAAACAACCCACAGAAACCGGAGAACATGGCGGCAACGATCTATCAATCGCTGGGCATCCCGCCAACCGCCGCCTGGCACGACCACGCCGATCGCCCCAATCACATCTATCACGGCGATCCAATTCCCGGCCTGACGGTTTGAGTTTCCGTACAGCCAGCGATCCTAGGGGGCGTCCGTGGCATCGAGGGGTCGCGGGCGACGAGGTGGCGTCGGCAGAGATCCCTCATCAAAACCGGCGAAAGACTGTCCCATGGTGTTAATATCGGTATTGGTTAAGAATTGACGTTCTTCTTGCAAATGCACGTCAAAGCCGCCGGGAAGAGTTCGTTGCCACAAGTCGGTGGTAATCGGCTTGTTTGACGAATCTGACTTGAACCAATCCTCCTTCAGACTTCCGTCGTTTGAGTATTTTTCAGTTCCCCTCCGCCAAATGAGGCCGTCGCCGGGGGCGGGCAAATAGGTAAACTTCGCGTCGAATTTAAGCAACCCTTCCGCTTTCTCTTTTTCGTCCACGCCAATGTGTTCTACCAGTGGAATTTGATGACCGCTCGGACGAAGAATGCTGTTCCGGCAGTTGATTTCTAATAACAAATGCCGCCGCCGGTCCGTCTCGGTCTCAATACGGCACATGCCCTCGTACATAATCGCCGTGACGTTGGTCAGGTTGATTTGGATGCTGCCTGACGGAGGCTCCATCATTGCTCCGCCGGTTTCCAACATAACCTTTGAGGAAACGAACAATCCCTGAGTCCATGTTAGCGTCAACGGAGTTACTTGATCCACGCGTACCAGTGTCGCTTGCCCCCGGGCAATACAGTATTCAAGCACAATGACCGGTTTAAGTACGGCAACTTCCTCTTTGGGCGGCTGAATGGAGAAGAAAGATACTTTGTCGTGCGCCCCTCCGCTGCCTTGGTCAAAGTTGACGATCGTCATGGTGCAGTTCTGCAGCTTCAACTGGCGAACTGCATTCAAATGAAACAAGCTCCAGTCAGGCGAGCTGTCGTTGGGCAATTCGACATGAAAGTGCACGCGTTCCCACGTCATTTCGCCCTCGCCGACAATGCTCAGCAACTTTTCCTCGGAATCGTGGCTGGGACGAAATACAAGCTGAGGCGAAAAATAGCTGCCGGGCTCGCGTTCTCCCGCGCTGATCGTGAGGTCATTTTTGAATGACGAAAGCGCGATTTCCATCGGGTCGACTTCGAGCGGACCATCAAACCGAAGTTCGATTTTGCTTATTTCGCGTGAGTTGATCGCGAAACGAATCGCTTGCTTGATGTTCTTGGCTAATAGATAGCCATTGGGCGCTTCGGTGCCATCAGGATCGACCACCACGGTGTCCTGCGAAGAAAGATCGCCTGGCCCCAAACTGGCTCCTGCATCCATTCCAACCGCCAACGAAGCGCTGGTTTCGTCTGCCACGGCCAGCTCGCCGCCCTTGTTAAACGTCGGCTCTACGCCATCCACCGGCTGCATGTTTTGAGTCAATTCGCCTAGCGGATTTGGAGTATTCGTTGCCACCTCGATCTTGGCATCGGACGAATCGGCTTCAGGCACCGGTCCGACCGCTGGTCGTTCCTCGGGCGAAGCATTGGAATCGCCATTGGAACTCGGCAGATCCGCTGGGTGCTCACTCGTATTTTGATCGGATCGCGGCTGATCATTCGCTTGCGAGTCAGCCGCCGACCTGTCGTCGTTTTCATTCCCAGTTACATCCGGCGCGGTCGCCCTTGAGCCGGCATCCCCGGTTGAAGTCTTTTCGCCGTATGACAAGTAAAAGTCGAGGAGCAAGACTGCCGCCACCAAACCGGCGGCTCCCACCAAGATTGGAATCAGCCGCTCCAAAAATCCCAACCGCCGCTCGCTGGGCGTGATCCAAACAGTTCCGCCCTTGGTCGCGCCATGCAAGCCGAGTTGATCGGCCAGCAGCAACAACTCACCGATCAAGGCGCTGGGTTGTTGATATCGTTCTTCGGGGTGCTTCGAAAGCATCCGCGCCAAAATGTTCGTTACTTCCTCGGGTAGCTCCGGGCGGAACAACCGCGGATCGGGCCGTTCGTCGCTGGTGTGACTTAGCAGTTTTTGCAGCACCGTGCCGTCCGGAAACGGCGGTTGCCCAGTCAGCATGAAATATAACGTGCAACCCAGCGAGTAGAGGTCGCTGCGCACATCGGCACTACGTGGGTCGCGCGCTTGCTCGGGAGAAATGTAATCAAAAGTACCCAGCGTCACGCCACTGGCGGTCAGGTCGCCATCGCCGCTTTCCACTTGATGCAGCCGAGCCAACCCCATGTCGACCAGCTTTACGTTTCCGTCAGGAGTGATTAAGACGTTGGACGGTTTGATGTCACGATGAACCACATCGCGATGAAACGCATGCTCCAGCGCTTCGGCCACCTGCAGCGTGAAGTTGATCGCCTGTTCCAGCGGCAAGGGACCCTGCTGGTAAACAAGGTCGCGAATATTCAGCCCCTCGATGAATTCGAAGACAATGTAGTTCCAGCCCTGGTCTTCGCCGACGTAATGGACGCGCGCGATGTTGTCGTGGTCTAGCCGGGCGGCACTCTGGGCTTCATTGCGGAAGCGGCGGCGGATTTCGTCGTCCGACTGGTCGCAAGACAACACCTTGACCGCCACGATACGGTCCAACATGGTATCGGTGGCGCGGAATACCGCTCCCATCCCACCGCCACCGACGAACTTCTCTAGTCGAAAATGCCCTAGATTTTCGCCTTCCAGGGTAACTCCCATTTCCAGGGGGCTGGGCGAGCGTGATCCCACGCCCGGTCCCACGGGCGACTTTTTGGAAATGACGGTTTGCTGGTCGGGAGCCGGAATATTTGCTGAATCGTGGGCGGATTCATGCTCCACACTGCTCTGGCTATCGTCGCTGGCAGGGGGCTTAGCGGTAAGGGACGAATCGCCGGCGCCGGCGGGCTCGGTCGGGCCCGGACTGAGCGGATCAGTCTCTACATGAATGGAACTCTGTTCCGACATCATCTGCTGCTAATTCACAATGGCCTAGCTTCCAAACGCCACGGCAGAAGCCCGCCAACGTTTGCTGATTGGTTGGGACGATCGTCCCCCAAGATTAGATGCGCAATCAGCCTGGTTTCGTTACGCCATTTCAATCATTTTAGTTCCCCCGAGAGAATTCGTCAATCTTTAAACACGCTTTGTCATTGAGGTTACGACATTTTATGGCCTGCAAGCTTGTTGGCCGGATGCTCGAAATCGTGGCGCTCGCGGAGTATGATTGCGGCTTGGGACCTGGGAATATGGTGATTTAAGATCGACTGGCCAAAGCGTCTTTCATTCCGGAAATGGCCATCGACCCCCAATGGGGTGGGTCGGTCAACCGACTTTGGCCTGAAAACAAAGAGGGACATCGAATGAATTCTCATTCTGCTTGGACTCGGCTCTTGGTTGGCTTGCTGGCCCTGGTGGGTGCGATCGGGCCCCAAGCTTTGTTGGCCAAAGAAAAACCGAACATCGTCGTCATATTGGCGGACGATCTTGGATACGGCGATCTGAGTAGTTGCGGCGCATCGGATCTCCGATCACCCAACATTGATCGGATTGCGAGCCGCGGCATGAGGATGGACAACTTCTACGCCAATTGTCCGGTCTGCTCGCCTACTCGGGCTTCTCTGTTGACCGGCCGCTACCCCGAACTAGTCGGCGTGCCAGGAGTTATTCGCACGCACGCCGCCAATAGCTGGGGATACTTGGCCCCTGATGCGAAACTACTGCCCCAGATTCTCCAACCCGCCGGCTATCACACCGCCATCGTTGGCAAGTGGCATTTGGGACTGGAGTCACCCAATCGCCCCAACGACCGGGGCTTTCAGTACTTTCATGGTTTCCTCGGCGACATGATGGACGACTATTTCCATCATCGCCGGCACGATATCAACTACATGCGATTAAACGAAAAGACGATCGATCCCCAAGGACACGCCACCGATCTGTTCACGGACTGGGCCTGTGAATATTTGCGAGGCCGAGCCGATCAACAAGAGCCTTTCTTTTTGTATTTGGCCTACAACGCACCGCATACTCCGATCCAGCCGCCCAAAGAGTGGACCGCGAAAGTCCAAAAGAGGCAAAAGAACATCGATCCCAAACGTGCGCGACTCGTGGCGCTCATCGAACACATGGATGCCGGCATCGGCAAGGTTCTCGCCACGTTGGAGGAGACAAAACTGACGTCGACCACGTTGGTCGTCTTTACATCGGACAACGGCGGGCAAAGCAATGTGGGAGCCAACAATGGCGACTTGCGCGATGGCAAACAGAGTATGTACGAAGGCGGTTTGAAGGTGCCAATGTGTGCCATGTGGCCGGGGCACATCAAGCCGGAATCGCAAAGCGATCGAGTTGCGATCACGATGGACCTACTTCCCACGATTTGCGACGCGGCCGGAGTCAAGATCGACCACCCGATCGAAGGCGTTTCCTGCTTGCCGACTTTGCTAGGAAAATCGCAACCAGCCGCGAAACGAGATCTGTTCTTCCATCGACGAGAAGGCGGCGACCGCTACGGCGGGTTGACGATCAACGCCATCCGCCGGGGAGACTGGAAACTGCTGCAAAACAGTCCGTTTGCTCCGCTTGAGCTGTATAACCTGGCCGATGATCCTCAAGAGCAAACCAATCTGGCGGACAAGAGCCGCCAAAAATTCCGCGAACTGTCCGCCGCATTGCGAGTTCAAATCCAACGTGGCGGCGCCGTGCCTTGGCAACGGACGGACAGACAGTTTGCCGAGTGAGGCGACTACCTTTGGTCAAAACACTCTATCTCTAGCTCCATCAGTGTCGCCACCAGTTCGTCCGAAGCGATCCGCCGTAGCGGTTCCTTGGCCAGCATCTTCTTGAGCAGCCGGACCACACTGTTCGGCAGAGTAGGCGTGAAGATGCGCGGATCGGGCGGTTCGCAACGCAAGTGGGCCAGGGCAAGTTCCGTTGCGTCTTGTTCGTCAAACGGCAAGCGGCCAGTCAGCATTTCGAACAACGTAACACCCAGGCTGTACACATCCGTCAAACCGTTTCGCTTTCGAGAAGGAATGAAGATCTCGGGAGCGGCATAGTTCATCGTCCCCACCAGCTCGTCTTCCACGACTTTCTTGCGCGGAAATGACTGAGCGAACCCCAGATCGATCAAGGTCACGTGGCCATCGGATGACACCATGATGTTGCTGGGTTTCACGTCGGCGTGCATCCAATGATTCAAGTGCATCGCCTGCAATGCCTGAGCCGTCTGCCGAGCGATCCATAAAACTTGAGGCAACAACAACGCGCGATCCTTCAGTAACAGGTTGCCGACGCTGACACCTTCCAAGTAGGGCATCACCACATGAAACGGCGAACTTTCCACTCGCGAGCCCAAGACGGTGATCAAGTTGGCGTGGTGAACGTGTTGCCCGACCCGCGCCTCGCGAGCAATCTGGCGTCGCGCATACTCATCCGCCTCACACTCGCTCTTGAGTACCTTGAGCACATAATCGGCCGGCCGATCCGGGGAACAGTCCTCCGGTCGCGCGAGAAATACACGGGTCCAATGGCCTTCATTCAGGAGATGAACGGGCTGCCAATGGTCGATCGCGCCGAATTCCGAGGCGCGCGCGGCACCATCTGTTGGCGCGGTCGTCGCCGTAGTTTGCAACATGGTGTGGGGAGAATTGAGAGGCGGGAAGGGAAGAGAGGCGAAGAGAAGATAGGGGTATAGGGTTAAATCGGTTGCAGGGAGAGCAATGTTGAATCCAATTGCGACGTCCTTACTCGGTTCTTCTTCCAAGGGGAATTGTTGGAGAATTACCGCCAATCGTCGATCTTTCAATTGACCACTTGATATTTATTGACGATATGTCAATAATTGAGCAACGTCAAACAAGGTACTCCGATGTCAACGATAACCAGGAAACAACGCGAGATGCGGGAGCGCGAGGGGAAAATCCTCGAGATTGCGCGCCCGATGTTCATTGAGCAGGGCTACAACGGGCTCAGCATGGACCGGATTGCCGAGACGCTTCAGTACAGCAAGGGCACGATTTACAACCACTTTTCGTGCAAGGAAGAAATCATCATCGCTCTGGCCATTCAGGCGATGGAAAAGCGAACCGCTATGTTCCAACGAGCGGCAGCCTTTCAAGGTCGTTCGCGTGAACGCCTGCTAGCCGTCGGCACGGCGGCCGAGTTGTTTGTGCAGAGCTTCCCCGACCATTTCAAGGTGGAACATATCATTCGGACCAGCTCGATTTGGGAGAAGACCTCAGAAAAAAGACGTTCCGTCATGCGATCGTGCGAACATCGCTGCCTGGGCATCGTTGGCGGAGTCGTTCGCGACGGCGTCGCTCAGGGCGATCTTCAATTGCCTGAAGACGTGGCCGTTGAAGATCTGGTGTTTGGGCTGTGGTCCCTGTCATGGGGTGCCTACTCGATCATTACGACCAGTGATTCTTTGGATGAACTGGGCATCCGCGAGCCGTTTACCGCCCTGCGGAACAATATCAGTACCATGCTGGATGGATTCAATTGGAAACCGCTTCGTCACGACTACGATTACGACGCCGCGCTGGAGCGCATTCGAAATGAGGTGTTTGCAGATGAATATCAAGCCGCGATCGTCAGTTAGCAATTTTTTTAGCCACATTTTGACAATGCGCCATTTTTTGACAAAGCGACGATATTGGATTGCCTCCATGTTCGCACTCGTCGGAGCATTTATCGCTTTGGGTGCCGCGGTGCGCCGGCAAGCGGATCCGAAACTTCCGCCAACGGCAGCCGCGATACCCGTGGCGACAATGCCGATCGAAAGGGTCGACTCGTTCGATCAGGTACGCACATTTACCGGCGTCATCAAGGCGGCGCGGACCAGCGAACTGGGATTCGAGCGAACCGGGAAACTGATCACCGTTGACGTGGAAGAGGGAGATGTAGTCCAGCAGGGCCAAACGCTGGCTGAATTGGACTCTCGAAACCTCGACGCCAAGCAGCGACGACTCCAAGCCCAGCGAGCATCGGCCAACGCGCGGCTTGCGGAGTTGGAGGCGGGGCCGCGAAAACAGACCATCGAGGCGGCACGGGCGGAAGTAGGACAAATGCAATCGGATCTACAACTTTCTCAAGCCAACCACGCGCGCAATGAACGGCTATTCCGTAAGAACGCGGTGTCTCGCGCCGACTTTGAGCGAACGCAGTTTGGGACCGAGTCGGCGATGGCGCGTTTAGAAGCAGCCCGGCAGCGGTTCAATGAACTTGAGGCAGGAACGCGTCAAGAAAAAATCGATGCCCAAAAGGCATTCGTCGCCGAGCTGGACGCGGCGTTGGAAGACGTTGCCGTCGACCTTGAGGAGAGTCGGCTGGTGGCCCCTTTTGACGGCACGATTTCAAAGAGGCACCTGGATGAAGGCACGATTGTCGCTCCCGGCACGCCGCTGCTGCGGATCGTGGAGACCTCGCAACTCGAAGCTTGGATCGGGTTACCCCCGAGCATCGCCGCCAAAGTCGAGGTGGGACAGCAGCATCGTCTTCGAGTTGACGGACAGGTCCGAGTCGCCATCATCTCGGCAATATTGCCGGAACTTGATGCCGCGACCCGAACGCGAACGGTGGTCCTGTCCTTCGTCGATGGTTCGGCCACCGCGTCTTTCGTTCCCTCGCAGGTCGTCCGGATTGAAACTACGGAGCCAACCAAGATGGATGGGTATTGGCTGCCAACCGATGCCCTCACGCCAGGAACGCGAGGTTTATGGTCGGCTTATGCGGTCGAGCACGATGCCGAACGCAACCAGCACGTCGTCGCGCGGCGCGATGTCGAGCTGATCCATTCCGCCGGAGATCGTTCATTCGTTCGAGGCACGCTCGCGCCGACAGATCGAATCATCATCAGTGGAACTCACCGAATTGTTGCTGGGCAGGCGGTGGCAGTCCAGTCAGCGCACCCAACGAATGAGAACGAGAATGAAGAAACCGCGGCGCGGACGTCGCGCACGCACGCCACGGCGGGTGTCGCGCGATTGGCGAAATGACTACCAAAGAGTCCCCAGCACGAAGGGATGGACCATGTCCAATCTTTTTTACCGAAATCCAAGGCTGCTCATCTTGGCAGTCAGTCTGATCTTGGTCGCGGGATTTTCTTCGTTCTATGTGCTGCCGCGCATGGAAGACCCGTTGCTGACCGAGCGGGCCGCGAACGTCAACACGCGGTTCCCGGGCGCGGACGCCGAGCGGGTTGAGTCGCTGGTTACGGAGAAAATTGAGGAAGAGCTGCGCGAGATCGACGAGATTAAGGAGATCCGTTCGAGTAGCCGGGCGGGGATTTCAACCATCGCGATCGAGTTGCGGGACGACGTCTACAAGGTGGACTCGGTGTGGTCCCGCATCCGCGACAAGATCGACGATTTCACGCCGAATTTGCCCGACGGCGCATTCGAGCCCGAATTCGATCAACTGGATATCAAAGCCTATGCACTAATTGTGGCGTTGTCGTGGGATCGGGATTCCGAGCCAAATTACGCGATTTTGCGGCGTTTGGCCGAACAGTTAGAAGACGAGGTTCGAACCGTGGCGGGCACCGAGAAGGTCGAGCTTTTCGGCGATCCCGATGAAGAGATCTTGGTGCAGATTCGCCCCGCGGATCTGGCGGCGCTACGGTTGACGGTTTCGGATGTTTCGCAACAACTGTTCGCCAGCGACGCCAAAGTCTCGGCCGGTCAGGTGCGCGGAAAAACAAGCGACTTGGTACTCGAAGTCGACGGCGAACTGGATACGATCGCCCGCATTGGCCGGACTCCCATTAACTACGGAACGGACGGCCGTTTCGTCCAACTGGCGGATATCGCGGATATTCGCAGGGGCTACGCCGATCCGCCCGGCAGCCTATCCCTGGTCAACGGCCGCAGCGCGGTGGCGCTTGGCGTATTAGTCCGGTCCGACTACCGCATCGACCATTGGTCCGCCTCGGTGAACGAAGTACTCAAGCAGTACGAAGAGCAACTGCCGGGCGGAGTCGAGTTGGTGAACGTATTCGAGCAAAACCGATATGTGGAAACTCGGCTGGCCGGTTTGTTGTTCAATCTTTTCCTGGGTGGACTGGCCGTTTTGGCCGTGATTTGGTTCATGATGGGATGGCGCAGCGCGGTGATCGTTGGTTCGGCGCTGCCCTTGTCGGCACTGATGGTACTGGCCGCCATGAGGTTTCTCGCAATCCCGATTCACCAAATGTCGGTGACAGGGCTAATCATCGCCCTGGGCTTGCTGATTGACAACGCGATTGTGATGGTGGACGACGTGAGCGAAAAACTTCGCGGCGGCATCAAGGCCGCCGAGGCCGTTGCAAAAAGTGTGCGTCACTTGGCGGTTCCGTTGTTCGGATCGACACTGACGACGGCCCTCGCATTCGGCCCCATCGCGTTGATGCCTGGACCCGCTGGTGAGTTCGTCGGATCGATCGCGGTCAGCGTGATCTTGGCAATATTTAGTTCGTTCGTGCTGGCAATGACTGTCGTCCCGGCGTTCACCGCGCTGGGGATTCGCCTACGTAGCGGTTCGGGCACGGAGGCGCCTCGACGGTCCCTAATGCGAGACGGTTTTTCGCACCCCAAGCTGACCGCCGCTTACCGTCAGTCGCTCGAATTCGTATTCAAGCGGCCGGCACTGGGAATCGCCTTGGGTGCCGTCCTGCCAATCATTGGCTTTGTGCAGGCGAGAACTCTGTCGGAACAGTTCTTCCCGCCCGCGGATCGTGACCAAGTGCAAATCGAATTCGAACTGCCAGCTAGTGCTTCGTTAACGGAGACGCTAGCAACAGTCGGAGACATTCGCCAGAGCATTCTGCAGCACGAAGAGGTCGAGCAGGTTCATTGGTTTCTGGGCGAAAGCGCTCCGACGTTCTACTACAACCTTATTCCCCGAAGAAAAAACTCGCCACGCTTTGCTCAGGCGTTGGTGCAGCTTTCGTCGGCCGAAGGATCGCAAGACTTGATTCGCGAGTTGCAGCACGAACTCGACGGCGACTTTCCACAGGCGCGTGTTTTGGTTCGGCAACTGGAACAAGGGCCACCCTTCGATGCCCCAATTGAAGTCCGAGTGTTCGGTCCGGATCTCGACCGCCTTCGGCAGATTGGCGACGAAATGCGCGAGGTTCTGGCTCGCACTCCCGGCGTCATTCACACGCGCGCGGAATTGGCCGATGTGCTGCCGAAGGTACTTCTCACGGTGGATGAGGAGCAAGCCCGCTTGGCCGGTCTGGATCACGCTGCGATTGCTGGCCAGCTAAACGCCACGCTGGAAGGCGCGGTGGGTGGTTCGGTTCTGGAGACCACCGAAGAATTGCCGGTGCGTGTACGTGTCGCGAATGACGGCCGAGCCGAACTTCGGCAGATCGCTTCATTGGACTTGCTCTCCAGCACGCGGCGGTTGACGACTTCGAGTGAAGACTATGCCGGCGTGCCGCTCTCCGCCGTAGCCGACATTCGAGTCAAACCCGATGTGGCGGCGATTCCGCATTTCAACGGACGACGAATGAACGAAATTCAAGCCTACCTCACTGCCGGCCTGCTGCCTGCCGATGTCTCGGCCGATTTCGAGCAGCGGCTTACCGATGCGGGCATTGAGTTGCCGCCCGGCTATCACTACGAGTTTGGTGGCGAAGCGGCAAAGCGAGGCGAAGCGGTTGGCAATCTGATGGCCAACGTGGGCGTATTGCTGGTGCTGATGGTGGCGACACTCGTACTTTCCTTCCGTTCGTTTCGAATCGCGGCTCTGGTGGGATCAGTCGCCGCGCTGTCGGTTGGGCTCGGTTTCGGCGGCTTGTGGCTGTTTGGTTATCCGTTCGGCTTCATGGCCATCGTCGGAACCATGGGCTTGATCGGCGTCGCCATCAATGACGCAATCGTGGTACTGGCCGCGTTGCGAGAAGATCCACGAGCCCGCGCGGGCGAGCCCGATGCGGTACGCGAAGTCGTGGTCCGCTCAACTCGCCACATCGTCGCCACGTCGCTAACCACGATGGCCGGCTTCGCGCCATTGGTTGTTGCCGGCGGCGGATTTTGGCCGCCGCTCGCCGTGGCTATCGCGGGAGGCGTCGGTGGCGCGACGATTCTAGCCCTGTACTACATCCCCTCGGCTTACATCATGGTCATGTGCCAAGGTCGCTGCGCTGACAAGGAGCCCGAGCCAACGACGACTAGTCTTGAAACCGCGCCAGAAAACATCGCACTCGAGCCAATCGCCGCGCCGGCATAAAAATCCGCGCCGGCACGGTGGTCATGGTTCCTCGTTCTTGCGTTCGCGATTCCTACGACGGATTTCCTTTGCCCTCAGCTTCTTGGCCAAAGCACGTTCTTTAGGTGTCTGCCGTTTGCCGGTCGGTCTCTTGGGCCTGGCTCCGCGTGTTCCCGGATCCAAAACGCCGCTTTTTTGCATTTGCCCGAGCAGTTGCAACGGATCGCTCGTGCCACCCGCCGCTGCCCTTCACTATCGGCGAGACTTGTTCGAAAGTCTTCACGAGACGGCTTACCTCATGCGACTGAACACCAGAGGACCACGCCGTGCCCTCGCAGTGTGAGCCGATATGACTTCGCCGCTACCGTGCAGCGACCTGCAATCCCGATCAACCCTTGTTTTCGAACATCACCTTGGGCGACAATGTCTGAGTCGACATCGGACGATCCGCGTTTTCACCGTCGGAGGATTCCATGAAAATCTGCTTGCTGTTATTTGCAATTGCGTGCAGCCTCGCGTTGCCGGTGAGTTGGCAGTTGGCCGCCGAGGTTCCGTCGGCTCAAAACCAAAAGGCGTTGGATCGTTTACAGGGGCGTTGGAGATTTGAATGGTATGAACGCGACGGCAAACGCATGGATGCGTACATGAAGGAATCGAAGCCGCGCCTGATTATTAAGGGCGACCAATGGCATTACTCCGACCAACAGCACAAGATCTCCATCGATCCTAGTTCAAGCCCCAAGCTACTAGATCTTGTAATGAGAAGCGAAAGTGGTAGCAACCGAGTGCTGGAAGGCATCTTTGCCATTAACGGCAACAAGCTTCGGATTTGCTTCTACCTCGGGGAAGGCGTGAAACAACGGCCAACCCAGTTCGCCACGCAACCTGATTCGCAACTATTGCTTTACGAATTCGAGCGTGTTGACTAACAAGCAGCAGCCGCGCATCCTTGCTTCGAGTGCTGCTTTCGGCGGTTCGAGTCGGCTTAGTAGTGGCCGCATCGAAGTGCGCAGATACCCCCCAGCTAACGCTGGAGGCTCGCACGTATCGGGTACGCGCCTGAATCCTTAGGCGGAATCGCGCAAGGCGGATGGCATCTCGCCCTTGAGTTCGTAGACGTAACGCAACACTTCGGCCACGGCGGCGTATTGCTGGGCGGGAACGGCTTCGTTCACTTCCACTTCTTTGTACAGTGCCCGAGCCAACTCTTTCCGTTCGACGACCGGAATGCTGTTTTCTAGCGCGAGCCGGCGAATGCGCTGTGCCAACACGCCCGCGCCTTTGGCCAGCACCACCGGGGCCGCCATGCTTTCTGGATCGTATCGGATGGCG
>JAJDEH010000415.1 GCA_029259935.1 Planctomycetota bacterium
TGATTCGCGCCCGAGGCGAAGAGGGCGTGTCGCCAGCGGTCGGTGTGGTTGCTGGAGAACGACACCTTGGAGCCACCCTGAATCCACGCGGCGAAGTTCGGCGGACCACCTGCGCGCGGGCCGTTGCCCTTGAAGCGGTTGCGCGAAATCGTCGCCGTACCTTGGACCATGACGCCGGCCACGCCTCCACCAACGATCTTATTGTCGGTGACGACGGCCGAGGAGTTTTCGCGAACCGCGATCATCGGGGGCATCCCACCGGTGCGGATCAATTGATTCTTCCCGATGTAGGCGTCAGAGCCATTGCGAATGCCGATCGCAACGAGTTTGTTTTCAATGCATTTGTTATTGAGAACAATCGCGTTTGCCTTTTCTCGAATACCGATTCCAGCCGTGGAATTGTTGCGGCATTCGTTGTCGACAATGACGGCTCTCGCACCCGTCTGCGTGCCGATGCCGGCCTGTCCGTTTTTCTCACAATGGTTGTTACGGATGATCGGGACGGAGTTGTCCTGCGAGCCAATGCCGGCCAACAAGTTCTCGTAACAGTGGTTTCCCTCGATGACTGGCCGCGCGCCCGTACGGGACCCAATGCCGGCCATGAGGTTCTTGTAGCATTTGTTGTCGCGAATGACGGCGACGGCTTCGGTCTCGGTGCCGATTCCGGCCATCAGATTCCCATAGCACTCGTTGCCCACGATGAGCGGCCGCGCTTCTTGTTGCGAGCCGATTCCGGCCATTTCGTTGTTGTAGCAGCGATTGTGTCGAATCACCGGTTCCGCTTCTGTTCGGCATCCGATCCCGGCCATCTTGTTTTCAAAACACTTGTTGTGTTCGATCAGCGGTCGGGCCTTCGTGCGACAGCCGATTCCGGCCATCTTGTTCTTGTAGCAGCGGTTGTGGCGAATGATTGGCGTGGCATCGTCGCGCGAGCCGATTCCGGCCATATCGTTTTCGTAGCATTCGTTGTGTTCCACGACTGGGGACGTGGTGGACTCGGTGCGAATACCGATTCCGGCGCGGCGGTTGTGGTAGCACTTGTTGCCGCGAACGGTTGGGCAGGCTCCCTCGCTGATGCCAATGCCGGCCCGCACATTTTTGTAGCAGGTATTGTTAATGACCATCGGATTCGCGTCTTCATGGCCGATGCCCGCATAGAAGTTCTCGAAGCAGATGTTTTCCTCGACGATCGCGGTCGACCCGCGCATCGAACCAATCCCGCCGCCCATGTTACGGTACGTCACGTTGCGGAAGATGTGCGGCGAGACATGTTTGCCTTTCGCGCCCGTAATCCCAATACCGGTGTAGCCGATGTGATGCACGATGTTGTTGGCGACCGTGCAGCGACTGACACCCGACACGGCGATCCCAGCCGTGCCCGGCGCGCCGATCGGCTCCTTGGCCTGCTCTTCGCCCTGGGTGGCGTGATGTTTGTTCCAGCGATCATCGTCGTAATTGCCGACGCCGGTCACGCTGAAGCCGTCGAGTGTCGAGTTCTCAGCCATCACGACGCCGGGGCTTGTTGCCCCCTCGACGTTGCCGTCAATAATTGTCGTCTCGGCGCGCGCCAGGCCAAGCTTGCCTTTCGCATCGTCGCCGGCACTTTTGACGGTGATGCCTGGCTTCAAACGGATTCGCTCTTTGTAAGTTCCGGCGTTGACGACGACCGTATCGCCGGTGTTGGCCGCATCAATGCCGGCTTGAATCGTTATGTGATTCTGCGGTACGCGAATTGTGTCGGCCTGAAGTGAAGTCGACACGAACAATGAGGTCGCCATCGCAGCGGCGAAACCTTGTCGCAACAGATGGGTACCGCGAAGTCGTGGTCGGATAGTCGAGGACATGGCATTGCCTCCTTCAAGGTAGGAAGAGTGTCGGTGGGTTCGTTCGATTTGTTTGACATTGGATTGTCTCATCATATTTCCTCGTCTGGTGACGGGACCTGTCCGTCAATCATCTTGTTTAATAGCCGAGCCAACTCGAGCCGTTCTTTGTCCGTCAAACCAGCTGTTACCCGCTCCAACTGATCCTGCTGAACTTTCCAGACGCGTTTCAGCAGCATGCGGCCTCGGCGTGTAATCTTCACGAACCTCTCACGGCGGTCGGCGGCGTTGACCGTCCGTTCGATGAGGCTCGCTTTTTCCAAACGCGACAGCATGACGGTCACGTTGGGAAACGATACGTACAACTCTTTGCCCAACTTCCGCTGTGTAATCTGCTCGCCGTGTAAACGATTGAGCACAGTCAGCATTTGAAATTGAGGCGGTGTCAGCCCGAATCTCGCGTAGTGTGGCCCCATCTTCCGCGCCAGCGCGCCGAAACCACGCACGACCGACACCACTGCTCGACGGGCCGTTGTGTCCGGAAATTCATCTGTCAGGTCCGGTATTTCGTGTTCTTTGTTCATTCGCCGTCTTGAGCGACTTTGGCTGGCAAGGTGCTAACGATGAATTGTCCCCTATCGAGGACAATCCGCCTCCCCGCACCGGCCGTGTGGTACTGCTTTCCATAATTCAGTTGAAAGAGTTCCTTCGCCAGATCACCTGAGCAATGTGCCGGAACGACTGTCACGACCTTTAAGTCCTCAAGACGGTTGATCGCCTCCTTAATCTGCTCTGGATTTTTCCTCAGCATGTGAATGCCGCCCAGCAGCAGACGAACCGACTTCTTCTTCCGCTGGGTCTCGGCCGTCTCGACCAGCTTGACGAGACCGGGATGCGAACACCCGACGATCATGACCAACCCTTTTGATGTTTCGATTAACAGCGATTGTTCGGGTGGCAGTCCGTCAACGACTCCGGTCGAGTAAACACCTGGAACGACCTGAAACGGCTCTTTCACTCTGTTCGGTTTCATTTTCACCGCCGTCGCACGACGAAACGCTTCGTCTGGAAAACAATCCAGAAAGTGGACCTTCATCTTTGGATTTTTCTCAAAAACCCAATACACACCCCGTAGGTGGTCGCCATGTTGGTGTGAGATAACGGCGTGCTCGATCGTTTTCGGATCAATCTGCATCTTATCCAGATGTTCCAGAAGCAGAATCGGATCGCTGCCGGCATCGAACAGCACGCGGTGTCCGCCGAAATCGACCACAGCCGAAAACCCCCACGACCGCCGCAAGTCTTCCCGCGCGGACGTGTTGTCGAACAGCACACGAATTTCCAACTCCGGTCGATCGCCACCATTTATCGGTTCGGTCGCACAAGCCCACGCTGGGATAAGGAGCCAACAAAGAGCCCCAACCATACAACCGTTGCTGAAACGTCTCATGTACCTGATCTCCCGATGTCGAACGATGCCGCGCTAATAGTTAACTATTAAACTATATGGCGGACCGGCTGCCAGTTCAAGGGTTTACTGAAACAAAGAATTCCGGTTACCCAGTGGCGTGGGCGGGGAAGCTCACCCCCACCCTCAAAATGGACGTGTGACCCAGCACGGCAGCGCGACGTCTGCCCGCAGTTCTCCCCGGTCTGAAAACGATACCGCCGGCATTGATCACTTCCCAGTTTGATTCCGTATCGACGATCGGGAGTAACTGGCGAAGCCATCCGGGAAATGAAGTTGCATCGTTGTACGGCCTGCCGTAGGTCGTCGAGCCGCCAAGGCAGAAGATTCGATACGTTCCGGCCGGCTTATTCCGCAGAAACGACTGGTCGTTGAAATACGCGAGTTTGTTTTGCGCCGTCGCCATGACGACTTGGCCGTCTGTATCGACCTTTTCAACGTACAACGGCAAGCTGGAGGCGAAGCCCACGAAGAGGTCGTGAGTTTCAACCGTCGCTCGCACTCCAACGACAGCCAACAACCCTTCGAGCAAAAAGAAAACGGCGCACGTCACGGACGATCCAAAGATGACCTTTTTCACGCACGCTTCCGTCGTCGGCTCGCGGGTCGCACTAAAATGCTCCATGGCGAGAACGGCGGCACCAATTCCCCTTAAGATGTCCAAAACCGCGTTTCGGTGATCTCGAAGGTCCTCGAAGGTAGACGAGACAAAGACACGAGACATGATCACAGCGAACTACGCGACACCGAGCAAGTGCCATTGCTCGAAGACGGAGGCATCGGAGCATTCATCCGCCGTGAAGTCCTGCCACACGCGCCCGACGCCGATCTCCAAAGTAGATTACTTGACCAGTCGGCGGACTTTGTCGAGTACCTCCTTGACCGGATCTTCCAAACCAACAATGCCGTGTTTCTCAACTAAGTCATTTGCTTCCCGACACATGTGCAGTGCGAGACGCGGTTCACCTAGCTGGTTGGCATACAGCTCGGCTTGCCACGCCAGGTTTCGTGCCAATCGGCCTGGGTTCGTCAGAGATCGACAAATCTGTTCTGCTTGACCGTAAAGCGACATGGCGATGGTGAGGCGTTCCTGCTCGGCATGGATTCCGGCTTGAGCGTTGAGCGCACTTTGCAAACCGTCAACATCTTCCAGTTGTCGACAAATCTGTTCCGCCTCCTCGTGCAAACGTAAGGCCTCCGAAAGTCGACCCTCTTCCTCCATGACGAAGGCCTGGCTCCCCACGGAGCGATAAAGGATATGCAGATCACCGACCTCTCGGGCAACTTTCTCGACCCTTCTGTGCAGCTCCATGGCTCTTTGCAGCTCTCCTCTTCGGCAAGCGATCACGGCCTGTTGGTAGAGGCTTGTACAGACTCCCGTTGGGTAGTCCATTTGATGGCAGATTGCCTCAGCCTGCTTGTACAGATCAAGCGCCCCGTCGTCGTCGCCCAGAATTTCAAGCAGGACGGCCTGTCCGCCAATTGCGAGTTGAAGCCCGTGTGAATCGTTGATTTTTCGACAAATCGACTCTGCCTGTTTTCGCAGCGCCATCGCTGATTCCAATTCGCCGGTCAGCTGCAAGAGCCCTGCCTGACTTCCCAGCGCTGCGCGTAGACCTGCCAGATTACCGATCTGTCTGCAAATGGACTCCACTCCCTGGTGCAGCGAGAGAGCAGCTTGATAGTCGCCTCGCGTGGAATACACGTCGGCTTGCGCACCCAGACTCCGAAAGAGCGATTCATGATCTTGAAGTGTTCGCGCTAAACGTTCCTGCTCCGTGGCCAGGTCGCTGCCGATCAGTCCCAACAGACCCGCGATGGTGGATGACGGCAAGTAGACGCGCTGGAGCAGCCACAACCGGGACCGCAAAAATTGGCCCAGCAGCAGTAGGATCGATATCAGGCAAAAATCTTGGAACACTTGGATCCCGTGATCGGGTTGTAATCCATGAGGAAGCTGGCAATACGCGGTCAGTCAAGGCCCGCGCGATCATCCCACGTGTAAGTCTGGCCGCGACACCGACGAAGCATTCTGGCAAGATGTCTGCTGTCGTGACAACCCAACTGAGTACGCCAATCTCAACTATCGCTCTTTCGCCCGAAATCGTTGCTTTGATCAATAGAGCAACTCGACCCAACGATGGCCAGCTTCGAGTTCAGCTTTGCGTCGGGTCCACTTTTCTGGCGAGCCGGCGATTTTGGCAAACACCGCGTCGAGCTCGTCGCGGATTTGCTCTAGCCCGGCCACGTACACGTACGTCTTGGCATCCGACAACATTTTCCATAATTCGCTGCCGCGCGACTGAACTGCACTGTGCCAGTCAACCAAGTCCGACCAGTGAGGCCGTTGGCTCAAGGCGGTGATCGCCTCGAATGTTTCCTTGTCGTAGTATTGTGCGAAGTCGTTTCGTTGTTCATTCATATACAACAATTCGAGGCCCGTTCTGCCACCGTGGAACAAGCAAATGCGGCCCTGAAAATCGGGTGCGTGCTTGTAGATGTATTTCACAAAAGCGCGGAACGGGGCAATGCCAGTGCCCGCGCCGATGAGGATCAGAGCGGCGTCGGGTTCTTCTGGCACCGCGAAGGCAACGCCGTAGGGACCAGACAGAGTCAAAGAGTCTCTCGCGCGTAGATCGCACAAATAGTTCGAGGCGACACCGTCGCATAGCTCGCCACTGTACTCGTCGATGTAGGTGCAGCGGCGAACGCAGATGTGAACCCTGACTGCTCCCTCGCTGGTTCGCTCAGGCAAGTCGGCGAGGCTGTATAGACGGAAGTGATGTTCCTGGCCGAGTTCTTTCTGTCCGGGCGCTAGTATGCCGATGTTTTGACCAGCCTTGACGTCGAATTCGGGACTCTCGACATCCAGCACGATCTCTCGCACTTCGTCCAGCGATTCGCTCGGCGTGATGCGTACGGACGCCACGACCTTGGCTTGGAACTGAGTGCTCGTGTCATAATCTTGTAGTCGCATCGCGTTCTTGCCTCCCGATAGGTCAGGTTTTTGCAACGCCTTCTAGTTCGTTGATCGTCTCGTCGGCTGCGGTTTGCGGCAGGCAATCCGGGCGCGAACAGCCATGGCAATCGAAACAACCGTGAACATCTTCGCCAGCAAGATCAGCCTTGAACACTCGCCGCCACGCCGCCTGCACTAACAGCCACGCGCCGAGAATGGCTGTGATCACAATGACTGCTTTTATCGCTGCTTCGAACATGTCTGCTACATTGCTCCTTTCAACTGGACAGTCCCGCAAAGCCCATGAAGCAAATCGACAGCAAGCCCGCCAGTAGCAGCGTGATTGCCGTGCCTTTGACGAGATCGGGAGTCTCGGCCAGTTCTAGTTTTTCGCGCAGCCCCGCCATCAGCACAAGAGCCAAGGTAAAGCCCGCGCCCGCTCCCAGCGCGTAAACGATCGACTGCACAAAACCGTATCCTTTGTTGGTCTGAAACAAAGCCAAGCCGAGGATCGCGCAGTTGGTTGTGATTAGCGGAAGGAAAATCCCGAGCGCTCGGAACAGCGTCGGGCTTGTCTTCTTGATGAACATCTCCACGAGTTGAACAGTCGATGCGATCACAGCGATGAACGAGATCAGCCGCAGATAATTCACGTCGAGCATGGACAGCAGCGATTGAATGCCGAAAGCGGCCATCGAGCTGATCAACATCACAAATGTAACCGCACCGCCCATACGCGTCGCGGTGGCGAGCTTGCCCGATACACCAAGGAACGGGCAAATACCCAAGAAGTACGCCAGCACAAAGTTGTTGATCAGGCAGGCGTTGATGAAGATCGACCCTAGAGAATCGTTCATGATATCGACTCCTTCGCTCGGCGTGACCGCAGCTTTCCGATCCAGTTAAACAACAACAGCCAACCCGCCAACGCGAAAAAACCTCCGGGAGGCAACAGCATGACGACCCATTCCTGGTATCGCTGGCCAAACAGCGAAACGTCGAACAGGCTGCCGTTGCCCAAGATTTCGCGGACACCACCCAAGCACAACAATGCCAGGCTGAAGCCGAGTCCCATTCCCAACGCGTCAAGCAGCGAGCGGAACATGCCGTTCTTCGATGCAAAGGCTTCGGCACGACCGAGAATCAGGCAGTTAACCACAATCAATGAAATGAACGCGCCCAAGCGCCCGTGCAGTTCCAGACTGATGGCCTGAATGAGATAGTCGACAATGGTGACAAATGTAGCGATCACCAAAATGTAAGTCACGATCCGCGCTTGCTTGGGCACGAAGTGACGCAGCGCGGAGACGACAAGGTTCGACATCAGCAACACGAACGCGGTCGCCAGACCCATCGCCAAAGCGTTCTCCGCCGTGTTGCTTACCGCCAGCACGGGGCACATGCCCAGCACATAGACGAATACCGGGTTCTGCTTCCAGATCCCTTTAAGGAACTCGTCGGTGCCGGTCGTCTGCTCGACCATAGTTGCCATGTCAGCCCTCGCCTCCTTCGTATCGGAAGTCCGCCTGCTGCTGGTAAACACGAGGAATCCAGCGAGCCGAACTCGCGCGCAGCATATTCGCCGTGGCACGTGAAGTAACCGTTGCGCCGGAAATCCCGTCGATCTGCCAGCGCGCGACTTTCTTTCCCGGTTTGACGAACTCGATGGGGTGAGCCAACTCGTTGCCTTCCGCCTTTAACTGCACATCGAGTTGCTCAAAGTTGCGGAGGAAATCGGCATCGGTTTCGATTCGATCACCCAAGCCCGGGGTCTCGCGACTTTCGAGCACTCGCATCCCCACAATCGATTGCGTTTCGAACGAGTAGCCATAGAGCACTCGTACGACATCCTGGTAACCCATGCCCTGCGCCTCGATGGCCAGTCCCACCAGATTGTGCTTGTCGTCGTAGCCAGCGAAGACCAGGTCCGAGCCTTCTTTGTCTGGCGAAGTCCGCTCGAAGCGGCCGTTTTCGCTCAACTGGAATGCGTCGCTCGTGCGAGCGCCGGGCAGGACATCGAGAATCGCCCGTTGTCGCAATTCAATCTTGTTGCGCTGGATGATCGGGCGCGTGGTTTCGTACACCGTCACGATGGCCAAGGCGCATACAATGCCGACGCCTACGACAGCACCGTACATGCGCGCGGCAGAGGTCGGCGACTGTCTGCTTTTGCTCGTTGTCAGTGTGTTGAAGTCAGTCATGCGACGGCCTCCGCCTCGACGTTCCATAGACTCGTGGCTGAATCCAGTTGTCGATGTGAGGTGACACGGCGTTGCTCAACAGAATGGCGTACATCACTCCCTCGGGCATGCCACCCCACACGCGGATCACCACCACGAGCAGACCAATCAAAGCGCCGTACAACATGCAGCCTGAATGGGTCATCGGAGACGCAACCGGATCCGTGGCCATGAACACCGCGCCCAGCATCAGGCCGCCAGAGAACACCATGAACAACGGCCCGGCGTAGCGACTGGGATCGATCCAATTCAGAACGAAACTGCAAATCGCGACAGTCAGGAAGATGGCGACCGGGATCTGCCAACTCATCATTCGCCGTGCCACGAGGTAAGCGCCTCCCAGCAGGATGAGCAGTGCGGAAGTCTCGCCAGTCGAACCTGCGACGGAACCCAAGAACAAATCGCCCGTCGTGGCGCTCGTGACTCGATCGAATTTCCAACTTGCAAGCGGAGTCGCGCCTGAAAGGACGTCATACCGCGGCTCGGTGAACGGCAACGCTAAGGTCGAGGTCGGCAATGCGGTGAAACGACTTGTCGGCATTGCCGGCCAGGTAGTCATCGCCACGGGAAAGGCGGCTTGCAAGAGTGCCCGCCCGACCAGCGCCGGGTTAAACGGGTTGTACCCCAAGCCACCAAACAGCAACTTGCCCAAGCCAATAGCAAGCACGCCGCCAACCGCCACCATCCACAATGCCAGGCCAGGTGGCAGAGTCAGCCCGAAAAGCAAACCGGTGACAGCAGCCGACCAGTCTCCCACACTGGATTCTCGGCCAGTGAAGCGACACAACAGATACTCGGTCAACACGCAAGAAGATACCGCGGTGACCAGCGTGAGCAGTGCAGCCAGACCGAAGGCATAGACAGCAAAGGCGCTGATGGGCAGCAACGCCAACACGACGTTGAACATGATCGTGTCTACGCTGTTACCACTGGCCAAGAGCGGCGCGCTGCGGAGCTGCAAGGTCTTCGCCAATTGTGTCATGCCGTTGCCCTCGCCTTGCGCACCGCAGCCTTGGCAACGCGAAAGCGATGCACCAGCGGAATATGCGATGGACAAACGAACGTGCAACTGCCGCACTCGAAACAGTCGGCCAAATGGAACTCCGACGCCATGCGTTCGTACTGTTGCTGGCGAGCCAACAATCCCAATTGCGAAGGATTGAGATAGAGCGGACACGCTTCAAGACAGGACGCGCAGCGAATGCAGGGGTATTCTTTTTGACTGGCCAGTTTGCCGGTCTCACGCTCGGTGAGTGCGATGATGCCAAGCGTGCCTTTGATGATGGGAATATCAAGGCTCGACACGGCCTCACCCATCATGGGCCCGCCCAGGAACACACAGGAAATATCGTCGTGAACGCCGACGGTCTCCAACACGAAACGTAACGGAGTTCCGATTGGAATGCGGTAGTTCCCTTTGTTCTTGACCGCCGGGCCGCCAATCGTGATCACACGTTCTTGCAGGCCAGCACCGTGCGGAAGCAGCCTCCCGATTTCCGACGTACTGGTAACGTTGAAACACAGTGTATGGACGTCGATCGCATGCCCGTCCATTGGCTTCTCGCGCCCCAAGAGAGTTTTCATCAGCATTTCCTGAGCGCCTTGCGGATATTTGACCGGCAACACGCGAACCGTGATCGGCGCATCGTCTGGGATCGCCGACTGAATGGCTTTCGCAGCATCGCGTTTATTGCTCTCGATGCCCACGATCGCGTCAGCCGCACGGGTCGCTCGTAGTAAATAACGAATGCCAAGAACGATTTCCTTAGGATATTCGAGCATCACTCGGTGGTCGGCGGTCAAGTACGGTTCGCATTCAGCCCCGTTGATTAGAATCGTGTCGACATACATCCCTTCCGGTATCTGCATCTTGGCGTGGCTCGGGAACCCGGCTCCACCCAGTCCCACGATACCGGCTTGCTGGACCGCGTTTACGATCTCTTCAGGACTTGCCGTCGCGACATCGCACGGCGGCCCTTCCAGCCGTTCCTGCGTCGAAGCCGGGAACGGTTCAATGAAAATGCAAGGAACCATTCTTCCGTCGATGCTTGGAGCGAGATCGAGGCGACGCACGACGCCCGAGGTTGGGGCGTGCAATGCGACGGAGACGAATCCGTCGGGACGAGCGATACACTGGCCACGGGTTACTTCCTGACCTTCATTGACAATCGGGACGGCTGGTTTCCCGATGTGCTGCGACAACGGCACAATCAGCACGGGCGCGAAGGGGAATTGTCGGATCGGCGAGCCACTCGTGTCGTCCTTCAACGTGGGCGGGTGGATTCCGTGCGCGAACGTCTTGCCACCGAAAATGTTCATCGTCGGCCCGTCCTTAGTTGAATTTCTCGGCCCGCGCGATCCACTTGTCGACATCCTTCGCGCTACGATCCTTGGGCAGGCCGGGGTGGATCACTTCAGCGGTGCAGCGCTCGGCCGCTTTCACCAGATCTTGATAGGGACCGGCCAGGGCGTTCTTGATGTACGCCTTCTTTTGATCGTTGTACTCAAAGATGTTGGCGTTGAGCTTGATGCACTCGTCACAAGCCGAGCACTGTTCGGTGTCAATCCAGGGGGCCATGTACTCGCCGGCCGACGGTGGTGCTCCGTTGCCGCTGATCTCGACAGCGGTCGGCGCTGCTACGGCGCTTGAGAGCGCCGCGATCCCCTCGCCGCTGGCAAGCTGCATGAGGCCCGCTGCGATCTTGCTGCTCATTTCGCGGCGGACATCGGCTTCGATGTCAGCTCGCGACAGCTCGTCTTCGCCCACCCGCGCGATCGCTCTCAACATCGTCCAGAAGTCGCGACGATCCTCGCATGACTGGACGATGGGTTGAGAAACCAGCAACCGCATGAGTTGCTGCTTGCGGTCGATGCTCCACACATACGGGAACCGGCCCTCGCGATCTTCGTGGGAAAGTTCGAGAAACTCGCCCAGCGGGACCATGTTTTCGTTCCACGTGTCGGGCGGTGCGACGCGAAAGTGCTTGCGAAACCGAATCTCGCTGACCGCGAAGTCGGCGAACGTCATCGGTAATTCCATCGTCTTCTCTCGCCCGTTGTCGAGGTATTTCAGCGTGTAGATCGGCCAGTCCTGATCCTGCGCCGGGTTGCCTTCCAGATCGAAGCACTCCTCTGGGCGCGGTCCGTTGTCTGGGTTGTAGCGGAACAGGGGATAGGCACGAGACTCGACGACAAGCCGCGCTTGGTTGGCGCTCATGTCGTCCCCAATGCCGTGTTCGGGCTGACATGAGGTGTAGAGGTTGAACATCGCCGGCCGGCGCGCTTTCAGCCCCTCGATAAAGCCTTCGATCATGTGATTGGGATGCGCGATCGTGCTTTGCATGACGTAGGTATTGCGATGCGCCATACCGATCAGTCCCATCTCTTTGCGCACTTCCTGCTTACCTTGTATCGCTTTGCCGAATTGCGCCATGTCGGAGACTTGGCCGAAGAAACCCGACGTGCAAGCCTGGCCCCCCGTATTCGAATAGACCTGCGTATCAAGGATCAGCACCTTGACCGGCTTGCCGGACATCATCAGACGCGAAAGATTTTGAAAGCCGATGTCGTACATCGCTCCATCGCCACCCAAAGCAACCACGGGCGGGCAGAGCTCCCATTCGTTGTCACTGAACTGCCGCCAGTTGAAATACGTGAGGAATTCGTCGTGCTTGCTGGGCTCGTAGCCGCCCGCAAGTTCGAGTTCCGCCCTGCGGATCGCCTTGAATCCTTCCGCCATTTTTGACATATGCCCTTCGAAGACGCCCATGGCCATCGATGCGGCGTCCTGGAATAAATGGTTCGCCCAAGGAAACGGGTAGGGGTTGAAAGGAAACGTGCTACCCCAAACCGACGAGCATCCCGTCGAGTTCAGAATGCCGGCATTCGCACGACCGCGACCCGTCGTGCCCTCGATGTATTTCCATTTCAGTCTCTTGAGCTGGGCAACTAGACGCGTGATGCGTTGCAACCATTCTTGGTCAATCGGCTCGCCGCCGCCCATCCGCTCGACATGTTCAGCGATGCTGGCAAGCGTGACGTCGCCAGCACCAATCTCGTCGATCACGCTCGCAATCGTGGCCGGGTCGCCGACGTCGATTTCACGGACGAGCTGATGCTGAATGTGTTCTTCCAGCTTGCCGATCAATTCGGTCAAGTGAGCGACATGACGTTCGATCCGTGGCTGCATGAGCGCCTCGACAGTCGCCACGAATAGATGAACCACCGTCTTTTCGCCGCAGCCCAGGCATGCGCCATCACCGCTGACGAAGGCGGAGTAGTTTCTCTTATCGAGCAGGATCGTCTCCAGCGCGCCAATTCCCTGTTCGATATCGTCGACTCGAATGTACTTCCGTGGCGTGCTAGGCAAGTCGAGCCAGAAGTCCCAATTTCGCCGCAGGTTCGTGATGGATTCGGCGGTCTGCGGCACGGCCCTCAAGGCATCATCTTCGCAGACCGCGACGCATTCCATGCATCCTTTGCAGGTGGTTGGGTTGACCGTGATGCTCAGCAGCCCACCTTCGCCGGGCGACTTTTGTTCCTTGAGCGTATAATACGGCCTTGAAAGTGCGAACTGGAAATCGCCAAGCTCTTCACGGAATAGCTCGAACTCGTGCTTCAATTCGTCGCGCGCGGGTTCGTCCACTTTGGTATCTCGCAGTGTCTTTTCAATCGCCTCGTCCAGCATGCCGGCGACGCTGTCGGTCTCTTTGGCTTCCGCGAAGATCGCACGCAGGTGTTGCTCAGCTTCGCGCACGGCCTTCGACAAGTGTTTGACTTCGCGCCCATGCTTACGCAGCCGATTGACAACCGTATCGAAGACTTGCGACACCTCATTCACCAAACCGGGAATGGCGGTATCGGGACAAATGGTATAGCAATTGCCGCAAGCCGTGCAGTTTTCGGAAATCCACTGGGGATGTTGAAAGCGAATGCCAGTCATATCGCGAAATAACGAAGTCACCGCGGGCATCTGGCCGAGTCCGATGAACGGATCGGTGATCGTATCGGTGCCCATGCCGCGAGCATAGAAGCTGCCGGTCTGTTCCCAGAAACGATGAATGTCGGTAGCGGGTGCCTTGCTTTGCGGCTGGCGTTTGAGCATCACGGGAAGCGGTGGCTCGGCGGAAGCTGCCCCCGCGGCGGTCGTCGCTTCTTCGGTGACCGGGCCATGTGGCACGGGCTGGACTTCATCGAAGCCGCGTTGGACGACACGCAGATTCTCTTCGACAACCCGCGCGCCCTTGGCACCGAACTTGTGCTTGAGCTGGCTGTGGATCGCGGCAAGGAGTCTTTCTTCCGAGAGCCCCGCCTGCTCCATTACGTGAGACGTGGCGAAAAAAGCTCCCTGAAATGCGATGCCCTGCATTCGCAGTTGTAGATCTGGATCGGTCGCCTCTTCTCGGGCAATCTTGAATGCATCGACGCTGTACACACTGATGTTGTTGTCCACGATGATTCGGCGGTAACCAGCCGGAATGCTGGCCCACACCGCGTCAGCCGACGGCTGATCACTTTGAATAACGAAGACACCACCTTTCCTGAGACCGGCCAAGGCATTGGTGTGCTGAAAGACATTGGGGTCCGGTGAAAGCACGACGTCCACATAAAAGTATTCGCAGTTAACCCGAATTGGCTCAGGAGCCGCCGACAGATAATAAGTGGTCGGCTGTCCCTTCTTCTCTGACCCGTACTTCGGATTGGCTTTGATATGAAAACCCAGCAGGTCGAACAAGGTCATCGCCAGGTTTTTGCCGGTGGTGATCGCTCCCCAGCCACCCACTGAGTGGAAGCGGACGGTAATACTTCCTTCGGGCATCAAGTTTGGATTCTCGGAACCGCGCAAGGCCAACTGCCTCACCCGGGGATAGCCGCTTTCAATGTTCTCTTGATGGATGCGCTGTTTGGGAGTGACAGGCTCGTCGCGTAGAAAGTCGATCGACAAGTAGAAGAACTTTTGGTGCTTTCCCTTCGGCAGCATGTTCTCAACTGCGGCGATCAATCCCTCAGGCTGGAGATCGCGGCTGCCCATGCCAAAGGAACCCGAATAGAGAGCAGGTGTGTCCGTCACCTTCTGGTAGACTTCGAGTTCCGGAAACGCCAAATGTTCTGGGTCGCGACCATTCTCCAAACAACGGCTCATCGTGGCCCGCACCTCGCGCATCATGGGTAGTTCCACGGCCAGCGGTTGGTCGAGTCTTTCTAGGACGGCAACTCCTTTTTTTCCTTTCAGAACGCGGCTCAGCAAATCCGCGGGAAACGGCCGGAACATCACGAGATTGACTACACCAACCTTGATGCCGCGTTGGTCGCGCATGTAGTCGGCGACCGCCTCGGCCGTGGGGATCATGCTGCCTTGGCCTAGGATCAGATAGTCGGCGTCCTTGACCCGGTAGTTGAGTACGCGATCGTACCTGCGCCCTGTTAGCTCGTAAAACTCCTCGAAAGCTTGCGCGGCCAGATCGAGAATGTGATCGAAAAAGTAAGGACGCTGAGCTGCCACGCTCTGCATGTACGAGTCTTGGTTTTGCACCAGTCCGGCCATCACCGGATTGTCGACGTCCCACAACTCTGGAATGCGGCGTCGCGTTTCGCCGTAGATGATCCGTTGCGATGGGGTGGGCGTGTCGATGATGTCTTCGGGACGGCCCAGGTACTCTCCGATCAGTTCCCGTTCGGGAACTTGGATCGATTCAATCAAGTGCGTGGTCAGGAATCCATCTTGAGCGATCGCGCCGGGCGTCAGGGCCAGTTCGGCAATGCGGTGAGCGATGATGTTCAGGTCGGCAACCGACTGCGCGCCTTTGGCGAACATCTGAAAGAAGCCCGTGTCGTCGATGCAATGATAGTCGTCATGCCCAGCATGAACGTTGAGGTTCGCCTTGGTCATGGCGCGAGAACCGATGTTCAGCACATAGGTCAATCGCTTGCCGACCGCCGCGTACAACGACTCGTGCATATAGGCGATGCCTTGGCCCGACGAAAAGTTGGTCGAACGCAACCCGGTCATCGACAGGCCGGCCGTCACGGCGGCGGCGGCGTGCTCACCCTCTGGTTCAATGAAGATCAAGGGACGGCCCGAAACGTTGACGTGGCCAGCCGCAGCCGCCTCGGCCCAGTATTCGCCCATTTGTGTGGACGGCGTAATGGGGTAAGCGCCGGCCGCATCGCTGGACTCGCGCTCGCACATCACGACGGCCGTGTTCCCATCCACGGCGGCCCGTGTTCCCGTGTATTTGAACTGCTTTTTGCGTTTCTTCGTCGGCATGGTCGTCTCAATAGGGTGAGGTACTCGGAAGCAATTCCGCAAAGTGCATGCCAAGAGGGATTGGTTTCGGTTTGGCCGCAGCTACGCCGCGTCAGGTGGGTGCGTCGTATATGGTGCCTTTGCGAATGACCTTGTGTGCCGCCTGTCCCTTCAACGCGCCTAGCTTCTCATCTAGCCAGACAATTGCTCCCGTCGGACAACTCTGCGTCGCCGCGGCAGTGGCGGGGCCTTTGGAATAGTCGACAACAGGCAAGTTGTGGCTCATCGTGATCAGTTCCGGGGCGTCCCTAGCGCACCGCTCGCAAGCAGTGCAGGCGACTTCACAGTCTTCCAGAACCTCGTCACCCGCTTCCCGCGATCGGCAGGCGACCCAAAGCTGGTGGCTCTGAGGGTGAATCGAAAACAAGTCTTTGGGGCAGGCTACCACACAATCCCCGCAGGCCGTGCAACGTTCTTCGTCGACGACCGGTAACTGGTGCTCGTTCATCTCGATGGCGTCGAAGGTACAAGCCTCGTCGCAGTCGCCATAACCGAGGCATCCCCAAAAGCAGCCCTTGCCGCCACCTGCCA
>JAJDEH010000416.1 GCA_029259935.1 Planctomycetota bacterium
CGCCGTTAAAACGGCGGCAGCATGTAGCCTTGGGCTTCAGCCCATGGATCATGGAAAGCCCCACGCCTAGCCGCTAAAGGGGCGACAGCGGTTCCGTGCTTGTTGCCCCGTTCTTTGTGCTGTCGCCGCTTTCGCGGCTCGGTTCGTCACAACGGGCTATCCGCCGGCTCACACCGGCGGCTAAGTGCTTTCGCCGTTTCACGGCTGCTTTCCCGTTGTGGATCTTTACCGTCATCCCGCCAGAAAAATTGCCCCGCACAAAAAGCCGAGTGGGGCAGGGATCGGCGAAAGCACTGCGGGCCGAGGATCAGCGAATTCACGAAGATGTCATCGCAATGAGCCGTATGGGCTCACTCCGCGGCAGCCGCCACGGGCAGATTAGTGTTTTGGCCAGCCCGAGACGCGGGGCCCAGCCGAGGAAGCTCTGGTGCCGTGTTCGTTCCGCGTAGACGTCGGACCAGCGGCCAGATGCGCGAATAGGTGCCGACCATCGCCCGGCCCGCCAATCCGCCCGTGCCCGCGACCAGCCGTGACAAGGGCGTTGCCTGGGTACACCACTTGGCCTTGGATTCACATAGCACGCCCATAGTGTCAAACAGACGGACTTCGCCTTCGGTGAACAACGCCTCAAGTTGCAACCGTCGCAGCAGCCGGCCAGGCCCGTACGATCGAAACTCGGGATCGAAGCTGATCTTGTGTGAGTAACAAGTCTCTTTCGCCAAGTAGCAATACTCGAACGCAATTGGCTGACCGAGGTGTTCCAATAACCAGAGTTCTAGTTGTCCCCAATCGGCCAATTGGCGCGCTTGCCGGAGGAAGAAGTCGAACATGCCGGGCGTCTTCAGAATCGAAGTTCCTTCCTCACCCTTCCAGCCCAGGTCTTCAATCTGGAATGCCTTTCGCAGCAGCTCTTCTAACGATGACCCTTCCAAGTGAGCGTGCCGGACCAGCCGAGTCTCCCCTATCTTGTCGAGTCGCCGGCTTGTGTTTCGTAACGCCTGCCGATGGTTCTTCGACAAGCTGGCCTGATAGGCGTCCCAGTCTCCGTCGATGTCGACGCGTCCCAGGTAATACTGAAGCTGCGTCGCGGTCCCGTGACCACGCTCGTCAAGCAGTTGCTTCATTGTCTGCCACCGCCGGCTTTCGATTTCCACTTCGTCCAACCAAACGATCGGCCAAGGCAACTTCCGCAGGCCGGTGATCAGCGAAGTGAGGACCTCGTCCAAGTCTTCGTCCGCGTCGACCAGCAGATCCCCCGCCGAACTCCATGAGTTACAGGGCAGAGTGGCAACCGGCAGCACGTTGGCCTTTCGTGTCCCAATCAGCGGCAGGGCGGCAACCAGTTGTCCATCACGCTGCACCGTGACCGCCATGAATTGCTGGCGTGGAGCAAAATGCTCCAGCCACTGCGCCAGCATTTCGGCTCGCAATGTGGGCAACGAAAGGTCGCTTCGATACCACAGATCGTCCCAATCCCGGCTGACGTCCCGCAGCTCGCGCGCGGATTGAAGAAGCTGCAATTTCATAGGGGCCTAGCGATGCAAAAGAAAGCACTTGGGAAGGTCGACAAGCTGCCGAAATTTAGGCCACGCCAGCCGGTAGTCAAACGCGCCGTTACTAGAACCGATACAATCGGCGTGATCTGGTGGCAAAGGCCAACGGTCACTTCTTGAGATTGCCAATGACGTTTCGTTCCAAGGTGGGTCGAGCGTTCATGCGTGTTGGCGATTAGTGATCAGCTTTCTCCAGTTCTCCCCCTTGCCAAGGGGGAGTTAGAGGGGGTCGAAAGCGCGACCGGAATCTTGAATATTGAATATTGAACATGGAAAGGTGAAAGAAGAAAGGAAGCCTGGACGCTCGACGATGGACTATCGATGCAAAGGTGGGACAATCAGGCATTCGGTCGCTTTCTACCTCACGCGGCCGACATCAGCCTGTCGATGGAGTCGTCACGATCTGCTGATTTCCCGCCGCGTCGAAGGTGTAATTAGTGATACCACTGGCGTCCTATCTCGGCATCGGCTCTCTTTGAGGCAACGGACATTCGTCCTTCGCTTGCTCAGCGAAAGGATCTCGACCCGTTGCTGGCTCCCCGAAGGGATCGACGTCCACGTTTTGCAACTCTTCCTCTTCGTCCGATTTCCAGTGGATCTCAAGAGGATTTAGATTTGGCCGCAACGCCTTGCAACGTGCAACCGTCGAGTCATCGACTATCCCGTATGCCGAGATTGTTTCAAGGCTTGGAAGTTTCGACAATCGAACAATCCCTCGGTCGGTGATCTGCGTGCCCGTCACGTTAATATACGTGAGGTGCTTCAGATTCAGCAACGACGAGATACTCCGGTCGGTAATTCGTGTCCCAAAGAGGCTTAATCGTCGCAGTTGTGGATTAAGAGCGCGGCAACCGTCATCAGTAATATCTGTCATGGCCAAGTTCATGTGTTCGAGTTTTGGAAGCGCCTGCAAGTGCTTCAGCGCTAAGTCTCCAATGCTAGAATTTCCCAGATGAACACTCTCAAGTGACTCTAGACTTGCGAGGTGTCTGAACCAAGCGTCCTCGGGCTCCAGGTTACGGATCGACAGGAATCGCAGTTGACGAAGAGAACCCATTTGAATGAACCAGTCTTTGCTGACATAGGGAGAGTTGTCCAGGTCAAGCGCTTTCACCCCGACTAAGTCGCGAATCCACGGCGCCGGGAACTGACGTCGTTGCCACTCCGATCCCAGGTGAACTCGCAAATACTCTCCCGGTCTACGCGGTCGCCAATCGAGGCGTTCATCGCCTGCCGTATGGACAAGCTTCGCATTCTCCGGAAATCGCTGCCAGTCATAATCTACTGAGACACGACCTCCGCAAGAGAAAAGCATCTCATGCGCCCGTTCATCTCGAGTCCAATGTCTCCAGGTTCCGAGGCCCACGCCTATGGTCGCTATGAGTAGGCCAATCGAAAACAGAGAGAAACTGCTCTTCGAACGAGTTTTTCGCATTTTCATTGAACTCTGTGCAACGAAATTACGTTCAGTAAACTCGTGACCCGCGTATTCAAGGGCAATTTCCTCGATTTGCGGCAGTTGCCGGCGCAGAGGTCAATAAGACGGTCCGAGTTCTTTAACAACACAACGCCTCGTTGATAGACCTATTCACAACTTTCGCCAAATTTTTCCCGTCGGCGCCTTTGCTGTCCCTCCAAGTACCATCAATAACCACCCCTCGATAATCACGTCAAAATTGAAGTCAGCGGCAACATGTTCTCGCCTAGATTCTCCTTTGGGCTTCATGCTCGCGGTGACTTCAACTAGAGATTAGCAATCAGGCTGCTGGTTAGGACTCCAAACGAAAAGAGCGAGCATGGCAACACTCGCCACAAAACTCTCCTGCAAACCTGTCTAGATGAATGGAATTCGGTCGTCCATCTTTCGATCAAGGCAACAGAACCAATGGCCCGTTGGAAACGACCCAAGCTATACATGACAGATCCTACCTATTCAAAAGGTACGTGGTGCGAGCAGCCTGTTGAAAGAGTCGCATTTCGCTCACGGTCGAGCGGTGGCTAACGTCCTTCGGAGTCCCCTCCATTATGGCGTCCGCGCCCGCGGATGAATATGCAGGCCGGCCATGCGTTACGCGGACACAAACGACTGGGTGAGCCCTTGTTCCTTGGGCTGCCGGAAGATGTACCACATTAGTCCCACGCCGAGCAAAATGACGAATACGCTTAGCCACTGCGAAATCGTCAGCGCCGTGCCGAATTGGCCACGTTCGTCGTCGCGAATCAGCTCCAGCAACGTGCGGGCCACCGGATAGACCATCAACATGACGGCAAACACCTGTCCATCGCGACGGCGAAATGGATAGAGGAACCAGAGAAAGAGGGCCAATAACCCGGCATTGATGGAACTGTATATCTGACTTGGATGAACCGGCAGGCCGCGTTCCGGCAACTCGTCAATCGCCCAACTGCGGACCTCGCCCTCGGTGGTCGTGAAGGTGGGGCTGAGCCCGCTGAACAGTAAGTGAACGTTCTTCGGCGTTGCTTGTTCGACCTCGCCAAAAGAACGAATTCGATCGCCCTCTTGAGGGTGATAGTCCTTCAGCACGGTATCGCTTTCGAGAAGCTGCTGGTTGACGCCGGTCACGACCGGAGAGCCCTCGGCGGTAGCTCCCACTTGCACGCCGTGCAAAATCCCAACTGCCCGCTGACGTTGATAGGGAGGACTGTTTTCTCGTTCTTCCACCGGTTCGTTACGATGCAAATAGGGTTCGGCGTCGCGAGGGAAGGAAATCGCGGCCCAATGGAACGGGCTTTCCGGTTGACAGATTCCGCCGTAACAGCAGCCATTCATCAGGCAGCCAATGCGTCCCAGGCACAATCCAACCAGCATCGCCGGTGCCACCACATCGCCCACCGCGAGAATGGGCTGCTTCTTAGAACGCAAATAGATCACGGCCGCCGCGACGCCTCCGATCACGGATCCATAAACGACCAGCCCGCCGCTTTGAATGCTGATAGCGGAAAAGATCGTCTTGGCGAGATTCAACTGGCCATCTTCAACGACTTTGACTTCCGGCCATTTTTGAATGACGTAGAACATCCTCGCTCCGGCGATGCCGCAAATGCACATCCAAAAAGCCAACGAGAGAATGACGTCCTGGTGCAGCCCCATCCGCCGGGCGCGATAGACAGCGAGACCAACTCCGGAGACCGCTCCCAGCATCACCATCATTCCATAACCGCGTATGGGCAGCCCAACGGGGTCGCCGGCGGGATCAATGATTTCCAGGTAGGGCACGACGAAGGCGAGCGCCGCGGCAATAATGCCAAAGATCGGCAGATAGCTGCGCGTGTCCCGATTCCAGCCCTGTCGCGAAATCAGCCAAGCCATCAAGCCGAGTGCAAAAACCATCCAGGCAATGAGCAACCAACCAATGTGGATCGAGAATCCCCCAAGGTTGAAAGAAACGATCTCGAAGAACTCGTGGGGAATATAGAAAAAAGTGCGACGCATGAAACTATCCAATGAGGCAGTTGTCGATCAATCGGGTTTTCCCTAAGTGGGCCGCCACAAGCGCCCGGACCGGTCCAACGACTTGTGTCACTTCTTGCAGTGTCTCGGGGTCGGCGAGTGAAACGTAGTCCAGGGCGTCGACGCCGCCATTCAGCAGCACCGCCCGCATTTGCTCGCGGATCAACTCGGCATTCGTCTCGCCGCTTTGCACCAACTCCGCGGCCTTTTTCAAACACCGCGAAAGCGATAATGCTTGCTCACGTTCGCGGGAACTCAAATAAACGTTTCGAGAACTAAGCGCCAATCCGTCCGGCTCGCGGACGATGGGACAAGCCCGCACTTTAATCGGAATGTTTAGTTCGGCCACGATGCGGCGAATCACGAGCAACTGTTGATAATCCTTCTCGCCAAAGTAGGCGGCGTCCGCCGGCAGGATGTTGAACAGCTTCAATACCACGGTCGCCACTCCGCGAAAGTGATCGGGCCGGCAAGTTCCCTCCAGTGGCAGGGATATTTTCGGCGGGTCGATGTAGGTTGAAAAATCGCTGGGGTACATCTCGTCTTTGTCCGGCACAAAAACGAGGTCGACGTTCAGTTCCCGCAGCGCTGCCAAATCGGCTTCCAAAGGTGTCGGATAGCTTGCCAAATCTTCGCGGGGGCCAAACTGGGCCGGATTGACGAAAATCGTGACCGCCGTAAAGGCACATTCAGCCACTGAACGGCGTACGAGGCTGAGGTGACCTTCATGCAGAGCACCCATCGTCGGTACAACTCCCACAATATTACCGGCGTGCTTGGCGGCGCACACCGCTTTGTAAGCCTGGTCGCGGGTATTGACGAGTTGTGGCGAATCAGCCCGCATGGTCGTCTAATAGTGAAGGAAGTCGGTCGAAATTCTCTGGGACAGGGAATTCTACAATTGCGACGTTGTTAGGGCGATACGAACTGGCTTTCTCGCGGCGTATTGACCCCGATTATCACGCCAGCCCGTTTCCAAGTAGAATGGGGCGATACGCGGCCCTGCCAGAATTCGTACTATTTCGCCGCGGCCTCCCCACACGCCCGCATTTTGCAGATCTTCCGGGCCTAACCGACGTCATTCATGTCTGTTGTCGAAGAAAAAACACGGGCCACTCAGAAGCAACTGAAACTGAACACGTATCCATTCTGGAGTCCCCGATTCTGGCACGGGATGCGGACGCGTGACTTCCTGCGCCTGCTATCGCGAAACGGCTGGCGAATTCACCCGCTTCGTTGGGCCATGGCCTTGATCCTGATGCCGATTACCACCGTCAACTCGGCTCTGTATCGTTTACAGAGTCTGCTGTACGGTCGGCGGATTCAGGAAACGAAGATCACCCAGCCGCCGATTTTTATCCTAGGACACTGGCGCAGCGGGACGACTCATCTGCACGAATTGTTGGTTCGCGATCCAGAGATGGCGTTCCCTTCGACTTATGAGTGTTTCGCGCCCTACCACTTTCTTGTTTCAAGCTGGATCATTCCTCGAATGATGGGGTTCCTGTTGCCCCGCCGACGGCCGATGGACAACATGGCGGCCGGTTTCGACCACCCGCAAGAAGACGAGTTCGCGTTGTGTGCCATGGGCGCGCCGACCCCGTACTTCAAACTGGCCTTTCCGAATCACGAGCCGCCCTACCAAGAGTTTTTGAACATGAAGGATGTCGACCCGGCGGATCTAAAAAAGTTTCGCCAGTCGCTCGACTATTTCGTCAAGGCGTTGACGCTCAAAAAGAACAAGCGGCTGGTATTGAAGTCGCCGCCGCACACCGGGCGAATCGCCTTGCTGGCCGAAATGTTTCCCGATGCGCGGTTCATTCATATCACTCGGAACCCCTTTCCGCTGTTCGCCTCCACGCGCCGCACCTGGCAGGCTCTCGATACGGCGCAAGGCTTTCAAGTGCCGCATTTCAAGAACTTGGATGAGTATGTCTTCGAGTGCTTGGAACGCATGTACGAAGGCTTCGAACGCCAACGCGGCCAAGTGGATCCTGCCAGGATTCGCGACATCCGCTACGAAGACTTGGTCGCCGACCCCGTTGGCGAACTGCGGTCGCTTTATGAAGAACTCGACCTGGGCGACTTTTCGCTTGTCCTGCCGAGTTTGCAAGAGTATGTCGAACAGCAAAAGAGTTACCAGCCGAACCAGCACCAGCTAGAACCCGAGATCACCGCTGAAATCAAACGGCGATGGGCCGGGTACATCGAGAAGTACGGCTACACTGAGTCGTAAAGTTGCGGACGCCCTAAGCTTGTGGGTGCGGGACCAGTCTTGGGGCAGCTTGTCGCTATCCAGTGAAACAAACTATGCTGAAGCACGGCCAGGCGACTTTGTCTTGGCGCCATTGTGCATTTCCGGCATTCCGTCAGTCGGGAACGACAAGCATCATGAACCACGGCGGAATCCGGGAAAAGGAAACGCTCATGATCCTCTCCAATACTCCTCATCGAACCGTCTTCAGCCGGTTACTGTTACTGGCATTCCTTTGTGCCCTGTCGATTCATCCGCGAGCGTCCGTCGCTGAAGATAAGAAGGCCAAGAGCAAACCGGCTCCGAAAGATCATTACAAACAGATCGAAGCGGCCGTCCTTGCCGGCAAGATTACCAAGGAAGAGGCTCAAGCCAAGTTGAAAGCTCTGAATAAGCAAGGCGCTCCCAAAAGCAAAGCCATCACGAAGGGTCACGATAAGAAAGGGTACGACAAGAAGACCATCGCCAATCTCGAAAACATCTGGGCGGAACTTCAGTCCCTTGTCGCCAGCGGCAAGATGTCGCCGGATGAAGCCGCCACGGTGATGAGTTCCATCAAACAAAAAGTCTTCGGCAAGACCAGCGTCAATAATAATAAGAAAGCAAATTTCAAAATCTCTTCCAAAGATCACTACAAGGCAATCGAATCAGCCGTCGCTGCCGGGAAGATCACCAAAGAACAAGCTCAAGCCAAGCTAGGCGCTTTGAAAAAGGAAGGGCTCGGCAAGAAGCAGGCGAAGGGTAAGGAGACGAAAACAAAAGCAAAAACCTCTCCGAATGATTTCTACAAGCAGATCGAATCGGCCGTCCTTGCCGGCAAGATTACCAAAGAAGAGGCTCAGGCCAAGTTAAAGGCACTGAATGCGAAAGGCTCGCCCAAGACCAACGACCAAGGGAAGACTGCCCCGACCGACGCCTACTTCAAAAAGGTCTGGAGCAAACTTCAAGCGGCCGTCGCCGCCGGCAAACTGACGAAAGAAGAGGCGGCCGCCAAGATGACCGCCATCAAGAAAGCAAAATCGGGTGGCGAATAGCCGTTGAATTCTGCTCCTTTTGAGTGCCGCTACTGGCTTGATCAGCAGTGTTCGTGTAATTCGTGGGTGGCATCAATTTTCCCGCCGGAGGTTTGATCCTGACGGAATACTAGGGTGCGGCGAATTCACCGTCATCGGTAGGTTCGCCTTGCATAACCCACGACAGGTTGAATCTCGCCACTTGCCCACCGCCACCGGGGCCGCCTTCGAATTGCAGGTAGATCCAGCCTTCGCTAGGTGTTCCGGGCCGGCCGGCATTGAGCGACGAGTAAGCGCTGGGGCCGTCGAACACGAGCCGTTTGACCGGCCACGTTTGCCCTCCGTCGAAGCTGGCCCAAACCGTCACCCGTTCGCGGCGTGGGTTGGGTGTGTCGAGGTTGCTAAAGATCAAGATGTCCTTCCCCTTGACCGGCAAGCGGACCAGTCCGCCCATGCAGCCGTAAGAAGTGTTTTGCGTGCCGTCCGGAAGAACGTCGACAATGGCGAATTCTTTCCAGGTCTGGCCGCCGTCGTGGCTCCAGGCGCTGCGCCGTCGCGTGTACTTTTCGTTCTTGTCCCAATGCACGCGCGTGTTGTAGTAGATGCGGCCATCGGACAACTCGGCAACGGTGGCCTCGCCCGTGCCGATTTCGGGGAATGGATCGCTTGTCCGCCAGTTCTTGCCGCCGTCGTCGCTGAAAATCGCGTTGGTGTAGTGGAATGGCCATTGCGAGCGGTCGTTCTTTTCGGCGTACCAACGCGACGGTCTCAGCAGCCGACCCTTGTGTTTGCCATGCCGCAGCGTGATTCCATGTTCGTTCATGTGCATCGAAGGCACATTGCCCTTGCTGTCTTTGTGAATGACCGCTTCTTCCGCTTTCCAAGACTTGCCGCCATCGGTGCTACGGTAGATCGTCAGCGGAGCCGGTGGGTGACGATCTTCAATGAACGCCATGATGTCGCCGCTGTTTTCATCGACGGTGACTCCGCCGCCGGGAAAGCCGGGTTTGGCGATGGTGATTTGTTCGCCCCACGTCTTTCCGCCGTCTTCGCTGCGCCGCACCTTGACGCCCTTGCTGCCCCAAGTCGCCAGGACCGTGCCATCGCGGGCCACGACGATATTGGGGAACCGCTCACCTTGGAACACTTGCTGCATTTCAAACTTCGGCTTGCCCATGAACGGCTTCTGACTGCCTTCCAGTTCATGTTCCTCCGCGCGGACGTTCGCGGCGGACGACAGCGTAAACAAACTCAAGACAATCAGGGCGGCGGTCGCGCATTTGCCGGGCGAATTGTTCATGGCTCGGAATTCCTTGAAGCGATAAATACGGCCAGTGGTGAAGGTGGTCTCCTGTCTATCGTGTACCTTATTTCCCAGGAACGGCCGGCACAAGGCACGTCTGGTCGCTGTCCGACATCAGCGGAACGGAGGCAATTGGAGAGTCCTTGGGGAAGCCACGGTGCATCTTCAGGGAAGAACTGCTTTCGAATCGCAATTAATGGTCATGGCGTTGTTGCGGGTTGCATCGTAGTTGGGCTAGATTATGAGGTGGTTCTTCTTTCGTGTATTGGATTCGCGGCGGACCACGGTGGGCTCGCATTGGGGACGGCAGGTGATAATGTCTCAAGTCGAATGGCCTTGAGAAGCAACGCAGTTCCGATTGCCGGTTTACCGGATCCAAATTGTATGACACCGCGTCCAAATTGTATGACATGGTGAAGTTGTGAACGAATCATCGGACAACTGGCCACAGGGCCAACCCGTCGAACCGAAACCGCGGCAAGCCGCGCCCGCGCGGAAGGCCGCCGCATCACCGAATGCCGCGGCCGCGCCCAATGTGCCTGCCGGACGCACCGCGGCGACGACGACCGCCGCCGCCAACACAAAGGCGGGGATTTCGCCGCAGCGTTTAATCAGCGGGTTAAGCCAACAGATTCAGCCAGTGGTTCCCACGTCCGGATATCGCTTGGGAGTAGCTTGTGTCGCGCTAGTATTGATGTTGCTGCCCGCGATGATTGTTGGCTTGGCTGGAATGTTAGCCGTCGGTTTGTGGTTCTCTTTGGCATCCGGCAATCTGTTAGGGATGTTGTTCTGCGGGACCCTGTTGTTCTTGCTCGCGTTTTTTGGCATCTCCTTGCTCAAGCCGATGTTTGCACGATCGGGCGACTACCACCCACCTATTGAATTGAAGCGTGAACACGAACCCGTGCTTTTCGCATTCGTGGAAAGATTGTGCGACGTGGTCGGCGCGCCGATGCCGGTTGTGATTCAAGTCGACACGGATGTCAATGCTTCGGCATCCTATCGCGGTTTGTTTGGCATGCTGTTTGGCAACGAACTCGTGTTGTCGATTGGCCTGCCGCTGGTGGCGGGATTGCCGTTGCGGCAAGTTACCGGAGTGATCGCCCATGAGTTGGGGCACTTTACGCAGGGATCCGCCATGCGGCTTTCCAATTTGGTTCGCCGCATCAGTGTGTGGTTTCAGATCGCCGCTTTTTCTCGCGACTCCTGGGACGACCGGCTGGCCGCGATGGCCCACACCGGTGGCGCGATGAGCTTGATCGCCCGCGCGATGCAATTCGGCGTGTTCGTCTCGCGTTATGGACTGTACTTCTTGTGCAAGTTCATTCATATGCTGAGTTGCCGGCTGACGCGTGAAATGGAATTCGGCGCGGATCTCTACGAAATGCGCGTGGTGGGGAAGGAAACGTTTTGCCGCACTTCGATGAACCTCCACGCGTTGGGACACGGGTTCGCTGAAGCGCAACAGGATCTAATGCAGTCTTGGCGCGATCATCGGCTGAGCGACGACTTGGCCGCGATGGTGGTGGCGAAAGTCAATCAAATGCGGGCAGACCCCAAGACCGCCGCCAAGGTCAAGCAGAGCGTCATGGAAGAGAAAACGGAATGGTTCATGACGCACCCTTCGACGCCCGAGCGGATCGCGGCCGCGCAGCGCGAAAACGCGCCTGGTGTGTTTCACGTCGACGCGCCGTCCACGGTGCTGTTTCATGACTTCCCGGGTCTTTGCAAGATGGTCACGTTGCACTTTTATCATGAGGTCATTGGTCCGGAAGTAACGCCGAAAAATCTCGTGGCCACGGAAACCATCGTCGGCGAACAACGCGCGCTGGACGAGGCATTCGAAACCTTGAACCGCTATTTTCAAGGCAAGGTGCTGGGAACCCATGAGTTATTCTTGCCCAAGGAAAAGCTCTATACGCCGCAGAATCCCAAGCAGACGGCAAAGTCCCTTGGGCACTTTCGACAGCGGATGGTTGACCATCTGATGGAAACGGTGCAGAAGTCTCGCCGCTATGAAGTGGCCGACGAACGGGTTCACGAACTGCGTATGTTGCAGATCATTCTCAACGCCGGCTTCCTCTTCAATCCGGCGGAGTACCGGCTGCCCGAACCGACTCCGTTTGCCGTTCAAAACGCGCTGACGCAAGCCGAACGGGAACGGCAGCACTCAAGACAAATGTTTCAAGAGTCGCTCAAGGACGCGCAGAATCGCCTGGTTGCCGCTTTGCAGTTGCTGCATGTGCCGCAAGTCGCTCAGCGGATTCCCAAAGCGGCCGAAATACAGGCCCGCTGCCGAACCCTGTTGACGACGCAAGTGGCGCTCGAGGAAGTGTGGCCCATGGTGACCGACCTCACGGAGGTTGGCCGCGCGTTGGCCATCTTGCTGGACATTGTCCAATCGACCGAAGTGGATTATCAGTTGTATCAACAGGTGATGGCCGTCAAGTCCGATACGTTGCAGCGGATTCAATGGATTCGCGGCCAACTCGCCACGAAGCCGTACCCGTTCGATCACGCCCGGGGAAAAGTGTCGATCGCCGATTACGCTCTGCACAATGTCCCGCTGGAGGACGAGTTGGGACAGGTTCTGGACGCCGCGATCGAACTGCCCGACAACTTGTACAATTTGTACTATCGGATGATCGCCCATTTGGCGAGCATGGCGGAATCCGTCGAAACCGCTTTCGGGTATGAACCGCTGCCCAAACCGCCCGAACAGTCATCGGAAAACTGGTGGGAAGCCGACATTACCACGGACGCGTCTTGAGCGTAGGGTTGCTATCGGAATCACCAAAGACGGCGGGGTCTTTTCGTGACATGTAGGCCAGTGAGCGGCGAAATTCGCGGAGTATGCAGGCGAATCACGTCGGAGTTCACGCCGTCATCGAAAAACCCGCATTCGCTGCAGCGGCCAGTAAATGTGCGTCACGACACCATCGATGGACGACTCCGGAATTGCATAAGGGTGTTCACGGCCTTCCAGACTGCGGTCCCAAAATCTCGCATCCCTTGAACTCACGGAAAAGTCGCCGAGTACGAAGTATTCATCGTCGCCGAGAATCGCCGGCCGCGCAGGCATGTTGCAGGTAGTACCGGACCAGTACGGCCTCCAGGGCCACGGTGCCGGGGCGGCTATCGTGCGTCTTGC
>JAJDEH010000417.1 GCA_029259935.1 Planctomycetota bacterium
GCGACCCTCTACACCGGAGGGCTTCCAATGGTAAACTCCTTTCTCCACTGCTCCGATTGCTACCGGCTGGAGCGACCAGCTGCCGGGTGGGAATCGCACCCACTGAAAACCGCCGTCTTTGCACGGCGCACTGAATAATCCAGGCTGAATGCTCTCAACGTGATCGAGCGTCGTAGTTGAGGTAGCACCGTAAGATCAGTGCGATCACGCAAACCAAGATCTCGCTGCGAATAACCCCTTCTAACTCCGCCCAGCGCAGGCGAGCATCAAACCGTTAGGCTTCCTCGTGTTGATGGCTGATTTGGTACACGGCCTGCAACAGTGCCTCGACGTCTTTGAACTTTTTCTTGGACTCCAGCGATTTGTCCAGCAAGCGGCGGGCTTCCGATTCGCCGTGGCCCAAGGTGCAGAGTACTTGAAACGTCTCCTGCACCACGTCGCGTTCGACGTCGGCTTGACGATCGGTCTTGTTGACCACCAGCAGGGCGAACTTGGGCATCTTGCGGCGCAGCTTGGCGATGATTCGGTCCGACGTGGCGGGGCCGATGCCGGGTAATGTCGAGAGGGCCTTGGCGTCTTGTTCCTCGATCGAGGTGGCCACGTCTTGCACGGGCCGCACCATCGCTCGCAGCGCTTTGCGCACGCCAACTCCGTCGACCGAGCAAAACAACTCGAAAAACTCGCGTTCGATTTCGCTGACGAAGCCGACCAGTCGCGGCATCAGGCGGCCTTGCTGAGGGTTGCCGTCCAAGTAATGGATCGTGTGCAACTGAACTTCCTCGCCCAGATGCGATTGCAATTGGCGGCGGGTAAACTCGGGAATCAAGACCTGATATTCAAATGCCGCCACGGCCAAGGTCGCTTCGTCGATGCCGACCGAGAGCAACTTGCCGGTGATTTTCGTAATCAAGAGATGCCTGCTTCCGTTTTGCTTAGATAGTAATGACAAAGGGCGATCGCCAGCGCGTCGGCCACATCGGGCGGGTCGGGCGGAGCGCTCAAACGAAACTCGCGCTGCACCGCCAGTTGCATTTGCGTCTTCGGAGCGCGGCCGTTGCCGGTCAGTATCTTTTTGACTTGCGTGGCTGCATAGTGGATGACCGGAATTCCGACTTGGGCGGCCGCCAAGCAAATCACGCCGCGGGCATGTCCCATCAAGATCGCGGTTCGGGGCCGGTCGTAATGAGAATAAAGTTCTTCGATCGCCATGCACGTCGGCTGAAAAGACTCCACCACCTCGGCAATGCCCTCGTGGATCTGCTTCACGCGATGGACAAGCGACGTGCCGGACGTTCCGCGCACGACACCGGCTTCGATGAGGGTCAGGCTTTGTCCTTGCGGCGACATCTCGACAACACCATAGCCGGTGATGTTCAGGCCGGGGTCGACACCAAGAATGCGTTGCGGTTTGTCCACGGCGTGATTATTCCGGCGCGTTGGCGGGCTCCAATACAGCCGTCTCTAGGCGTCTTTGCTCTCCAACTTCGCTCATTGGCGTAAAACTTGTCAGCTTCCGCTGCTTTGCCAACCGCGCCCGACTGGGTTTCACGTGAGCGGCGTACTCGTCCGGTGACGTAGAAAACCTCGCCAATGAATCTTCGTCGGCAAACAGATAGACGCCACGATTAAACGTCAACCCGTGGCCTCGTTGCCCTTCGACAAGTTCACCCTTATCGACATACCGTACGATATCCAAACAGGAAAATACCGGGGCGTACTGCTCGGGATTCTCCATGAATTGATCCATCTTCTCGCGGGTGAGCATGTAATACTCACGGCCGTCATGCATGACTTTCCATTGCTCATCCCCACGCTGCCATGCTTGCCGAGCATCTTTGTGGTCGGCCAGCGTGACGGGACAGTATCCGTCCATCGCCAGAGGTTTGGGAAACTCTCCCCTTTCCAACTTCAAAGCAATCGCGCGGTCTTCCAGTTTACGGGTCTGTTGCTTTAGCTTGTCGATTTGTTGCTGCACATTTTGCAACTCGTCGCCCGCCGTGTCCGATTCGTCGGCGGCAAGGCCCGCGCCAATCAGAATGAGAATACCGAGGGTCAGCAGTCGATTCATGTTCGCCTCCTTGTCGGTGGTAAATTAGGTCCGTCCGCATGGGCTGCTTATCCAATCCGCCAGCCCGTGCCCTCTTTGCGATCTTCCAGCGTCACACCGGCGGCGGTCAGGTCGTCGCGAATCTTGTCGGCGGTGGAAAAATCCTTGTTTTGCCGGGCTGCCGCTCGCAGCTCGATTAACAACTGCATGACGTTGTCCATGGCCTGGTTGTCGCCGCCCACTTTCGGCGCGGGTTTCAGAAACAGTCCCAGGATGGCGCTCAGTTCGCGCAGTGTCTCGACCCCGCGCAAAAACGAAGACAATTCATCGGTGGAACGCTTCTTGGCATCCTCAAGGTTCTTCTGATCAGCAAACTTGTTGAGCGTGGTCAGCAGTTGAAACAGATCGCTCATCGCCGCGCCGGAATTGAAATCGTCGTCCATCTTTTGCAGAAAGCCATCGCGAAATTTCCCTACTTCGGCTAACAAGGTGTCATCGCTCGCGTCGATATCTCCGTCCGTTCGGCGAGCAATCAGCTTGCGATCTTCTTTTCCGGGATCGGGGTTCAAATAGAATGGTCGGCCGGCGATCCGCTCGTATCTTTCAAAGAATACATAGAACTTATCGAGTGCCGTTCCCGCTTCGGCGACCGCTTCATCGCTAAATACTACCGTACTCCGGTAATGGGTCCGCAGAAGGAAGAATCGAATTCGTTCGCCGCCCAGACGTGCAATCAAACCTCGCAAGCCGCCCGCACCGTCCGAACGGCTCATCTTCTTCTTGGTCGCGGATTCCTCAGCAGTATCGCTCGCTTCCGCGCTCTCGCGGTCGGAACGGCCTCCCAGCTTGCCCGCATCTTCTTTGCCGAGCAATCCGTTGTGCATCCAGTATTTGGCCATCGGCTTGCCGTGGCAGCACTCGCTTTGAGCGATTTCGTTCTCGTGATGTGGGAACACCAAGTCCAAGCCGCCGCCGTGAATGTCGAAGGTCTCACCCAAAATGCGGCGGCCCATCGCCGAGCACTCGATGTGCCAACCCGGCCGGCCCGCTCCCCAAGGGCTGTCCCACGACGGCTCACCCGGTTTGGCCGATTTCCATAAGGCGAAATCGCTAGGCGAACGCTTCTTCGCGGCCGCTCCGCCGCCTTCACCCTGCTGTTCGTCCGAACGGCGATTGCTGAGCTTTCCGTAGTCGTTGTCCTTGAGCACATCGAAAAACACATCGCCCTCGACGGCGTAAGCGAAGTCCTTTGTGATCAGGTCGCCGATGAACGAAATAATCTCGTCCATATGTTCGGTGGCCCGCGGCATGAGCGAAATCTGATCGACTCCCACGGCCAACAGATTCGCGCAGTAGTCCATGGTCATCTCGGTCGCCACTTGCGCCATCGGAATACCGCGCTCTTGCGATTGGGCGATCAGCTTGTCGTCGACATCCGTAATGTTGACGACCCAATTCACTTCATAGCCACAGTACGTGAGATACCGCTTGATGCAATCGAATATGACGGGCCCCACCAGATGGCCGATGTGAGCTTCTTTATACACGGTCGGACCGCACAAATAGATCCCGACCTTGCCCGGCGTGACGGTCTCGAACGGTTCTTTCTTCCCCGTGAGGGTATTGTAAATGCGAATCGTCATCGGGTCAGTTTCCGTGCTTTGAGAGAGAGGCTCAAGTGTGGTTGACATGTTGTTGGGTTGAAAAATAGAGGAACCGCGTAATCGCGAGGGGAGGTTTCACTACAGGGCCTTGGCCGGAATTATAGTGAAAGCCCCAAAAAGCGACAACGCGAAGGCGGCGGCTGACGCCACGCTCCCGTCCTGGGCCCGCCCGTGATTACTCTTCCAGCCGAGAGCGAATGTAATCGGCGGCGCGGTCGTAATCAAACAACGCATAAGAAGCGAGTTGCTTGCGTTTGCGTTCCAATTCATCCCGCTCTTGATTCGTGGCGGCTTTGTCGATGCGATCGTCGAATTGGTTCGCGGTCTCGCGGGACTGGGCAACGCCTTCCATGAAGATCTTGCGGGCCTGTTCGCCGCGATCCGTGACGTTCGCATTCAGCAAAGCCACATCGTCGGCGAGTTCGCCATTTTCGTCCACTTGAAAGGCAAAGGATCCCATCTTTCCGGCCAGTTGCAGCAGGTGCTTTTCGTAGGCGTGATAGCCCTTTTCAGGATCCGGATCGGGCATCGCGGCCACCAACAGAGCCAGGTCGTCCAGGCCCTTCTTATACAGCCGCTTTTGAAAATACTGCCAGGCCAGCCCGTGATACGGCACCAATCGCTTGGGATGCGAGGCACGCATTGCCTCGAATGTACTCAGCGATTGAGTCGTCCGGCCGAGTTTCAATGAGACCAGGGCGTAGGCGATTGACACATCGGGCTCTTTGGGTTGCGAGCGGCGGCCCGCTTGATATTCGGCGGTAATTCTGGAATCGAAGCCGCTGGCGCGGAGGTTTCCCAACATATCGTCGACTGCGTCAATCGTGGCCTTCGTCAATCGGGGCGGGTTGGCATCGGGAAGGAAACGAAAGCAAGTTTGCCGCAGTCCCACCTCGCCGCTGCGCTCGGACACCTTCGACAGTAAATAGCTGAACAACTCGTCGGGCGTCGTGTGGTGGTCGGTGTCGCGATCCGCCCCGCCGCCGACGGCGGAAACGAACGAACTGGCGAAAATTCCCTTGTTGTCGATATTCAGCCCATGCTCTTCGTCGCTGCAACTGGTGACCACGGTGACCGATGACGACACCGGCTTGGTGGGCCCGCCTTTTAGCGTCGACACCAACCGAGCGGCGGAAGGTTGAATTTTCAAATCGTCCTTCTTGCCTGAGTGGCACGAATCGAGCAGCAAGATTTTTTCGGTGGCCGTCGCCTTTTCAACTTCGGCGATCAGCCATCGAAGTGGTACGCCGGCGGCTTGCATATTACTGAGATTAAATTCCTTGGGAGCCAGCAGCGGGACGCCTGCCTCGGTCAAGAAGGCGTGGCCGCCGTAGTAGACCAGCAGTTGTCGCGCTTGTGCCATCCGAGCAATAAAATTTGGAATCTCTTGTTCCATCGTCCGCCGTGAAGCACCTTCCAAGAACAGCAGATGATCGGGCTGCATTCGATACAGCGTCAGCAGACTGTCCCGCATCGCCTCGGCATCCGTACCGATATGGGGCAACGCGGATAGTCGATTGTCGTCATAGGTCGGGTGAACGATGACGATGGCCCACCGCGCGGCGTTCTTCTTGAGCGTGACCGAGATCGCGCGGGCTTCCGGATTCTTAAGGTCTGCCGACATGTGCGAAATGACGACGGAATCGCCGCTTTGCAGGCGCGGCAAATCCACGAACGCCCCCGAATCGCCTAGCTTTATTTCGCAATTGGGTGCCAGCGTGAATTCCACGGGCCGCGTGCGATTCTTCAGCCGCACTACCATGCGCCGTTGAGGGACTTCCAAGCTCTCCACTGCACCGACCGCGGTAAATTCACGATGAGCATCAACCCGCAATACTTCGGCATCGTGATCAATCGTGATCCGATCCTCGGCCTTGAGGTGAGACAGTGTGACGACTTTCCCTTCATCCAGCACTCGCAAGTCATTCAGCAGAAACTCGCAGTTTGGCGATACGGGAAACGTCTTTGTCTCGGCCGTGGTATCCAGGCCGTTTCGATAAGTGATTTCCTTCCGGCTTGTATTGACGCTGACCAAGTAGCCGCTATCGGACACGGTCCGCAAGGCCACCAACGAACTGGCGACTTCTCCGTCTTCCGTGGCGGCGTGTTCTATCGCCACTCGGTCACTCGCTTTCAGGTCGGCCACGCGCGCATCTCGCTTGCCGATCCTTGAGGAACCATTGAGAATAATTTCCACCGTCGACGGCACGTAAACCTCCAGCGGATTGCCTTCGCTGTCGCGGGTGGAGAGCGTGAGTACGGCGCGGCTCTGATCAATCGAGACAATTGTTGTCGTCAGGCCCTTGGAAAGTTGGCGCGAAGCTTCGATATCCCGGAATTCCTTTCCGTCGGCCGTTTTCAAACGGCGAATCGTCAGTCGATCGCCGGGCTTCAAGTCCAGCATCGTGACTTTCAGGTCGTTGACCAGAAAGCGGTCGGTTTCCGGGTCGACTTCAATGCCCACGCTGGTTCCATCGGCCAACTCGATTTCGATCAGATTGCGATCGGGATAAAGGCTAACAAGCTTTCCTTGGCTGGGGCCCTGGACTTGCTCTTGGGCGTCGGGATCGGGGCCGCTCGATAGCAAGCGTTCGCCAAACAGCAAACCCAAGCTCATCAGCATGCTGGCCGCGAACGCGCCGATAATCAGGACCCGTTTTCGCTTGGCCTGCTTTTCCACTTGCTCGGCGGCGACCTTTTCTTCATCGGTCAGCGCCTCTTCGCCGCCCTCGCCACCCGCTCGCAATTCCAAGATGGCTTTTTCCGCGTTCTTGTAGCGCTGGGCGGGATCCTTCTCGATCATCTTCTCGATGACATGCGCCAGATCTTCCGGCACGCCTTGCAGCACGCGCGAGATCTCGGGCAGACGGCGGTCGACGGCGGAGTGCCACATCATCCAGGCGATCTGCTGATCGCGGCCGAACATGTTCAGGCCGGGAAACAAAGTATCAAAGTGGCTGCCGGCCATCAGTTCGTAGGCCGAAAATCCCAGTGAATAAATGTCGCTGGGCGGTCCCACCGGGCCGAATTGATCGGAGACGACTTCCGGCGCCATGTACTTCGTCGTCCCCTTGACGACACTGCCATCGTCGCCCGCCATGCGCCGCGCAATGCCAAAGTCGCCCAACTTGACCCGGTGATTTTTGTCCAGCAACAAGTTGCCTGGCTTGACGTCGCCGTGAATGATGTTGTTTTGGTGGAGAAAGTGAAGCGCGTGCAGGATGTAGGTCAGAGTTAGCCGCAGGTCTTCCAGGTCGATCGGATTCCCATCCAGCTTTTGCTGCAAACTGCCCTGCATCAGTTCCAAAATCAGCCAGCCGCGTTCCCGGACGATGTCGTAGATCGTCATGATATACGGGTGTTCCAAGCTGGCCAGAAACTGCGCTTCCTGCCAATACCGATCGAGTTGCTTGGGGTCGGCCAGATACTGCTGGTGAATCTGCTTGATGGCTACCTCGCGGCCCAGTTCGTTGTCCTTGGCGCGAAACACGGTCGCGTAGTCGCCCTGAGCGATTGTCTCGATAATCTGGTAACGAATGTGCGGTTCCATCAGCGGCCTTCAGAATTGAATCCGTACAAAGAGGTTTCCCAATTTTACCGCCACCCAAGATTCAAAGCGAGGGTTGGACCTAGAATGCTGGCGAGCAAGCAAGGAATCGGCGGAAATGTCGCGAGGCAGGGGACTGTCCCATCCTTAGTGTCCTATTCCCACACTTTGTCACTCATTGGAGTCCTCTAAGATCTTGGCCACGCAATGGGTTAGGTCCGCCAATTCAGATTTCAGGCTCTGAGTGGTTTCACCGGCGTCGTTGAACATTCCATTTTGCCCCATCCATTCCAGGCGACTGGCCAACTCGCCAGCCTCATCTGCCCGCAGATATCGGCACATTCCCTTGATCGTGTGAGCGGAAAGGTGAAGGCCCTTCGCATCAGCATCAACGACGGACTTCTCCAGGCGGGCCATCAATTTTGGCGCTTCGTCCAGAAATGCCGCGGCGAATTGTCGAAACATCTCGGGATCTCCGTCAAACCAGGACACGGCCGTCTCATAGTCGAACGATAACGACGAATCGCTGGCAGGCGGGTCGAGGGGCTCTGGCTCCGCCTTTTTTGACTCTGTGGGAAAGAGTGACTTGATTGCGGAGGCGAGGTCCTGTGGGCGAATGGGCTTGGAAAGATAACCGTCCATTCCGGCCTCAAGGCAGCGTTCCCGATCACCCTTTAAGGCGTGGGCCGTCATGGCAAAAATGGGTAAATGCTGACCGTCCTTTCCCTCAATCTCTTTCTCCCTGATCAACCCAGTGGCCGTCAGCCCGTCCATCTCGGGCATTTGCACATCCATCAAAACTAGGTCGAACTCCTCAAGACCCAACTTTTCCAGGGCTTCATTCCCGTTGTTGGCAATGGTCACCTGGTGCCCCCATTTCTTGAGCAGTGCCAGAGCGACCTTTTGATTGACCAGACTGTCTTCGGCGAGCAGAATTCGCACGGGTCGCGTCGCTTCATCCTGCGTTGCATCTTTCGTCACGTGAATCTCCTTCGATTCCGGTGCCCCGACGGCCATCAGGATGGCATCGAACAACTCGGACTGCTTGACCGGCTTCAATAGCATGGTGCTGATTCCCAATTCTCGGGCCCGCGCCACCTCGCCTACCCGCCCCGACGACGTCAGCAGGATGACACGAGGTTCGCCAAGTTCACTGTCCGACTGTATTCTTTCCGCCAGCGCAAATCCATCCAAGATAGGCATGCTGGCGTCGGTAAGCACTAATCCAAATGGCTCGGTCGACGCATTCGCCGCGCGAAGGGACGCGATCGCCTCGTTCACGCCCGCAACCGCCGTCGTTTTCATTTCCCAATTCTTGAGCATCTCGCTCAAGATGTTGCGGCTGGTATGGTTGTCATCGACTATAAGCACCGACATTCCGGCAAGGCACTCCGGATGGACGCGGTCAGTTTCGTCCATCTGCGTAATGCCAAACGCCGCGGTAAAGTGAAATTTGCTGCCTTGGCCCGATTGGCTCTCGACCCAGATTTTTCCATCCATCATTTCCACAAGTCTGGACGAAATCGCCAGCCCCAGCCCGGTGCCGCCATACCGCCGTGTTATGGCTGTGTCGGCTTGCTTGAATGCCTCGAAGACCGCACTTTGCTTTTCCTCCGGAATGCCAACTCCGGTATCCGAGACAGTAAATCGAAGGACCACTGCCTCGGGCAATTGTTCCTGCACCGCGACATGAACCACTACCTCGCCGTTATCAGTAAACTTGATGGCATTTCCGGTTAAGTTAATGATGATCTGACGCAAGCGGCCGGGGTCTCCAATCAGCGCCGAGGGAACGGCGGGATCGATGAGGCATGCGAGTTCCAGATCTTTTTCGTGGGCCCTGGTCGCCAGAGTCTTCATCGTGTCGCCAACGCAATCACGGATGAGAAACGCAATCTGCTCAAGTTCCAGCTTGTCCGCTTCGACCTTTGAGAAATCGAGGATATCGTTTAGCAATCTGAGCAGTGAATCGGCGCTTTGCATTACGATCTTGAGGTACTCTCGCGTGCGGTCGTCCAGGTCACCGCTCAGTGCCAACTCAGTCATGCCGATGATGCCGTTCATCGGCGTGCGAATTTCATGGCTCATGTTGGCCAGAAAATCACTCTTCGCACGATCGGCCGTCTCGGATGCTTCCTTGGCCTCGAACAGTGCTAGTTCGGCACGTTTCCGCTCGGAGATGTCCGTTATCCCAATCCGAACCAGGGGACGTGGACCGGGCAGGCATCCCAGCCGAATCTCGCATGGGAGTTCATTTCCCGCGTTCGACCGCAGTGCTACTTCAAAGCTCGCGTCCTCGCCGGTTTGGACACTCGCGATGCCATCGACTATTAAAGAACCTTGTCCCGGCTCGACAAACAGGCCTGGCTGGCTAACTAAATCACTCCCCAAAAGCTGTTCGCGAGGAACCATAAGCAATCGCGTTGCCCTTTCATTCGCCTCCACAACTTGCCGTTGGTCGACATCGAACAACAGCGTTGGCTCCGCGGCGAAGTCGACCAACAACTTGAGCAGCGCTTCGTTCTCGAAGTCAAACGAAGGTGGTCGACCAGCCTCGCTCTGACCGTCGCTTTTTTGAAGATTGTCGATCAAATCCTTCAGGTACTCGTGACGTCCGCTTTTCAGCAACGCAGCCGCGGCCTGCATGTAGGGTTCGTCCCCCGGTCGTTGGGTGGCTCGACCGCGCGCTGGCGGTGTGATTGTGGCCAAGCGGCGGTCTCGGATTTCGAACAGGTTCTCAACGGTGTCGAGGAGTTCGCTTCGCTGAAACGGCTTGTGGATCACGGCCACGTCGCTGGGAGTTTCGCCAAGTTCCGTTTTGAATCGTTCGAAATTGGCCGTGCAAATGATGACGGCGATTCTGGCCGTTTCTCGATTCGATCGGAGTTCTTTCAACACGGTCAGGCCATCTTTTTTCGGCATGACCAGATCTAGAATGATCAAGTCCGGCTTGAATTCGGGAACGAGTTCCAAACAACGCTCGCCGTCTTGTGCCACGGCGACCTCGAATCGCCCGAGTTCGAGCATCTTGGCGATCATCTGTGAAAAGATGTGCGCATCCTCGACAACCAGAATACGTCGCATTGTGCTGCTGGCGTTCATGACACTCATTGCGTCCGGCGCGACGAACGAAAAGACCGAGATAGACTTCAAGCATCTGAGGCCGGCGTGTAGTCCCATCCTCTATCTTGCCGACGACTCCTGATACAATATCAGTTTGTCGCATTGCAGATCACCTCGCAACTGGCTCGAAGGACTTGCCCATGGCTCGGTTCTTTGTTTCCTATCGTCGCGCCGACAGCGCCTATCCAGCACAGTTTATCGCCCAACATGTCGATCAGCACTTTGGCAAAGGTACGGCTTTTATCGATGTCAAGGGCATCCCGATCGGCGCCGATTTTCGTCGTTATCTGGTCACGGCCCTGGAATCGGCCGATGCTCTGCTTGTGGTGATTGGCAATTGGTGGTTGGCCGAGCAAGACGGTCGGCGGCGGCTTGACGATCCCAACGACTACGTTCGGCTGGAAATCATGACCGCGATGTCGGCAAAGATTCCGATCATTCCGGTGGTCGTGGAGGACGCCAAGATGCCTGGTGAGGCCGACTTGCCGCCCGCATTGCGCGAGCTGTCGTACTTGAATTGTGCCGAAGTACGGTCCGGCCGCGACTCGGAACAGCACATTAGTCGACTGGTGACCGTGCTGGAAGAACTTCTGGAGAGATCGGAGAGCAATCGTTTTGGCATCAAGCGCCGTCGCCTTGACGAAACGGACCGCCCTCAGCCGGAGAGTCCAAGGCGGCTGGAAATTCCGGCAACAACCTTGCCACGGATCACCAACTCCATCGGTATGGAGTTTGTCAAAGTGCCAATTGGAGAGTTCTGGATGGGCTCGCCGCAAGCGGATCAAGAAGCGGATGACGATGAAAAGCCGCGTCATCCAGTTGAGATAACCACGGAGTTTTTTCTAGGAGCCTGTCCATGCACGCAAATCGAGTATGAACTTGTGTGCGGGCAATTTTCTCATTCGACGGCCAATAGCGGTCGACACCCGGTCTCGAATGTCTCTTGGTTCGACGCGATTGATTTCTGCAACGCGCTTAGCAAGCAGGAAGGGCTTCAGCCTTACTATCTAGTCGAAGGCGAGCAGGTGTCGGTTGCCGGCGGCGCGGGGTACCGCTTGCCAACCGAGGCTGAATGGGAATATACCTGCCGGGCTGAAACCACGACGAAGTGGAGTTTCGGCGATGATCACGGAATGATCAACGACCATGCATGGTGCAATGCCGGATCGTGCCAACCGGTGGGAATGAAGGCCCGAAATGCATGGGGATTCGCCGACATGCACGGAAACGTATGGGAGTGGTGCTGGGACTGGTACCGGCCTTATGCAGATCTACTGCTCACTGGGGCGGGAGCCAGTCATCCATCGCCAGACAACGGCGAAGACCGTGTCATTCGCGGTGGATCTTTTTTCTTCCAAGCTTGGAATGCGCGATCCGCGTATCGGATCGGTGAACGGCCGACAACTCGGAACGATAATATCGGCTTCCGAGTCGCAAGGGATGTTCCAGCGGACCGCTAGTCTCTACTTGCAGACGGCCTGGTGGGTCGAGCAGGCGGCAAGGATTCAGAGCAAGCCTGCCGAATTCAAAAAATGCCGAGGTGGTCGCGGGCTTCGTCGGTCATCTTGTCGGGAGTCCACGGCGGATCCATCACGACTTTGATTTCGACTTCGCCGATGTCTTCCAACTGGCCCACCACTTGCTTGCTGTTGGCGATTAACTGCGGACCGGCGGGGCACATGGGACTGGTCATTGTCATGTCGATTTGCACGTCCGTTTTGCCTTCGTCGGTTTCCGTGAGATTCACGACGTAGATCAAGCCCAGGTCGACAATGTTCACGAACAACTCGGGGTCGATGACCTTCTTTAGTTCTTCGCGAACGTGATCTTCAGTGATGGGCATTGAATGGTCTCCCGTGGATTGTCGTGGTTCGCTACGCGAACCAAACGTTGTATTGCATGGGTTCACTCCATGGAAATCTCGCACCCGCTTTGATCGCGGAGCGATCAACGACTTATGCTAATCTTCCTCGTTGATCTTGACCATGACATTGTCGCCTTCGACTTTGACTTGGTGAACGACGGTCGCCTCCGTGGCCGGCATGGTGAGGGCCCGGCCATCGCGGATGTCGAATTTCGCGCCGTGTCGCGGGCAGGCAATGGTATGTTCGTCTAGCTGGCCCTCGCCAAGCGGTCCGTCGTCGTGAGTGCACACATCGTCCAAACAAAAGAATTCACCCGCGACGTGAAACAGCACCACGAGCCGGTCGTCGACTTCAAACAATTGCTTGCCCGGGTCCGGGATGGCGGCGGCTTTCGCGACGGGGATAAATTCACTCATCGTTTGGCTAGTTCTTGATGTGGGTCAACGGACCCCGGTTGTTGCCTGGTAGTTCTGCAGGATTTCGTCCAGCGCGGCCCAGGGCAACCAAGCGCATTTGACGCGAGCCGGGTATTTAGACAGGCCCTGTAAGCAGACCAAATCGCCAATTTCGTTGGCATCTGCAATAGGCTTGCCTCGTAACATGGATCGAAAACTGGCCAGCAAGTAGTTTGCTCGATCGAGCGGCTGCCCTTCAATTTCCTGCGCCAACATGGAAGCCGATCCTCGAGAGATTTCGCAGGACTCACTCGAAGAATTAAACCGCGCCTCAACAACCTGATTGGCTCCCGAGAACCGCAAAAACAACTCAATATCGTCCCCGCATATCGGACTATGAGCCTCTGCGCTGTGCGGAGTGTTTTCAATCGTTCCCCGATGCGAGCGACTCATGGCATGATCGAGCAACGTGTCGCTATAGACTTCTTCCAGGTCACCGAACATTATTCGTATTCCCGGACACGACGCGCGATGGCCAGGCTTAGCGCATCGCGAACGCTTTCGATCGTGACGCGGTCGAAGATCTGTTGAAAGAACCCTGTGACAATCGCGCGGGTGGCTTCTTGACGCGTAAAACCTCGGCATTGGCAGTAGAAGATCAATTCCTCGTCGACGCGGCCGCTGGTCGAGCCATGCGTGCAGCGGACGTCGTCCGCTTCGATTTCCAAGCCGGGAATGGAGTCCGCGCGGGCCTTGGCCGACAGCAGCAAATTGTCGTTGCGTTGATAGCCGTCGGTTTGTTGGGCTTGCGGATCGACCTTGATCATGCCCCGCCACACGGTTCGCGAGCGGTCTTGCAAAGCCGCTTTGTAGAGGAAGTCGCTGCGGCAAGCGGCCGCTTGGTGATGTTGCAACGTGTGATACGACAAGTGTTGCTTGCCTTCGGTGAACAGGACTCCGTTTACCTGAACATTGGCTCCCTTGCCGACCAGGGAAACATGTTGATTCACCTTCGCCAGCCGTGAACCCAATGCGCCGATTGTCCATTGCAGCGAAGCATCACGGCCAACCACCGCGTTTTGCTGGCCAAAATGCCAAGCGCCTTGGCCCCAGTTCTGCAGATTGACATAACGCAAATTCGAGCCCGGCGCGAGGATCAGTTCGATCCCGCCGCAATGAAAACCGCCGTCGCTTTCCGTAAAGCTGGCTGCTTCGCTGAGCAGCGTGGCTTCGGCGCCTTCCTCGAGAATGACCAAGGTATGTCCGAAGTCGATGCCGCCGTCGGCCATCGCGGACAACTCGTGAAGCGGTTCGTCGAGGACCACCCCGCGTGGGACGTACAGCAAGGTGCCACCCGACCAGCACGCGGCGTGCAGCGCCGCGAAGCGGTCGAAATTTGGATCGAAGCCGCGCGTCATCAGGTGTTCTTGGATCAGTTCGCCATGCTCTTGCACCAGGTGGCTCAAGCTGCCGAACAAAACCCCTCGGCTTTTCCATTTTTCAGCCAGCCGCGATTCCAGCGAACGGCTATCGAGCGAAACCGAATTGCCACCAAGCTCGACGCCCTGACTGAGCAGCGGCTCCGGAGCACTCGCGGCGGCGTCCAACTCGCCGGGTAAACTGAAGTTCCCGAGCTTGAACAGGCGGATGTCGGTTCGCATCCATTCTTCTTCGCGGCGGCTGGGCCACTCCATTTCGGTGAACGACTGCCAAGCCTTGCGGCGCATGTCGACCAGCCAGCCGGGTTCCTCGCGAGATTGTAGAAAAGCGTCGAAGCCAGCTTCTGAAAAATCAAGCTGCGCGATGGTTTCCGCCATTACCCAACCGATCCTTCCATTTGGAGTTGAATGAGCCGATTCATTTCCACGGCGTATTCCATCGGCAATTCCTTAATCAACGGCTCGACAAAACCATTGACGATCATCGTGCTGGCTTCGGCTTCGCTGAGGCCGCGGCTGGTCAAGTAGAAAAGTTGCTCTTCACCAATTCGCGAAACACTGGCCTCGTGGCCGATCGAAACATCTTGTTCGTCGATTTCGATGTAGGGGTAGGTGTCACTGCGGCTTTGCGGATCGAGGATCAAGGCGTCGCAAACCACGTTGCACTTGGTGTTCGTGGCACCCTTTTCCGCTTTCACGAGACCGCGATAGCTGCTGCGGCCACCGTTCTTGGAAATCGACTTGGAGATGATTTGTCCGGTGGTGTTGGGAGCACAGTGCACTAGCTTGGCGCCGGCGTCCTGATGTTGTCCCGCGCTGGAAAAGGCGATCGATAAAATTTCACCTCGGGCACCCGGTTCGAGCATGTAGACCGCCGGATATTTCATCGTCAGCTTGCTGCCCAGATTGCCGTCGACCCATTCCATCGTTGCGTCTCGATAGGCGACAGCTCGCTTGGTGACCAAGTTGTAAATGTTATTGGCCCAGTTTTGAATCGTCGTGTAGCGGCAACGGGCTCCCTTCTTGACGACCACTTCGACCACCGCCGAGTGCAGGCTTTCGGTCGTATACATCGGAGCCGTACAGCCTTCGACGTAATGTATTTGCGACCCTTCGTCGGCAATGATCAAGGTCCGCTCAAATTGGCCCATCGATTCGGCGTTGATACGGAAGTAAGCCTGCAACGGGAATTCGATTTTCACTCCGGGCGGAATGTAGATAAACGAGCCGCCTGACCAAACCGCGGAGTTCAAGGCCGCGAACTTGTTGTCTTCCGGGGGAATGATCGTGGAAAAATATTCCTTGACCAGTTCGGGATGTTCACGCACGGCCGTGTCGGTATCGGTAAAGATAACGCCCTGCTCGCCCAGTTCTTCTTTCAGCGAACCGTAAACCACTTCGCTTTCGAACTGTGCTTTGACGCCCGCCAGAAACTTCTTTTCCGCTTCCGGGATGCCCAGCTTGTCAAAAGTTTCCTTGATCTCCTGGGGCACATCGTCCCAAGTCTTGCCTTGGTGATCGGTCGGCTTGAGGTAATAAAAGATGTCTTGAAAGTCGATGTCGATATTGCCACCCCATTTGGGCATCGGCTTCGACTCGAAAATCTCCAGCGAACGCAAACGGAATTCTCGCATCCAGTCGGGTTCGTCTTTCAGATCCGAAATCTGATTGACGATTTCGGCGTCAACACCCTTGCGGGCCTTGAATACCGCTTCGCTTTCGGTGCGAAAGTTGTATTTGTTGATCTCGCCGATTTGCTCGGCGGGAGGAGTCGTGATATCGGTAGACATCCGTTTTATACCCTAAGCAGGTTGTGGTTCTTCTTGTTCCAACATGGCCCGGTTGTCCGCTTCGGCGTCCGGGTAGTCTTTGCGAATTCGGTCGTAACCTTGGGTGTGAAGTTCGTTGGCGAGTTCAATGCCGCCGGTTTCCACGATCCGCCCGCCGAGGATCACATGCGTGAAATCGGGAGGGTTGTGGACAAGCAGTTTGTCGTGGTGCGTGATGATCAGCAGGCCCATCTTTTCGCGGCCGATCTCGGCGATACTCTGACTAGCCAAGCGAACCGCGTCGGCGTCCAGCCCGCTGTCCGTTTCGTCAAGGATGGCGAACTTGGGCTGCAGCATGGCGAGTTGCAGAATCTCGGCTCGCTTCATTTCGCCTCCGGAAAAGCCGTCGTTGACATAACGCCGCGCAAACTCGGGATCCATCCGCAATTGCTCCATCTTTTCACGGATCTCTTTGCGGAACTCGCGCATCGGAATAAGTTCTTCGCCTTCCTTACGGTCCGGGTTGCGAACATTGGTGGTCGCGTGCCGCAGGAAGTCGGCCATCTTGACGCCGGGAATGGCGATCGGCCGCTGGAAGGCCATGAACAATCCGGCCCGCGCCCGTTCGTCGGGTGCCATGGCCAAGACATCTTCGCCGTTCAGTTCGATGGAACCGCCCGTCACTTCGTAGTTCGGATGCCCCATGATGACCAATCCCAACGTGCTCTTTCCCGAACCGTTGGGCCCCATCAGGGCATGTGTCGTGCCGCGTTGAATCTCCAGATCGACGCCCCGCAAGATTTCCTTGCCGGCGACCGAAACGTGAAGATCGGCGATTTTGAGAACGTCCGTCATGTGCTTGCTCTGATTTCTGTTATCCAGTTGTGCGACGGCCCATGCGGCCATCGAAACGTCGTCAGTCGTATCGACGAACTCTTTGGCCCGTCGCACCGTTGAGGTCGTCCTGCCTTGAGGGCTTCGTAATCCTAATTATCCGGTGATTTTCTGGTGGTCGGTGAGGGGGTCGTTGTCGGCGGGAGCCTCGACGAATCCAGAGTGGTGTGGCACGGGCAGTTCGTCGTCGACTTTAATTCCCTTGCCAAACATCGTGCCATTCTCTGATTTTCGCTTGGCGATCTTGTGGCCCTTGATTTTGTCTTGAATCCGCATCAGCCCTTCTAGCAAGGCTTCTGGGCGGGGAGGGCAACCGGGAACATAAACGTCGACGGGCACGACCAAATCGACGCCCTTGCAGACGTGATAACCCCACTTGAAGTAAGGTCCGCCGCCCACGGTGCAGGCACCCATCGCGATAACAAACTTGGGATCGGGCATCATGTTGTACAAACGCCGAACCCGACTGGCCATTTTGTAGGTGACGGTACCCGCCACAATCATGAGGTCGGCTTGTCGTGGAGTGGCCCGAAACGCTCCCGCGCCGAAGCGATCCATGTCGTAGCGACTCGCGCCGGCGGCCATCATTTCGATGGCACAGCAGGCCAAGCCAAACGTCATTGGCCAGACACTGGACTGCCGAGCCCAATTGATCGCCTGCTCGATCGTGGTCGTCACCACGTTCTCTTCCATCCGCGCTTCAATCCAAGGTTGTGTCATTTACTTCCTCAACGCTCGCTCAACAAGTTCGCGATCTTCTAAAATTGCCTGAAAACCCGACTAAAACTGCCAGTCATGTTAACAACAAGACCGTAGTTGTATCCAGCGGCCATGTTTCGTCCAGCGGCGTGTTTCGTCCCGCAGCCACGCACGGCCGCCGCTAGCCGCCATCCCGGGTTTCAAACGTGCAGCACGAATCTCCATCCAGCCGACATTTGCTCAAACGGACGCTCTCGCCCAATAACTCCGAAAACAGGCTTTTCTCCATGGCACAAATGCTTCGATCCTGCTCCGCCAAATCTGGATAGGGGCACGCCAGGGCAGTTAGGACCGGCAAATCTCCCTCGTTACTCACTGAAAAAGGTACTTGTCGCTCGGCAAACAGTTCCACAAGCGAATGCATCTTTTCTTCGATCGTGTTGCCGCTGACGCGATCAGAATACAATTCGGCCAGTCGTCTCGCTACACGTTGCAGCAGGCCATGTCGAACCTCGGGGTCCTTAACCGCTCGAATTTCTTCCCACAATGCGATGGCCAAATCGGCAAAGTTGGCTCCGGTTTTGCGGCGGCCTTCTTTCGTCAACTGATAGCGATGGCTGGGACGGCCACGCGTCGCCTTGGTCACCTTGCGATCGATATAGCCCTGGGCCATCAATCGATTCAGCCGCTGGCGAACGGCGGTCGCCGTCACCTGTAAGCAATCGGCTAGATCCGACACACTCAGGGACTCACGCTTCCTAAGCAAATCGAGAATCGCCACATCGGATGACACGATATCTTCATTCATCATTTATCTTCTGTCATCCAGATTAAACGTCACGGGGACGGGGTGAAAGCACTCGCGATAAAAAACTATATCCATTTATCACATTTTTGACAACTATATGTTTGTTAAATTTTGAGAATTCTCCGATCCGCCCCCGCATGCAACTCCTAAAGCCTTGACTTGTAACGGGTTATAGTAGATGATTCTTCCAGTCGCGTTGCCATGGGCGGATGGGTCAGCCCGATTCAGCTTTTTCAAGCCGGCGCGAACTGAAATCGAAGGGAAATTGATGATGCTCCATATCGCGCGACTCCCCCGAGTTTTAGGGATTGCGGCCTTGTTTTTCAGCGTGCTGGCTATCTCTTCCATTGGGATGAGCGACGTCGCATTTGGGCAAACGGGAAGTGGTAGTTCCAGCGATTCCAGCTCGGCGCCCAATAACGCAAGCGAGATAAAAACTGTCGAGTTGGATGAAGCCGAGGCAACCCCGAAAGTGATGGAGCGGGTGGACTGGGTTTTCGGAAAAATGGTCAAATTCCTCGCCGATTGGTTGTTCTTCGGCGTGGGGTCACACGAACAGCAATACATCCAATTCGACCACGAGGAATATTACGTTCGTGACCGAGGAAGCAGTGGGCCATTTCAGCGGCTGAATGCCGGCGGGACGGACCAGCCGGAATCCATCTCGGAACTCGAGGCGAAGGCACTGCTTGCTCGGGGCGAGTTGGTACCTGGTTTGGACGAGAATTCGGCGGAACGCCCGTTTCGGCTCGGAAAAGTCGACGACAAGTTGGTCGAATACTTGACCATTGTGATCGACAAGTCGTCGAAGTACATCCGAGTTGAGGGCGATCCGGTCGTCTTTCGAAAACAAACGGCCATGCGGGGGCTGTTGAGCGAAGAAGCGGACGACGCTTTGTCCGAGAGTGAAGCTGAGCAATTACATAAGCAAGGCCGGTTGCTGACAACGCCGACCAAAACGGGCACGACTTACATTCTCAGCAGCAAGGTTGGGGGTATGCCGGTCGTGGTCCTGTGGCTGGCTTTTGGATCGGTCGTCTTCACGTTGTACATGCGGGGCGTGAATGTCTGGGCCTTTCGCCACGCCATCGAAATTGTGCGGGGAAAATTTGATAATCCCAAGGAGCCTGGAGAAGTCACGCACTTTCAAGCGCTCTCGTCCGCCCTCTCGGCGACCGTCGGATTGGGGAACATCGCCGGCGTGACCGTTGCCATGACCATGGGCGGTCCGGGGGCGTTTTTCTGGATGCTGGCTTGTGGCGTGTTTGGAATGACCAGCAAGTTCGTGGAATGCACACTCGGGCAAAAGTATCGCCAAGTCAGGCCGGACGGCACGATCTTGGGCGGTCCCATGCAGTATCTCGATGTCGGTCTGCGGGAGATCGGCCTGGGACCTCTTGGCAAGGTATTGGCGGTCGTATTCGCGGTGATGTGCATTATGGCCAGCTTTGGCGGCGGCAACATGTTCCAGGCGAATCAGTCCGGCTCGGCAATGCTCAAGTTAGTTCAGACGTCAGACCTGAATACCTTGGAGAAACTGAATGACCAAGTGAAGGAAGCGGCCGAGAAGAGCGACTTCGAACAGCTTGCCGCCCTGCAAACCGAGCGTAACACGGTTCAAGCCAAGATGGATCGCACCAAGTCGATCTTCTTGCCCGTCTTCGGAATCATCTTCGCGCTGTCGGTGGGAATGGTCATTATCGGCGGAATCAAACGAATTGCCGCCGCCGCGGAGAAGATCGTTCCGACGATGTGCCTGCTCTATATCGCGGCCTGCTTGTGGATCATCGCGGGTCACATTGTCGATGTACCTGGCCTCGTTGCCACTATCTTCCAAGAAGCATTTTCGGGCCAAGCCCTGGCCGGCGGATTCGTGGGCGTGCTGGTGATTGGTGTGCAAAGGGCCGCGTTTAGCAACGAAGCGGGGGTCGGCAGCGCCGCGATCGCCCACAGTGCCGCCAAGACCGAAGAACCGGTCCGGGAAGGAGCGGTCGCTCTGCTGGGTCCGTTCATCGACACCATCGTGGTATGTTCGATGACCGCCCTGGTCATCCTGATCACGGGTGCGTGGAACAACGAGTCCTGGATTGTCGGCCAAGGCCTGAGCGGCTCGGCGCTCACTTCCCGTGCTTTCGAGGCCGAAATCTCGTGGTTTCCTTACGTGCTGAGCGTGGCGATCCTCCTGTTTGCCTATTCGACCATAATTTCCTGGAGTTACTACGGCGAGAAGTGCTGGGAACGGCTGTTCGGTCGCCGCAGCACGATTATCTACAAAGCGATCTATGTGTTTGCCGTTTTTGTGGGGGCAATCGTAAATTTAGGCGCGGTTTTGGACTTTTCGGATATGATGATTTTATCGATGGCGTTTCCGAACATCCTGGGCCTGCTGCTGTTGTCGCCCAAAGTGCGACGGGATCTGCTGGACTACTGGTCACGCTACAAGGCGGGAAAATTCAAGACATTTAAATAGTTGCGTTTCTCAATAACAGGCCACTGGCGACGAATTACTGATGTTACAATCTAGGAGATCGTAAATAATGAATCATCGCCCTTATTCCAGTGAACCCATCTATATTGGCCCCGATCCTCCGCGTCGTTCGCCCAACGGCTGGGGAATTTCCGGGTTTGTTATTTCTCTGCTATCGCTGGTCTTCACCCTGGGCCTGCTGTGCCCGCTGGGATTGCTGATCAGCCTAGTTGGCATGCTGCGCGCCCCACGTGGCTTTGCACTGGCCGGGACGATGCTGGGATTGCTGGGAACGCTGTTCTGGGCCGCCATCGGGTTTGGCGTCTATTCGAGCGTCAAGCATGAAGAACAACTCGTTCGCCATCGGCACGAGACCCAACAGACGCTGGCTCAATTCACCGCGGTTGAGCAAAAACTCGCTGAGTACCGTATCGAGCAAGGTCGCCTGCCTAAGGAGATGGAAGGGGCACGTATCGCGGTCCGCTTCAAAGACGGTTGGGATCGTCCCTTGCGCTACGAAGTTCGGAAGAGCCGTATCATCATTCGAAGCGGCGGACCGGATGGAAACTTTGAAACGCGCGACGACATGGTGCGCGTCATCAGCGCCAACCGACGCGAGGTCGAGCAAGTTGCGGTCGGCGATTCCTCCAGCGAATCGTCCAGGATCGAAATCGACAGCCCGTAACGGGGTTAGTTTAAGCGATCGCAAGACTGGCCGCGCTAACCGGCACTTCGCGCATCTCACTCATACCCGCGCCCTAAAAATCGGCCAACTCGGCGAAATCAGATCGCATTGGTTGTGTTGATACCAAGCATCTGCAAGAGACCTGTTTTACGGGTTCTTGCGGATTCAGCTTGTGTAACTCCGCCGGGAAATACGTTGTCTGGGAGTCGCGGGCGGCACCGATATGTCAGAAGTGGATCGCCAACCGGTCGCCGAAACCGCAACTTGAACCAGGAACCTCATCTTATGGCCAAGAAATCATTTCGTGTTGTCACGCGCGCTGCCGATGGCTCGTTACGGATCAAGGATTATCCTTCGTCCGATGGAGTCCTGAAAATGCATACTCAAATCGGCATCGACGACTGCAGCACGGACTTGACGCTTCGCGGGCTGCCGGTGTTTCGCGGATTGGTGGGACCGATGCCCGACGGCAAAGGCGTGGTTCGCTACGAATCACCCGAAGTGTTTGAATCGTTGACCAAGGAATGGATCGCCGCCAAGTCGCCGCGCCGCCGAAGACGAAAGCCGCACGAAATCGAAGCCGCCGCGGCCGAAACAACCTCGACTTGAAAACAGTGCCGGCAGCACCACTAGTAGCCGAAACCAAATCTCAACATGACCGTGTCGTTGGGTTTGATTTCTTCCGCCGTGTTGCTGTACTCCAAAGACCGTCCAAACACATACGCAACCTCGAACTTCAGATCGAGGCCGTCTTGGACCAGTCCTTCCCATCCGAGCAGCAAGCGAAAGTCGCGCAGCGTGATGGTGTCTTCAGTTCCATTCAAGCGCTGAACGGCCCATGAACCGCCGCCAAATTCGCTTACGATATAGAACCAATGTTCACGGCAGTCCAGGAGATGGTTTTGCGTGAACGCTCGCCAAGCAATTCGCGGGCGGGGAAACAGCAACTCGATCTTGAGATCCTCGTGAGGCTTCCAGACGACACCGCCTAGAGGTAAGAAGTTGACGTCTTCACGATCCAGAAAGAGTACGCCCAAATAGAAATCGTGCCACGGACTCCACTGATATCGCAAACCCAGATGTCCCGGTATGCGGAACGCCTCGCTGGTTTCCGATTGTAAATCGCCGTAGAGGCCAGGGCTGACGGAGATTTCATAGCCCAGCTTGTCCGTTACCAGGCCGCGAAATTGCACTTGTGTCGAAGCGCGATACAGGTTGGACGGCGCGTCGAGCGTGATTGGGCCCGTGAGGTTTGTCCATTCAAATCCGGGGCTGATGAGGAACATCGACAATGGAAGCGGACCAGGCAAGCCAAGCGAAATCTCGGCGTTCAGGTTGAGGAGGCCGTAGTCATCTCCGTCGCCCGGCAGATAGGTCGATTCAAAGATGGCGGCTTGCAAGAATTGGTTGCGTACTCCTTCCGGCAATTCCGTGGACGGGTTCGATCCAACTTCGTCCAGCAGGCCCAACTCCGCGCGGCTGGCATAGGGATCGAACGGGGGCAGCCTACGGATCCGGCTGTCGATGGTTTGTGGCGGTTGCGCAGCGGCCAGCGTGGGTAACCACAGCAAGAAAGCCCCGATGACCGCGAACCAGTGTCGTGGGAATCGCGATGTCGTCCCGAGACCTGCGACAATGTCGGGCAATATTGGCTCTTGGGTTTGTCTCGGCAACAGCGACCTCCACTTCCACCTCATCTAGAGGAAGAACCGCTCCTGCCCGTCGGGGCGTTTGAATTGGAAGTCGACTCACCTTCGTCTTCGGCCGAGTCCGAGGGTTGGCCAGTAATGCTGGTGGGTGTTGCGTCATTTGACGAACCGGCCTCGGACGTACCGTCCGCGCAACCGACCATAAGGGCTGCTAGAAGAACGCCGATTGCAAGAACGAATCGCGGTAGCCACTGTTTGATTTTCACGCCAACCTCCTAAATGCTTTGCCAGAGTTATGATCCGGCGCCGGGACTGTATCGAATTTCACTCGGGAAGAATACCGATATTGGCGTTCTTCTACCGTGAAGAGCGATACATTGGTCAAATTTTCCCAGCGGCACTTTCCGCGACTCTGTATTGTGTGTCACAGTGTCACAGTGCTGGCGCGAGTTGACGCGGTTTCGGCGACGTCTAGCTAGCGTGTGGAGAGATTGGCCAACGGCTATCGAGAGCCGGATCCTTGCATCGCCGGCCTCGTTCCCGAGCCGTTCGAAGATTGGGTTGGCTGGGAATAGGGCGCGTTCGAATAGGCCGGTTCAGAATAGGCCGGTTCAGAATAGGCAGGAGCGGGATAATTCGTGGGTGAGGAGCATCGCGACCCACAATTGCGGTCGCGGCAGCCACGGTCCGCCGAGCAGCCGGCCGTGATCAAACACAATACAGCCAATCCCAGTCCCGAAATCTTCAACAGCGCTCTCATAGTGATTCCCTTCTTGTAGTTTTCCAGGTCCCTTCTTGCTGTGCATCAGGTCAGTTATCGGCCCGTCAAGACGCCGCCCAATGTAAAGCAGTTCACCGTAAGGAAGATTTGCCCGGCCGCCCTGAAGTTTGGCGACGGACTGCATCAACGGTAACGATCGCCCTGAGATGGACGACCTGGCTGCTGTTCACGTGTCGTGCAAGGGTGCTTGGCTATTACATCTTTCGCCTGGGGTGAGCAACTTCACAGACGTCAAGTTGCTAAACACTGATAATTCGCCCGTTAGGCCGGCAGTCGGCAAATGCCAGGAAGGCATTTCACGTCAATACAGGGAAGTAACATGGCCTCGCCCGCTAGCACAGCTCCAGCACCTCGTCGCGGTTTCTTTGCCACCGTACCGCCGCAGGAAATCCTGCCCATCGTCAACGGCCGCTTCGAATCAAGCGTGCGCGGAATCTACGTGATCGGCGATGTGACCGGGATGCCGCTGGTCAAAATCGCGGCCAACCAAGGGGTGGATGTCGTCACGCGAATGGAGTCCGACGGAGTTTTCACGCGCGGTAATCATGATGATGCGCGGCTAGACCTCGTCATCATCGGTGCCGGTCCCGCAGGCTTGTCCGCCGCCATCGAGGCCGCCAAGCGGGGGCTCAAATATGTGGTCCTCGAACGTCACAAGATCGCCAGCACCGTCCGCAGCTTTCCGCCCGGAAAGAAGGTGTATGCCGAACCGCAATTCGTTGAGAACACCAGCGAATTGGATTTCAACCAGGATATGGACAAGGACGAATTCCTGGCGCATGTGGACGGCTTGGTTAAAGACAAGCAGCTACACATCAAACAAGAGACCGAAGTTGCCCAGGTGAGGAAATTGGGAGAATCGCGGTTTGAAGTGGAAACCGCCACCGGCCATTCGTTTCCCGCGCGCCACGTGTTGGTTGCGATCGGTCGCCAGGGTCAGCCCCGGTTGCTCGAATGCCCCGGTGCCGACAATGCGACGAAAGTCACTTATCGCTTACATTCACCAGACGACTATCAGAGCAAAGACGTGCTGATCGTCGGCGGCGGCAATTCGGCACTGGAAGCCGCTTTGCTGCTGGCACCTCACAATCGGGTCACGCTTTCTTATCGCGGCGAAGATTTATTCCGAGCCAAGCAGGAAAACCGTCAACGGATCGAAGCGGCCGAGCGCGACGGGAAAATCAAGATTCTGTACCGCAGCAAGGTCACGTCCATCCGCGAGAACGAAGTCGACATCCAAGTTGCGGACAAGCCGCTGACACTGCCCAACGACAACGTCATCGTTCAAATTGGTACGCTGCCGCCGGTCGAGTTTCTCATGGACATGGGGCTTGAGCTAGACGGTGTGTGGACGAAAAAGCGATTCATGATGGCGATGGTGGGCCTCTGTGTGGGCGTCTTCATCTATTTTTTCTCCAAGTACTTGGTGCTAACGCCCGATGCCGCCGGCGACGGAAAGCTGTTGTTACCCGGATTGCAATGGCTGGCGGAATCTCCGCTGCTTGGGGGTTTGGCGTTTCTTGGGGGAACGGTCCTGCCGGTCGCCTGGTTGGCTTTGCTGGCGGTGAAGTTGCTGAATGGCAACCTAGAGTCACGAGGCCGCGCGGCGTTGGTACGGTTGTGGCATCCCAAAGCGCTTCTGATCGGTGGTGCCCTGGCTTATGGAATGGCGCTGGTCGCGCCCAACATGGTCACGGTTGATCCGGCACAAGCTGGCGGAGGGCCTTACTATGTGCCCGGGTTTGCTTGGATGTTTCACGTCGTTCCAAACTACTTTGCCAATGCGTATGGCATGTACTACCTGGCCTATTTTGTGGCCATCGCCGGGTTTGGCTTGTACTGGGCTTTTCGCTCGAATCACCCGCTGATTTGGCGACGCAATCTGACGATCATTGCCTCGCAATGGACTCTGTGGTGGGGCATTCCAACGTTCATGGCCGTGTTCCTGGGGCGTAACGCCTGGACGCCGCTGATCACCCGCAGTCTGAATGCCTGGCCGCTGAACATGGGGGCGTTCAAGTTGGACCCCGTTGTCGGGCCAGGCGATCCGGCATGGTGGCACACCGTGGCCGTGGTGGGAGTCGCGTGGGCGGCGGTGTTGACCTTCATCGTGATTCCGTTGATGACAATTCGCTGGGGCAAGATCTATTGTTCTTATGTTTGTTCGTGCGGCGCGCTCGCCGAAACCGTGGGAAACAGCTTTCGCCATCGCGGTCCGAAAGGAGACGTGCCAAGAAAGTTGGAACGTCTCGGTTTCGTGTTCATCGTTCTGGCTAGCGCCGCGACGATCGCCGATCTGTACGGATTTCAGGGTCCTTTGGGCCTCTACAACATGTGGGTTGGTACCGCGTTGGCGGGAGCGGTAGCGATCGGCTTGTACCCCTTCCTTGGTCAACGCGTTTGGTGCCGGATGTGGTGCCCGTTGGCCTTTTGGATGAACTTTTGGGGGCGCTGGTCGAAGTTCAAAATCACGCCCGAGAAAGGCAAGTGCATCGACTGCAACGTCTGTAATCAGTATTGCCAAATGGGGATCGATATCAAATCGAGGGCATTGCAAGGCAGGCCCGTCACGTTAGTCGATTCGCCCTGCGTCGGTTGCGCCGAGTGTGTCGTGCGGTGTCCGATGGAGATCCTCCATTTGGGCGACGCTCCGGAACGGCGGCAGGCCAGCGGACCGTCGCTGCCGATCATTGATCCGCCTGACGAAAAACGCGATCCGGGCAAACGCCGGGTCGCCTAGGTCGCACATCTAATAAGAGGTCAATTGACAATGTCAGAAAAAAAAACAAGCTACTACGGTCCGTTTTTTGGGCTGGCCATTATTTCCTTTATCGTCCCCTTGGTCGTCGCGGCGAAGGCTTTTCAGGAAGTTCAGGTTACGACAAAACCGACTCCCCACCCCGATGTTTCCGGCGTGGATCATCAGCTCTGGGACTACCTGCTGAAGACGTATGTCGAGCATGGGCTGGTCGACTACGATGGCATGGCCCGCGACCACCTGTTTCGTACCTATCTGCGGCAGCTCTCCGAAGCGGATCTCAACAAGCTAACGGACTCGGGCGACCAACTGGCCCTGCTCTGTAACGCCTACAACGCGTTTGTCATTAACGGCGTCATCACGCATAAGATTCAAGAATCCGTGATGGACCATCAGGTTGACGGAAAAGAGTTCTTCGACTTGGAAGAACACATCCTCTGCGGCCGCACGATCAGCCTCAACTTTCTTGAGCACGAGCTGATCCGCAAGCATTTCAAAGAGCCGCGAGTGCATGTCGCTTTGGTCTGCGCCGCCAAGAGCTGTCCGTCGATTCGCCCCGAAGCCTACGCGGGCCAACGAGTGGGCGGGCAGTTGGAAGATCAAAGCATTCAGTTCGCCAACAATCCGAAGTACGTCGTCCACGACCCGGCCAACAACGTGCTGCGGCTCAGCCCGATCCTTAATTGGTACGGCGCGGACTGGGACCCGGTGGGCGGTTATCTCTCGTGGCTCAGCCAGCGCGTTCGCGACCCCGCACTGCGGCAGGCAATCGAACGGGCCCTGCGCGGCGAAACGAAAGTCGAATTTCTGGAATACGACTGGTCGCTCAACTCCCAAGCGCCGGCCACCGCCACTGGAACCGCGAAACCCAAGAAGAGCGCGGAATTCGGGTCAGGCTCGATTCCCAACGGGTAACCGTAAGGAAGACATTCTTCGATCGAATGGTGAAAGGTAAAACATGCAGAAAATTCTCTGGTCATTGTTCCCCTTGGGTCTGATTTCGCTGGCTGTTGGCATTGGCTGCCGGCAGCCGCCAACGCCACCGGCTTACCGGCCGGGGACGTACATCCCTCCCCCAGGCCAATCCGCCGATGTCCCGGTATATGAAGACCGAACGACCACTCAGCCGTCCACGACTTCGAGTGGTTCGGGGATGCGTAGCCGGCCGGCCAATTCTGGTTCCGGCTCACGCAGTACGCCGTCGTACCAAGGATCCGGATCTCGGTAATCCAATCCAAAATGGCTTGATATGGCTCCCGCCGAGCCCGCCGAAACTTGAATAGGAGTCCGGTTATGAAAAGTGGAATGGTCACGCCCGATGAGCCCTGCTTGCGGAGTAACGCAACCGCGGAGATGAACACGCTAGACGCCAAGCTGGCCGCCGACGTCGTGGTCGTGATTCCCGCGCTGAACGAGGAGCGGTCACTGCCATTGGTTCTGAAAGCCTTGCCAGAAGTTGCCAACGTGATTGTCGTGAATAACGGCTCGACCGACCGAACCGTGGAAGTGGCCCGGCAATGCGGGGCCGATGTCGTTCACGAGCAGCAACGTGGCTATGGAGCGGCTTGCCTGCGTGGATTGGCGACCATTGCCGAGAGAATCAGAATGGGTCAAGCCGCCCCACAAGTCGTGGTGTTTCTTGACGCCGACTTCAGCGATCATCCGGAACTGCTGCCAAAATTAGTCGAACCGATCTTCTCGGGCGACGCCGATTTCGTTTTGGGTTCGCGTTTGCTTGGAAAGCGCGAGCCGGGCGCGATGCCGCCGCAGAGCGTGTATGGGAATAAGCTGGCCTGCTTTCTGATGCGTCGGCTGTTCGGGATTCGCTACACCGACCTTGGGCCGTTTCGCGCCGTCAGCTATCCTCAACTGGTCAGCCTGAAGATGGCGGATGAGAACTTTGGTTGGACGATCGAGATGCAAATCAAAGCCGGCCGGGCGGGACTGCGACATTTGGAAGTGCCAGCGCCCTATCGCAATCGCGTTGGCAAGAGCAAGATTAGCGGAACGATCAGTGGCACGATCAAGGCGGGTACCAAAATTCTGTATACGATTGCCAAGTACGGTCTGCAAAAGCGTCTGCCATCGGTGCGTCGTGACTACATCCAACCTAAACAAAAGCACCGAGCGGCGGCGTGAGCGACCCGGCCAACCAAGGCGAACAGAGTGAAAAATCCTCCCTCTGGGCGTTGGCTGGATTGGCCGTTCTTTCGACTCTCCTCTATGCAGCCATTGCTCTTTTGAGTTGGCAGTTTGATTACGATAACCCCGGGGCGAATCGCCCCATCATCGTGGTGCTGCTGCTGTTCGCGGTGGCGTTTGCCGGCTATCTGCTCGCGATTCGTCTGGCGACGCGAGCACCAAAAAGCAGACGCGTCTTGGCTGTCATCTTTTGGGGAGCGATATTGTTTCGGCTCGTGCTGTTGTTCTCCGTGCCGATTCAAGAGATCGACATTTATCGCTATGTGTGGGACGGCGCGGTTTCGTCTTCCGGGGTGAGCCCTTTTCGTTACAGCCCGGAACAAGTGCGTCTGTCTTACGTCGCTTCCACCGAAGACAAGGATCTTCGGGCCCTGGTGGAAATGCGCGACCGCGATCCCGCGCTGGCCAAGGTTCTAAGCCGCGTTCACTTCGCCGAGCTGCCGACCATCTATCCGCCCACCAGCCAAGTTGTGTTTGCGGCCGCGAACCTAACGACGCCCACCAAAACAAACGTCGGCGGCCGCTTGATCATCATGAAGGCGTGGTTTTGTGCATTCGATTTAGGCACGTTGGTACTCGTCGTGCGTCTGCTGAAGCTGGCCGAGAAACCGGTTGGTCTGTGCATCATCCACGCCTGGTGTCCGCTGTTGTTGAAGGAATTTGCCAACAGCGGCCACTTGGATGCGATTGCCGTTTTTCTAGCCGTGTTGGCCGTTTTCCTTGCCGCTCTGCTGCTAAAGCAGAACAAGGAGCAGCACGGGTGGTTTCGCGCATCGGCTCTCGGATCACTGGCCGCCGTCGTGCTGGCCCTAGCCGTTGGAGCAAAGCTGTATCCAGTGGTGATCGCGCCGCTGATCTTCCTAGTACTCGTTAAAAAGGTCGGATGGCGGCCCATGATCGTACCGGCGCTGATATTCATTGGAACAACGATCGCGGTTTTGTTCCCCATGCTGCCTCGTAAAACAGTCGTGCAAGCGGGCTCCGAGGAAGTTGCTCCCGAGAACCCAAGTGACGTTTCCTTGCCGCCACCGCCCGCCGAGACACCGCCCAGCGACGCGTCCACGAGCGACCCCATTCTGGGCGTCAAGACGTTCCTACGTCGCTGGGAAATGAACGACTTCATTTTCTTGCTGTTGATCGAAAATCTAAAGCCGGCGGCGGATCTCCCCCAGGATCGCCAAGCATGGTTCTCCGTGCTGCCAGAACCGTTTCGCCAGCGGACGGCGACAAATGTTGCTTCGTGGTTGGACGTCGATCCGATTGAATCCCCATTCTTAACCTCGCGCGCGTTGACATCCGCGGTATTTCTGTTGGTCGCCATGCTGCTCGCTTGGCGGGCCGCCCGCGCGCCGAGCGTGACAACCTTTTGCGAAGCGGGCTTCCTCACCTTGGCCTGGTTCTGGTTGCTCTGCCCGACCCAAAATCCTTGGTACTGGACATGGGCCGTACCGCTGTTGCCGTTCGCCAGGGGCCGAGCATGGCTGGCGATGAGCGGACTGGTGCTGCTTTACTATTTACGATTCTGGCTCAACTACCACTGGCCCGAGACGCCGGTAGCGGGCACGAACTACATTGGCTATGTCTTTTTTGACTTCATCGTGACATGGATCGAGTTCGCGCCTTGGTTCCTTTGGTTAATCATCGAGGCCGCCAGTAGAACCGTGGCCCAGCGTTCTTCACTAGACAAACAAATGGTGGCGACAGCCGAGCCTGGGTGATGGGCGAGTCGAAGCAATTACTCCGTTCGCAGGCAGCCTTCCTTGTCGGCCTGCCACGTTTGGCCCGTTTCAACATTGAACGCCGTCAACCAGCCGCCGCCGAAAATGTACGTGTCGATTCCCAGCATGTGGTCGAGGTCTAGAACTTCACCGGTGGCTTGGGGAGTGTGCCCGACGACGACCGTTTTTCCGGACTGGTGCCGGGCCGGAATGTGTCGCGTGATGTGTTCCCAGAATACGAGGTAATCGGGTTGCTCGTTGAGCGGGAGTTCCGCGGCGTAGTTGGCATGCAAGAAAATGTGTTCCGCCGTTTCATGGTAGCGGCGACATTGTTTCAAGAACGCAATGTGCTCTTCGGGGATTTGACCAATGTCTCCGCCGTAACTATTGAGCGTTTGTTCGCCGCCGCAGGAAAGCCACATCTGCAGGTCGACGGACATCATTCCCGCCAGATCCAGAACCTGCAAAAACATGATCTCGTGATTGCCCAACAGCGGTACGAGCTGGCAGCGATCTTGCAGCGCGATCAACTGATCAATCACGCCACGGCTGTCCGGTCCGCGGTCGATGTAGTCGCCCAGCGTGACAATCATGTCGCGCGGAGTGGGTTCAATCGCGTCAATTAGTGCCGCCAATGCCAACGAGCAACCATGAATATCGCCAATGGCGATGATACGGGCGGGAGAGACAGGAGAACGATTCGCGGACTCGGGTTTCATTAATATATCGTAGGTAACGGCCAGCAGGGAAGGAATACCACTTGGCGCTTACCGCTCGTTCTCTCCCTCGATTGTCAGCGATCTCAGCGTACGAGCGAAGGCGTCGTAGGTTTCCTCGCCAAAAAGTACAAACCGCACGAGGTTTGGCTTGCCTTGTTCCATCAGAAAATCGCTCACGGCGCGCAGCGCCACGTCGCTCGCCTGCCGGAGTGGATATCCATAAACGCCACAGCTAATCGCGGGGAAGGCGATGCTCTCACACTGCCGCGCGACGGCAAGTTCCAGGCAGCGGCGATACGCGCCGGCCAGTTGCGTGGGTTCCCCTTCCGCTCCGCCGTGCCACACGGGACCCACGGGACCCACGGCGTGGATTACGTACTTGGCCGACAATTCGCCAGCCCCGGAAATCACGGCCGAACCGGTAGGGCAGCCGTCGGCATACTTTTCATTGGTTTCCGCCATGATTCGCGGGCCCGCGCTCCGATGGATCGCGCCATCCACTCCGCCGCCCCCCGCCAATCGCGAGTTGGCCGCGTTGACGATGGCGTCCACTTCCTGCCGCGTGATGTCGCCCACGACCAACTCTAACGTCTGCTTGTTGACGGAGACTTGCATGGCGTACCGTGCGGAGGTCGTGATTCGCTCGGCGAACTACTCGAAAAGCCATGACCGCGAAAGCATCACCGTGAGTCACGGGGCGGTCGCGAAGCCATCGCGCGCGATTCGCAAGACGGCGAAGGCAACGTTGACGGGCCTACCCAAACCAACTCTTCTTTTCAAACGAGGTCAGTGCCTTTTCCTCGTCCTTTTGGATGTCGAGTACCTTGTTCAGCTTCATCAGCTTGAACACTTCCATCACATTGTCTGAGATGTTGCACAGCTTGAATTTGACATCGCTGGCCTTGCATTTCTTGTTCAACAGAATGATCTTGCCTATCATCGCCGACGACATGAAGGATACGTTGTCGAAATTCAGCAACAGCTTGTTGGCGGGCGTTGAGCCCATCTTTTCGGTGAGTTCGGTGTGGATCTGCTGAATCTTCGATTCATCGAGGATCTTGTTGTCATTGAAATAGACAACCAGAACATCCCCATTTTCTTCGGATCGGACGCTGGACACTGTGGCGGTCCCCTTCGGTAATGTGCTGGGACAAGTAGCTCTGAGGGAGTGATTATAACACGCGGGAGGTAGCTGAACAGCTACGGGATCTCCACAAAAATGGTTCGGAAAAACGCCCACCGGCCAGCAATTTTGTCCGTCCCTGATTCAATCTTTGCGTGTTGTCATCTTACAACGTCTTCAGGTACTCCAACAACCGTCGTTTTTCCGATTCGGGCAATTTAGCCGGAAAGTCATGGCCACCGGCACCCTTGCCGAACAGTCGTGTATTAAAGTACTCGCGGCGTTCTTGCGCAGCGCGGACCGCGGCCGGCACGCGCTCCGAAGTGGTTACGTCGAGCCCCACCAACTCCTGATCATACGAGCCATCCGCCTGTCGCCACACGTGTGGCCGCTGGTCGGGCCTCAGTACATGCCACAGCGTAGGGACGCTGCCGTTGTGAAAGTAAGGGGCCGAGGCCCAAATGCCGTCCAGCGGCGGAGCGAGATAGCCATCGGGCTGGTCGATCGTCTCTTGCCCGCCATGATAGGCAAACCAACTCTGTCCGTAGCCTTTTCGATGATCCGTCGACAAGGCATCCAGCCGCACGCGATCGGTGGCGATCTCGTCGATCGGAACGATACGCTCGGGATACGTTTCGTTCTTGCCATAGGTCCCGTGGCATTCCGCGCAATTCTTGATGAATATTTGCTCGCCCTCCGACGCCAGTTGACGGTCGATTTCGAACGGATAGGCGGGCGGCTGCAGCGAAGTCAGATAGGCGGCGATGTCGCGAAAGTCGTCTTCCCACTGAGGAAATTTTTCGGGCCCATTTTCCTTAACCATCAAAAAGGGCATCAACGCGCGGTGCCCTTTTTCGACGAAGCCATCGCTGTAGAGGCGAGTCTTCTTCCGGAAGTGCCACCAGGGCGGCGCGTCCATGTCGTGATGCACTAGTTTTGGCTTGGGCCGATCGAGGACGATGTTGAGGTCGTCGTCGCGAAACGCCTTCAAGGCCACGCCGAACATGACGGCATTGGTCGTGCCGCGGGAACCGCCCAGCGGAAAGAAGAGGCTGGTCAACTCCTTGCCCCATGGTTTCTGACCCATCAATCGCTTGGTGGCCCGCGTCTCCGCATACAACGTTTGCATCGCATACCGCGCGTTGGGCACGCCCGGAACCACTTGCCCGGCAACCTCGCCGCCGTGGCACGAAAAGCAATTCATCGTCCAATTGCCTTCTTCGTCGACGACGTATTGTAGCGGCTTGCCAGAATCGTCGGACGGACGGACCGTGAGCCCGTATCGGACAAAGGCCATGCGCCGCCGTTCGGACGGTGTGGCTGTTTCGGCCCGCGCGCGAAGCGGTTCGGGCCATACTTGCCAAGTGTTTTCAAACGTTCGCTCGTCGAATTCCGGGGGCAGGAAAGCCTTCCCCAAAAGCAACTCATATCCACGTTGGGCGTTCCCTTCCGACGCAATCAAACCGCTGGTCGGGGCGAGCCCTCCAACAACGAACCAAACGAAAATAAGATTTCGCATCATGACTATTCCAACCGTCGTCAACAAAGTCTTGTAACCGGCGAAGGTTGGTCCTTTCCCCTAAAAATTCACGCCGCAGTGGTAAGACAAGTGAAATCAGGAAAAATGGTTCGGTGCATGCATCGTGAAACGAGTGTGGCACTAGCAAATCTATAACCTACAGACTCCAGCAGCAAGCCTACCGTGGGAGGCCCAGGGTATCACTCCTATTCCCCTGGTGCATGGGAGCGGACTGATGTCGAGCCCCGAGGTGCCAACCGGTTCGCTGGCATTCGTGGAGGTTAAACGCACCTTCAGGCTGCGCAGAGGGGCAATCCTTCCAACTGCTACGACCCAATCCGCCGGGCGGCCGATACCGGAGATTTCTCTCGCCGCCCAAGGTCCTCTCCCGCCCGCGACTTACGTTTGTGTAAGCGAATCTCGGCCGCTTGTTGCCCCGCGTTCCCGCGGCCGAACGAACACGTTTCAAGCTGACGAGAATGAATAAATCATGAACGGCCCAAAATTAGCATTGGTGTTGCTGGTGGCCTTCTGCCTGCCGGTGGCGGTGGCCATGCTTCAATACCGTGAAGAGATTCAAAAGCGGTTTGAAGTCAATCCTCGGACGTCCAAAGGAAGACTGCTGTATTTTACGCTGCCGTCAGGCTGAGGCCCCTGCAGCCGTAGCAAGCCGGCGGTCGCCGCGCTTCGTAAGAAAGGCTTCGACATCCAAACCATTGACGTACGCCATTGTCGCGAGCTTGCGGAAGACTACGGTGTGAACCGTGTCCCGACCTACATCTACAAATTGAATGGCAAGGAAGTTCGACGATCGGCGGGACTGGAATCCGAAACGGCAATTCGATGGATGTTCCGGCCACCACTGTTTCAGTAGTCACGAGTTTCAGGTCGGGACTTGCGAACTGGCGGCTCTTTGAAACGGGCTACCCATTCTTCTTGCATCAAGCGGAAGCTGTAACTTCCTCGATTGGCTCGACGACTTCGTCGGATTTTTTTCGCGGCCTGAACAACCGGCCCGCTGGTCCCGCCAACAGCGCCGGCAGGAAAATCAGGTCACCGGCCAAGGCCAGGAATAGCAATGCGAACATCATTTGCGCGAAACGTCGCGTCGGAACAAAGCCACTCAAGGCGAGAATCAGCAAGCCGATGCCGCAAATGGCCGTCGTTTGGAACATCGCTTTCGCGCAGTGCCCAAAGCTTTTGGCCACCGCGATTCGAGGCGAGTGCCCGTTATCCAATTCTCGGCGAAACCAAGTCAGAAAATGCAATGTATCATCGACCGCGATTCCCAACGCGACACTAGCCGTCATTACCGTTCCGATATCAACCGCCTGACCAAACCATCCCATTCCGCCAAACAAAACGAGCGCGGGAAAAACGTTAGGGAACATGACGACCAAGGCACCCACTGGATTTCGCAAGACTGCGGTCATCACCAGCCACACCAATAAGGTCGCGGTGAAAAAGCTCTTCAATAAATCTTCCAGCAGCGCCTTTTGCGCCGCCTCGACCACCGGGGTGAGTCCCGTGTAGGTTGCACTGACCCCTTCGATTTCTCTTTCCGCCAGCAAATCCTCGACGCGCAGCTCCAAGCGTTTGAGGTACTGGCCGTAATCAATCTTCTGCATTACGGGCGCACGCGTGGTAATGCGCCACAAGAGGCCGTCGTCGTAAGTCGGCCTGTCCTCGGTTGTTTCGTCGTCAGTGTCGACCGCCTCCAACTTTTCGTTGGTAGGGGGGAGATCCTCGCCTAGATCCGCGACCAATCCTGCTTGGATGAAAGCGGGGACTTGCCGTTCCACGCTGTTCTTGAGAACTCGACGATAAATCGCCTGTCGGACTCCCCTACCGTGAGGAATGGATGGCACAAACGTCGCTACGGAGAGCGTCGGCGTTAATTGACGAGCAAAGGTGTAGGTTTTTGTTTCGCCGCGCCGGTTGCGGACCTCGATGCGAGTTGTCTTTCTGCCGCCGTCATCTTCTGTGCTTGCTCGCAAGATTTCGTCGCCGGGTTGCAAAATGCCTGCTTCGGCTGCCGACCCGCCGGGAACGATTTTTGTAATCAGGGGCTCCCCGTCATCGCGTGATTTGGCAATGATGCCCAGGTCGTCTTTGATGCGATTCTCCAGATCCTTGATCAATTCGATCTGCTCGAGAACGGTCATGGGACAATCGGGATCAACGCGAACCAACACTTCGATCGGAATCAGCGGGCCGATGTTCTCCTCGGTCCATCGGTAGTCTTGAAGGATCTTGCTGTCGGTGTCGAACAGATCGGTGACGTTAACCGAAGTCTTCACATTGAACAGTCCCCACGCCGAAGCGGCCATGATGACGACAAATCCCACCACGACCGGGGCCCACCACTTGCTGAATAGGCCGGCCAAAGTCGAAGACAAACCACCCACTTCGCCCGAGTCGGCTGAGCGTCTTCCTTGGGCCGCTGAATCCTTGGCGCGCCGTCCCACAAACTGCATCACGCCGGGAAGCGCCAGCAGCAGCAAGATCAAGGTGGTGATCACACCAATCATCGATAACATGCCGAACTGAAAAACCGGCGCGATAATGCTGACCATCAACGAACCCAGGCCGACCGCCGTGGTCACGGCGGCCAAGGTGCAGGGCAGCCAACCCATCGCCAAGGCTCGTCCCGCGGCGCCCTGCCGGCCGCCTCGGCGCACCGCGTCGTAGTAGTAGTTCACCAAGTGAACACTGGCCGACACGGTCAGCACGAAGACCAGCGGAGCCATCACCATTAACACGGCGTTCATCCGGGCCCCGATGGCATAGACCAGAGCAAGCACCAAGGCGGCACCGAAGGCACCGATAAATCCCGTCACTGCGGTAAACGAAACAGACCGTAGGAACAAACAGCAAACGATGACCGACACAATCATGGACGGAATGGCATAATTCAGCGAACGCGCCGTCTCCATGTCGATCGCCGCGCCTTCGACCGGCGACCCGGTGATGCGCAACTGCTCGCGGGGCAGTCCCACGACTTTGACGGCCGCGTCGAGCACCGTATCCACCGTCGCTTGGTCTTCCTCGGAACCCAGGCGTGTGATGACCACCAGCGCGCCAGTTGTCTGTTCGTCGGGTCCGACTAAGGTTCCCTGCATGCTGCGTATGATCTGCTTGCGGATTTTCCACTGCGGCTTATCCTCTCGCTCGGCGGCCAGTCCGTCGATGAGGGTATCGATCGTGACCACGTCTTTGATGTAGTCGGCGTAGACCACCCCGGACGGCGAACGGCCGTCCGATTTGAGTTCGGCCGCCAATCGGCTCAGCCGTTCATCTTCCAACTTGCATCCGGGCCAAGTCAGGAACAGCGATTGCAACGTATGAAACTCTCGCTCGCAGATCCCATAGTCCATCCGCGGCTTATAATCCTCTGGCAACCACAAGATGGGGGCGTTGTCGGTGTTTTGCAGGCTCTTTCCAGCTCCCCACAAAATCAGCGCGAACAAGGGCAACATCATCGCGATTGTGACGAGTGACCGGCGAGTGTATGCTGGGCTATCCGTGTTCATTGCGGTTGATTTTAGCAGGCCCGCCCATTATTTAGTATCGCACCTGCCCTGCATCCACCGTGCCATTTGCACGCGCGTTTCTCCTCAACTTGCCTGATAGATCAAGCATTATGAAAAGTTCGCTCGACTTTGTTTGGATAGCGGCCAACATTTGCGCCCATACCGGTGCGGCCGTGCTGTGGAAGTTCGCGGCCGATTCGGACCATCTTTCGGTTCGCCAAATCGTCCTCTTCATTCTGGGCAACCTATTTGGGCTGACGGCCACGGTCTTCTTGACTATCGCGTTGAAAGACAACAATCCCGTTTTGATCTACGCCATTCTCGCCGGTTTCGGCGCGATCTCCGTCTACTTCGCGCTGTGGATGATCTTCCGCCCGCCGATGTCAGCTTGGCAATGGGTGGCCATCGGACTCATCGTCGTGGGAGCTGGGCTTCTTCATGTGTGGTCGCCCTCATCGTCGAGCGAAGCAGAGCGGCCCGGCGAAACGGAACCGTCGAACTAGGTTCCGAATCGGGATTCCAGCCAGGCTACGTCATGGCTCTGTTGATTTGGGCGTTAGCACGGCATCGGTGAGTTCGCTGATGGGCTGGACGCCACGAGCAAATGCCGGCTCGTTTTTCATGCGCATCTCGGCGGAGGCTGCTTGTTGGTCCGCCGGCGACGGGCTCGTATCACCGTGAACCTGCAGTCAAGCCTTGGGTTCATGAGCTAGACTTGTTCATGGGCTCCGCTTTTTTCTGATTTGAAGGCATGCGCGAAATATAAGACGATCGGCAACCAAAGATGTCACAACTCATTTTGGCTCCGAGCCTCTTTTGTCATCAATGTGGTGCTGCGTGCGAAGGTGATGATAACTTTTGTCGCCGCTGCGGGATTCCGGTACGAGACCAGGAAGAAAAGGCCGTCGCGGGCCAAGCCGCTGCGGTGGTGATTCCGGAGGCCAACCAAATTGCGGCCGCTCCGGTTCACCCGATTTCGTCCGCCCGCCAACTGCTCGACAACCGGCTGTTTGTTGTCACGCTGTTATTGATCGTCGGGCCGCTGGGATTGCCGGCGCTGTGGTTCAATCGCCGCTTTTCTTCGCTCACCAAGATTTTCACGACCGTCGTTTACTTCTTGCTGACCGCCGTGTTGCCGTTGGCCTTGGCCTGGTACTGGCTTGAGATCGCCGTCCGGCCGCTGGTCGATTCGTTTAGTGAAGTAAACGGCGCGCGATGACCGAGTTCCCTGGCGGCATAATGCGGTACAAACAAACGCCGCATGTGATTGGGAATCATCGGACAGCTATTTGCAAGCCAGCGGGCAAGATTCAGCGCCGCATTCTGGCCGTGACGCCGTAACCCTTTGGCAACGTTGGCGTGGTTTGCGTCAAACGCCCATCGAATTCGCTAGACAACGAGTCCTCAAAAAACTACCCTGGATTTCCCTCTCCTTCCAAGGACCCGATTCATGAAACGCACTCTTCTCGCGCTGCTCGCTGCTTCGGGCGCGGTCATATTTTGCGCCCCTGCCGCTTGGTGCGCCGAGCGACCCAATGTCATCTTGTTCATCGCCGATGATGTTTCTGATGAAGACCTGGGCTGCTACGGCCATCCGACGGTAAAGACGCCGAACATCGATCACCTGGCGGGCGGTGGATTGCGATTCACCAATGCTTATCTGACGACCAGCAGTTGCAGCCCCAGTCGGTGTAGCCTGATCACGGGCCGCTATCCCCACAACACCGGCGCGCCGGAACTGCACACCCGGCTGCCCGATGAGCAGATCCGTTTCCCCGAATTGCTGCGGCAAGCCGGCTACCATACGGCTCTTTCGGGAAAGAATCACATGTTCGGCAACAAAGACCGCGCTTTCGACGTCATCTCCAGAGGGAAAGGCCCCGGTAGGGAAGAGGATTGGGTGCAGTTGGTTCGAGAGCGGCCGAAGGATCAGCCCTTCTTCTTTTGGTTTGCCTCGACGGATGCCCATCGAGGGTGGCAACAAGACGACTCCGCTCCGACTTACTCAGCCAAGGACGCAGTCGTGCCGCCCTATCTGGTCGACGGCGAGACGACTCGGCGCGACCTGGCCGATTACTACCACGAGGTCAGCCGCTTCGACCGCTACATCGGCGACGTGGTTGCCGAACTGAAAGCCCAAGACGTCTTAGAAGAAACCTTGATCATCGTCATGGCCGACAATGGGCGGCCGTTTCCGCGTTGTAAGACGCGACTCTACAACGACGGCATTCGCACACCGTTCGTGCTGCACTATCCGGCGCAAATCAAAACGCCGGCGGTTTGCGGCAGCTTGATCAGCAGCATCGACGTCGCCGCCACGATTCTTGACGTGACCGGCACGCCCCAGGCCAAAACGGTTCAAGGTGTCAGCCTAACGCCACTGTTTGGCGATCCCAGCGCCGTGGTGCGCGATGTCGTGTTCGCGGAACATAACTGGCACGTGTACAAGAGTCACGAGCGGATGGTTCGCGTCGGCGACCTGTTGTACATCAAAAATAACTTTCCCTATCAGCAAAATCTGTGCGTCGAGGCTTACAACTTTGGCGCCGGCGAAGCACTGTGGCAGGCCCACGCCGCCGGCAAAACAACGCCCGGCCAGCGGTTGCTGTTCGCCAATCCGCGGCGGGCGGAAGAACTGTATCGAGTTTCCTTGGACGGCGACCAACTGACGAACCTGGCCAGCGATCCCAAGTTTTCCAACCAGTTGAAAATGATGCGCCGCCTGCTGCAAGATTGGACGCAACAGACGGCCGACACCGTTCCGGCTGATCCGACTCGAGACCGCGACCTTCCGCCAAGAATTGAAAACGGCAAACTCATCCCACCCGCCGGCAAACGCAAAGGCTGGTCGCATCGAGAAATGCCCGGAGCCAGCGCGGGGGCTGAGAGCATCAATCATTCCGGACCGGTTCGACGGAACAAAGCGTCGAAGTGAGCCATGTTTCAGGTTCCACAAACCAATTGTGGAAAGATCCCCGGCGTCGTGCTTACCTTTCGGAAAACTACTTGCGAGGATAAATCCAGATCGCGCCTTTACGCGCACCATCCTTCGCGCCC
>JAJDEH010000418.1 GCA_029259935.1 Planctomycetota bacterium
CTTTGCCAAGCGAACTCGTTGAATGATCTGCCGGCTCCCGGCACGATCGAATAGCAGCTTGCGATGCAGATCGGAATTTCCCAACGAAATCCAAATCCGACCCTTGACTCAATCGACTACATAGCAGCGATCAGCGACTCTCCAACCACCAACCATGGAAACATCATTTCCCTGCCGATCTTCGCCATGGTCGCCATGCCGAACCATCAGCATTTCGTGGTACGCCCCACCGCCGATGATCAGGTCAACGAGTTCTTCCGCCGGCTGAGCGTGACTCATACCATGCGGTGGCATGCCCGAACCGAAGACAGACCTTCTCCATTCCCGTATACTGCACGGCAAACAATTCTCTCCACTCAATTCACAAATCACAGACGTATGAAGTCAACCATTCTCCATTCGCTCCTGCTGTTGCTTGTCGCGATTGGTTGCAATCATCAGCCTCAATCAAACGAATTGTCTCCGGTCGCACATGCGCAAACTCCCACGACTGCAACTCAACCCGATTCACCACCCGAAAACAACCTAGGGAGCGGCAAGTTGAAACCTGTCTTCATCAATTACGTCCTATTTGTCAACGATCAAGAATTCGATGCCCAGGCTCTCTTTAAGAAATGCAGTGCCAACCAGATCGAGTTGCTTGAATCGCTGGAAGCGGATGGCTCGGGTGTTCTACTGCAACGGCAGACAATGGCCGAGCATACGTTGCCAACCGATGAGGCACTGGCTTTTTTTGGCCGTGGGTTGTCAACAAACTCCATCCAACGCCTGAAGAAGTGTGAAGTTGCGATTTCGCTTACTGGCGTCGGCCCGTTTGATCCACGGCATCGTTTGCTAAAAACGTTGACGGTGGCTACTGGGAAGATGGCTGGCGAACTGGACGCATTCGTACACGACACGGCTGATTCGCTTACATTTACGCCAGACGCATTCAGCGAATTGCGCGTTCAAGAAATCGAGCGAGGAGAGTTGAGTGCAGCACAGTTCGGCGTTCGTGCGTATCGAGTCGAAGGCGGTCTTCGCGGAGTGACGATGGGACTGGAGAAGTTCGGGCAGAGCAATGTCGGAATTGCACTGTTCTCGGAACACCACATGAGAGCGGTCCAGCCGCTCATGACGCTAATCATGCAGCGTTACATCGAAGCCGATGCGAGGATTGAACCGGGACCACTTGAGCTGGACGTTTCTCAGATTCGCAACGAGTCAGTCCGTGCGGAATTGCGTGACGCGATTAGCGGCTCCGGCACGGGAAAGATCACGCTGACCTTCGCCGTCCTCGAACCCGAGAGCGGAGATCCCCAGGACTTGCTCGGCCCGACTTTTAAGGCCCAATCGGGCGATGCATTGGCCGCCGAACTGGATGCGTTGCTTGAACGACTGCTGGGAGCATCACGGGACATTTCGGAAGGCGTGTCGATCGAACAGCTTCAGGAAGCCATCGACGCAGCAAGAGTAAGAGCAGTCGTGATTCTTAACGAGAAGAACGCCTGGACCGCGCCCGGCCGCCGATTTCGCGTCGCCGTCGAAATGCACAACACGCGTGAAGTCGTTTGGGTCGAAGCTAAATCGTGGAATGGCAAGCAAGGGAGCGGGATTCTGTTGAGTGCGCCGCTCCACACTGACGGCCTGAAATCCGGATCGATGTTCGAATTCGGCGTAGACATGATCATGGACTACACCTTGTCCGATTCAGAGAGCGTGATCGACGCCGGCGGAATCGATGAACTTGTAAAAAGATTACAATCAGAGAGCCAATAGTCCCGCGGTTGCGAATGGTCCGCCATCGCCGCGAAGAAAAAAGGGGGCAGGGAGGTGAAAGGAGAATCGTACGCGCTCGACAAGTGTCAAGCCGATGTGGGACGGACAAGGCCTAAGATCGATCGGCTTCCCCCTGTTCTTGAAGAGTATGAAATCGATAAAAAGAAAGATGAGTAAAATGGGAAAAAGCAAAGTTCTTTGGTTTGTATGTTGCCTACTTTCCTGGACGCCTACCGTGGCTGCTGATGATGAGCCCCTGCAAGTTGTTGCTGAACTACCGGCGTATCAAAATCTCTCTAGATGGGTGCAGGATGTTGAGCGACCGGGGTTTGAGTTAGTATTTGGCAAAAAAACTAAGAATTGCTTAGTCGCCATATTTCGAGTTGGAGACGATCTTGCAGTCTGTACATACGGTTGGAGGCTCCAGGAATGGCCGTCTGTTGGAGTCCAAGTACTTAATTCAGCTGGAGCAAGGTTAATTGAGTTTAACTCACCCCGGCGCAAAACCTTAGCACGAAGATTTCGCGTTGAGAAGAGTGAAGGAGTGGCAGAGTATCGTTATGTTGACGGAGAAGTCATCGGTTTGAGGCAGCCCATTCCCTCTTCTGTGAGAGTGATTGTGAATGTAGTGCGCAGGTCAGATGCAGAGAATTTTGAGGCAAAGAGTCAGGAAGTGATCGAAACGCTCCTTTGGATGGAGCCAGCCGTAGCCGAACGTGTCCAGCCTTGAGAGGCATCGAGACGTGGCCCACAAACATGAGCCTGTCTTGAAGAAGAAAAAAGGGTCAGGGAAAGCGCCGGGATAAACCGGCTTGGAATTGGGAATGGAAGAGTCCTACAAAGAAGATCTAGCCAATCACTTTGGCCTCGAACCGTACGCTGACGACGGTAACTGTAACGCCTCAGCCGAAAGTTGATTTTTTTGAGCTAGAGTTTCCCAGTTACGAAAGTCGAGGGAGATTCTATGACCAAGAAACGAAGTTTTCAGCCAAAGGACAAGGTTGCCGCTATTCGCCGCCATCTGGTGGAGGGCACGCCGGTGTCCGACCTCTGCGACGAATTACATATCAAGCCGACGCAGTACTACGCGTGGCAGAAACAGTTTTTCGAGAACGGCGCAACCGTCTTTGAGCGACGCAATGGGAAAAACCGGCAGCAACCCAACTCCGAACAGAAGAAAGTCGCCGCCCTGCAAGAAAAACTCCAGAAGCGTGATGAAGTCGTCGCTGAACTTCTGCAGGAGCACGTGCAGCTAAAAAAAGAACTTGGGGAACTCTAACAGGATGCTGGGTTCCCCCCGACACCCGCGATGCGGTGGTCGATTACGTTCGTCATTGGAAGGACCGCACGGGCATCCCGGCCAAGCAGATGGTCGCTTGGTTGGGGGTTCAAGCCGGTAAGTTCTACGATTGGAAGAACCGCTACGGCAAGGTGAACGAACACAACAGTTGGATTCCCCGAGACCATTGGCTGACGTCGGAAGAGAAACAGGCCATTCTGGAGTTTCACGACCAGTATCCGCTGGAAGGCTATCGCCGCTTGACGTTCATGATGCTCGACGCGGACGTGGTCGCGGTCAGCCCGGCCTCCGTCTACCGCGTCCTCAAAGCCGCCGACCTGATCGGACGCAGCCAGGCGAAACGCACCTCCAAAGGCCAGGGCTTCGACCAACCGCCGCATCCTCACCGAGACTGGCATGTCGACATCAGCTACATCAACATTGCCGGAACCTTTTATTACCTGTGCAGTGTGCTGGATGGTTACAGCCGCTACCTACTGCACTGGGAGATCCGCGAGACGATGCTGGAAGAGGACGTCGAAGTCGTGCTGCAACGCACTCGCGAGAAGTATCCTAACGCCGCGCCGCGGATCATCACCGACAACGGCCCGCCGACCAACGCTTCGCGTCGGTGCCCGATCGCGAAGGACTTCAAGCAGTTTGTCCGCATCAGCGGAATGACGCACGTGAGAACGTCGCCCTACTACCCGCAAAGCAACGGCAAGCTGGAACGCTTCCACCGCACCATCAAAGCCGATTGCATTCGCCCCGGCGTTCCGCTAACGATAGAAGACGCGCGGCGCATCGTGGCCGACTTTGTGGCTCATTACAACGATGTCCGCTTGCACAGTGCGTTGGGATACGTGACGCCAGCGACGAAACTTGCAGGTCGTGAGCAGGAGGTGTTTGCCGAACGGGATGCCAAGTTGGCGGCGGCTCGGCAACGTCGGCAACAGCAACGCGCGGAAAAGGTTCACCGAGCTGAATGTCAAGGCGAGTCATCTCCATGCTACACTGGGAATGCCTGGTCGGAGGATAGGGCAATGCTGGGGAGCAACCCGAGCGCCGAGCCAGGTCCAAAGACGAAGATCGAGGCGGCCCATTCGTCGCCTCCGTCTTCTTCGTTTTTGGCGCAATGCGAAAAACCCAAACCACCCGTACTCGACCCTTCATGAGGGTTGGATCTTTTGTCAAATTGTTCACGGAAACCCTGGCAAAGAAAATCACGTTCACGCTGAGCCAATACAGTAACGTCGTGGGTGTAGCATCGGCGAGAGGAAACGCAGGCCAGCCCACCCAGAGGGTACCCGGCTCCGACATCATCACTTTCGTGTGCCGACCTGGTCCTGACATGGGGAAGGCAACATCGTCGATTCCGCTAATGGCGAGGGATCGACGAACACGGCGGAGTCTGAGAACCTGTGCATGTGCAGACATTCCAAGCGCGAGAACCGGGAGATCCCAAGAGTTTCCAATGCGCCTCGGCACTTTGGAACGGTCGGAAAACGCCCCAGGCGGTACAGCCGACATGCACGCTCATGGGAAGTCAGATGAT
>JAJDEH010000419.1 GCA_029259935.1 Planctomycetota bacterium
CCCAGCTAACGCTGGAGGCTCGCCGGTTCCCCCTTAAAAAAGGGGGGAGAACAGGAGAACGGTGTTCCCTCCTTTATAAGGAGGCGAGCCCTTGACGTCTAGGAAATCCGTGAAAACGGCGGCAGCATGTAGCCGCTGGCGTGAGCCGTAGAAGAGTTATACTGGACGGAGACAACTCAAAGCCTTGCGGAGTATTTCCGGGAGCTATAGGAAGAGTATTTACGAGCACATGGTGAACCACCGCCAGGTCCGCACCTCTAGCCAACTGTGTGGTGAAACCCTGTCGTGTATTCATAAGTGCGTGCGAGATGAACATGAATCTTCACGAGTTCCTTGATTGCAACTACGGTGTGGATGGCGATGACGTATTGCGCCGAATGTTGGCCGACGGAGCCGACCCGAATGCGTTGGTCGATGGCGAAGCGCCGCTGCATGTGGCCGTGCGACGTCGACGGAAAGAGGCGGTCGCCATTTTGCTGGACCATGGGGCTGAAGTAGATGCTCCGAATGCTCACGGAAAAACCGGTTTCGCTCACGCCATCCGACGCGGCTTCACGGAAGTGGCCGACTTGCTTGCCGATCGCGGTGGCAGTACGCGGCTCAATGAAGCCGATCGCTTCGCGGTGGCGGTCGTCGAGGGCAAGCTTGACGAAGCACGCCAGATCCTCGCCGAGCATCCCTCGGTGGCTTGCACCGGTAACCCGGAGGAAGATCGTCTGCTGGCGGACATGGCGGGCCGCAATTCCACCGAACCGGTCGCGTTCTTGATCGCAGCTGGCGCGGATCTTGTCGCGCGGGCCCTCGACGACGGAACGCCGTTGCATCAGGCCGCTTGGTTTGGCCAACCCGCGAATGCCCGTTTGCTGATCGAGGCCGGCGCGCCGCTGAATGACTTCGATTCCGTACACGACAGCTCGCCCCTTGGCTGGGCCGTGCATGGTTCCCGCTACTCGGGCGGTGCCCAGCAGCGCGAGGAGGTGTACGTGGAGCTAGTTCGGATGTTTCTCGAAGCAGGTTCGAGCTTGCATTACCCCGATCAACCCAACAACGACGCCTACCTCCGCCGCTTGCTGGACGATGCGGGTCCTCAAATCAAGAAACTGCTGGAGTAGGTCAAATGAATCCGGGCGCGCGAATTGGCGAGAGATGTTGGAGTCCAGACCTTTAGCCCTTTCGTGAAGAACACTCCTGATGAATGAAATCCATTATCTAAAAGGCGATGCAACGCAGCCTCAGGCCAAGGGCGTCAAGATCATTGCGCACGTTTGCAATGACCTGGGCGGGTGGGGCAAGGGATTCGTGGTGGCCGTCAGCAAACGTTGGCAGCAGCCCGAAAAGGATTATCGTGACTGGCACCGGCATCGCTCAAAAAACGACTTCGCTCTCGGAGCCGTACAATTCGTTCAAGCTGAACGATACATTTGGATCGCCAATATGATTGGCCAACGCGGCATGAAAACCGGAAGCAAAGGGCCGCCTGTTCGGTATGACGCAATCGAAAAGTGCCTCACGCGTGTAGCCGCAAAAGCAAAGGAACTGTCGGCGTCGGTGCATATGCCCAGAATTGGCTGTGGTCTTGCTGGCGGGAAATGGGACAAGGTAGAACCGCTGATTCACAAAATCCTATCCACAGAGGACATCGCTGTGTACGTCTATGATTTTGACCCGTGAGGTGGTCGCTGAACTGACCGCTTGAGAGTTAACTCGGTGAGTTATTCCTCTTTCGCCATGAACTCAAATCTGTTCACTCTCTGGCCATCGACGTTGACGGTTTCCAGAAACATTTCCTTGGGGCGGACCCAGAGTTCTCGATCACCGTAGTCTTGCCGGTAGACGACCAGTTCTTCTTCGGTCTCGCTTTGGCGGGCCACGCCGAGGACGATGTATTCGTTGCCTTTGTAATGGCGGTAACGTCCTGGCTTCACTTTGATTCGCCTTGTGGCGGGGTATGTTCGAGGCAAAGTCTAGCAATCGACGTTATAACGAGTCAACTTTTCTGGATCGCATTCAAGGCCCAGGCCAGGGGTGGTCGGTACGGCGATCTTGCCGTCCTTGATTTTGAAGGGCTCGGTAATCACATCATCTTCGAGGCCGAAATACGTGCAGTCGTTCGCTAGGGGGTACGACTGGCAAGCGCCTGCAATGTGCAACATGGCGGCGGTCTTGGGGCCTAGGTCGTGCCCGCAGTGCATGATGCACGGCAAGCCAGCCGCTTGGCAGATGTAGCTGATTTGCACGCAGGGCAATATGCCGCCGGCGATGTGTGTGTCCGGCAAAATGAATTCGGCCGCGTCGTGGCGGATGATGTCGATGACGCTGGCGGGGTCGACAACGCTTTCGTTCAGTGCGATCGGAGTCTTCGTTCGTTGCCGCAGAGTGGCCGCTTCACTCAGCGGTTCGGCGGCGATCGGTTGTTCAAAGTACTGCAGGCTGTATTGCTCGAGCTGCTGGGCGAGTTGAATTCCCTCTTCAAGCGAATAGGCGCGATTGGGATCGATGCGCAGCCGGAGACGGTCGCCGACGGCATCTCGAACGCCGCGCACCATCTCGAGATCTTCCCGCATGTCCGATCCGGCTTTGGTTTTGAGTGTGCCAAACCCCTGCTCAACGTAGTAAGACGCGATCTCGCCCGCCCGCTCGTATGATTGAATCCCCATGCAAGCGGCCACTTCGACCTCGGGCCGAATGATGCCACCCAACAAGACGGCGACCGGCTGGCCGACGGCTTTGCCGCAAATATCCCACAAGGCAAGTTCGATTCCGGATTTTAGCCGCGTTTGCAGCCGGCAATCACGATGAAAGGCTGAGATGTTTTGTGGATCGCGCCCGACCAGCCAATCCCGCGCCTCCCGCTGCATGCGACGCGCGCTGTTGTCGGGCAGAAAGTTGACGTTGAATTCGCCCCACCCCGTTAGGTCGTCGTCGGTATCCACGCGCACAATGGCGCTTTGTGTCGTCGAACTCGTACGAACGTGCGAGCGATAGGGGGCGATGGGTTCGATCTGCGGAATTTCCACGATCCAAACAGAAACGTCGCGAACTTGCACCCGTCACCTCCCGGCGGCTAGCTAATGATCTTGCGATCGAATCAAACAACTTCCGAGATGACCTGGCCTTCGTCGAGTAAATATTGTGGCCGGCCTTGCGGATCGGCGATCGTGGTGGCGTAGGCATCAATTCCCAGATTGCGATACAGCGTGGCGAAGACGTCCTTGTAATGGACTGGCCGTGCGATGGCCGATCCAGCCTCGCGGTCGGTGGCGCCAATCACTTGACCATTTCGCATGCCGCCGCCGGCCAGCAGCGCCGGCCCCACGCGCGGCCAATGATGGCGGCCGCCGGTCTTGGGATCGATTCGAGGAGTGCGGCCGAATTCGCCCCAAACCACAATGGAAACGTCGTCCAACATTCCGCGTTCATCCAGATCGGTCACCAACGCATGGAGCCCATGATCGACGATGGGAATCAGATTACGAATTCGCGGAAAGTTCTTCGAATGGGTATCGAAATCACTAATCGAAATGCTAACGCAGCGAACTCCCGCTTCAATCGCCCGACGCGCCAAGAGAAACTTGCGGATCGACTCGGGCCCTTCGGCGGTATAAAACTGTTCACCGCCGCGCCGTTTCGCGGCAGTATATCGTTCCAGGATTCGTGGATCTTCCTTCGTCAAGTCCATCGCGTCGGCGAAGCGGCCGGAAGTCAAAATGCCGACCGCTTGTTGGTTGAAACTGTCCAGCGCGTTCATCATTCCCGAGGAGTCAACGTCGCGGCGAATCCGATCCAGCTTTTTCATCAGCGACGTACGGCTTTGCAATCGGTCGACACCCAGCGATTCGTTCAGCGTTAGGCTGGTGGTATGGCTGCCGCCTTGTCGCGCCAGTTCGCCCTTCATGCCCGCTTCCAATTCTCGCGTGAACATTTGGGAAATGTCGGGTCGGAACGGTTTAAAAGCGGGACCGAGAAATCCCGGCCGGGCGCTGTTGCGTACCAAAGGGCGTCCTTGCATTAAATCGATGAACGAGGGCGCGATGTCGGTGGGGCCACCTTGAAGTTTGGCCACCACGCTTCCCATGGCGGGCCGGCCACCCAGCGACTGTAGATCGTTGCGTCGAAAACCCGACTGGCATTGAAATGCGTCGTGGGCGCCGGCGGAACCAACCAGCGAGCGGATGAAGGTAAACTTTTCCGCGATCGAAGCCACCTTGGGCATCAGCTCGCAAATCCGCACGCCCGGCAGGCTGGTGGCAATCGGCGAGAACTCACCTCGAATCTCGACGGGCGCGTGCGGCTTTAGATCGATCGTATCCAGTTGAGGCGGGCCGCCATCAAGATGCACATTAATTACCGCTCGCCGCGAAGATCCGCTGCCCGCCGCAGCCTCGGCCCGCAACAAGTCGGCCAGCGTCAGGCCCGCGAAACCAACCGCGCCGACCGTGAGAAAGCCGCGTCGACTCACTCCATCACAATGGCGATATCTCTGTCCAGCAAACGTCAGCACAATGCACCTCACTTAGGTTGTCTTGATTCCTTAGAGATTATCGCCTTTGAGTACTAAAATAAAGAGTCATTTATCCGTTCCCTTCCGGATGGCGACACTTGCTTCTTCATTCCGGCAGGATTAAAACGAAGCTAGGATGGAAGGTACGCGGACCCGAGTACGAATTGGCATCGGCCATGACACCCATCGGCTGGGCGACGGTGAATTCTTGCGCCTGGGCGGAATTGACATTCCTCACAACCGACGGGCGATCGGTCACAGCGACGCGGATGTGTTACTGCACGCGGTGACCGACGCCTTGCTAGGCGGTGCGGCGTTGGGCGACATTGGCGAGATGTTTCCGGATAACGATGAAGTGAATCGGAATCGAGATTCGGCCGAAATGCTGCGGCTCGCCTATCAGCGCGTCATGCGCGGTGGGTTTCGTCTCGCGAATATTGACTGCATCGTGTTTGCTCAGCGTCCCAAAATTTTACCTTTTAAAGACCAAATACGGCGTCGGCTCGCGGAGATCCTAGAGGTCGGCGTGGAGGACGTTGGGTTGAAAGCCAAGACGGGCGAGTTGGTGGGACCAGTCGGCAACGAGGAAGCCATCATGGCCCAATGCGTTGCTCTACTGGTGCAAGAAAAAACTGAGTGAAAATTGAATTGAAAGGAACGGATCGGCTACGCGTTTTTTTGCGGCATCCCTGGCCGACAGACCGTCGTAGAATCGTTTTTTTTTCGGTCGAGGGGCGTTTCAAGTTCGAGTCAGACGTCCTCCCAGAATCGCCGCTTGACCCATTGTGTTTGACAGGCAAAATACTGGACAAACTAACGGTAATTCATATTTTTCTCATTTTTACGCCACAACCTTGACACGACTACGTTTCGTGCTAATCTAACACACCTACCCTATGCGTTTAGTTCATTCTATCCACGCCTCCTATTTTAACTTTCAGGGCTAGAGAGGTTTGGTGAGAAAGGAATTGACCTAGGGTATATGACAGGTCGCAACCCTGGATGATCGCCGTCGCGTCCGGGGAGCGAGACCATTGGACGGCAACAAGAGTTTTTCTCGCTTACGGTACCTGTAAGAGTTTATTTGGAGGATTCTAGAATGAATCGAATCGTAGTTTTTGGCGTCGCGCTTTTCTTCGCGATCGTCGGCATCGCCCTGTTGGGTGGTGAAAAGTCTGCTGTTGCTGGCCACGGCTGTTGTGGTTGTGCTTGTGACGGTTGTCATGCTTCTCATGGCTGCCACGGTTGTCACGGTTGCCACGGTTGTCAGGGTCCTTTGCGACGGCTGTTCCGTTGCCACGGTTGCCATGGCTGTCATAGCTGCCACGGCGGTTGCCATTACGAACCCGTTCACTGCTGTGGCTGTGACGGTGGCGAAGTGATCGTTGAAGAAGTTATCGAAGAAGCTGTCGAAGAAGACGTTCCCGAAGCTCCGGCTGACGGCGACGCCGCTGCGGCCCGCTTCGAGCGAGCTCCGGTTGTTTTCCGCAAGGTTAGCTTCCGTCGTTAATCAGCTTTGTTGACGCAGGTGGTCTGAGTTCACTGCCCTGTAACCTCAGTATCATCTCGACAAATCGCTAAGGTCGGATCTCAATTGAGATTCGGCCTTTTGTTTTGCGCGTTTCGAATTTTCGCCGACAACTAGGCGGTGGCATCAGTAAATGCCGGGGTGATCAACTTGGAAACGCCGGGCGAAACAAACAGTAACCGCGCTGAAATGCGATTCATGGGCAGATGAAACTGTTTGGAAACGGCTCGGCAATAAGCGTCGATCTGCGGCCGATAATACTCCACGGTTTCGGCGAACTGCTCCACGTTCGCGACGTCGACGGCATCGGTCTTGAAGTCAACCACATCCGCCGCGACGGGTTGATCGCCGTCGTACATCAGCACCAACCGGTCGATCGTGCCATTGAGAATCTGATCGCCATCGCGAACCACGAATCGGCCCTCGTTGTAAACTTGCAAGTTGAGCTTGCCGGGCTCCAATTCCGCGGGTAACAAGATCCCGTTTGGCGGATCATGCGGCGATATATAAAACGCGCGCGAAAGGCAGCTTGCAATCTCGTCCGCTTCCAGCATTTTGCAAAACCGTTTCAACAACTGGCCCACGTTGAGCCCCGTTGTGTCGATCCGCGAGGCGACCTGCCGCAAGACCGCTTCATCAACGGTGCCGTCGTCAAGCCACTCCAGGCATTCGAACCAGGCATGAATCAATGTTCCACGGGTCAAGGCGGTCGTGTTGTCCAACCGCAGGATGTCGGCCACTCGCAGCCGTTGTCCGCCCTCGAGGCCGGAAGGGGACGTGAATTGCAGTCCGCTCTCGCGCCGGTCGAGCGATTGAGCAAGTTTCATCGCGGGCGCTTCAGTTTTGACCGCGCTTCTCGGCCGCTGGGCCGGATCGAAGGAGGGCCAATTGGGATCGCCCACCTGGAAGGCCGTCGTCCCTGGTTCGAGCTTCTCCTGCCCAGTCAAGGCGGCTCGCAACAACCCGGCAAACGTTTTGTGCAGTGTTCGCTCGTTAGCTCTGGACGGTGATACGATCATGTGTAACGCGTGTTTGGCGCGGGTCAGCGCGACATACAAAACGCACATCGCCTCGCTGACCGCATCCTCGGTCGTGCCGTGGAACAACTGCTGCAGGTCATCCGGCAGCAGAGCTTGTACTTGAACACTACGATAGAGGCAGACCTGGTCCACCGGTTGGGTGGGGTCGGGTTGTCCGACCACGCAGCGGCCATTTTGTCCCAGCAGTTCGGCGTCCAAATCGGGCAGGACGACCGCGTCGAATTGAAGGCCCTTGGCCTGGTGAACCGTCATGACACGGACGTCGGCGGTGGTCGGATCGGACACACGCTGGCCTTCGACGTAACGAACAAAATCGCGGCTCCGCAATGTAGCGATCGACTGAAACTCGAAAGCCAATTCGACCATTTGTTGCAGCCGGTTGCGATCGCGCCGGTTACAACTCGCGGCGAGCATTTCGGCCCAGCGATGGATCGTGGGGCCGTAACCGTCCGCCATCAGCGACCGACGCGCCTCGCGGCTCAGCTTCTCCGCCGCTTGGTCATCGGCATGATACGCAAAATCGAGCAGCGGACCCAAGGGCGAGCGGGCCAGATGAAAACGGGCCGCGCGGTCGTGGGGATGATCGGCCAGTTTCAATAGCGAGATCATGACCTGCACGGCCGCCGAATCGGTGAGCGGATTGCCTCCTTCTTCACTGGCCGGCACGCCGCGCCTTCTCAGTTCGTAGATCACCTGCGCCACGACCGTGTTGCGCCGGCACAACACGCCAACGCTACGGCCGGGACATTCTTGCACAAGCTCGTCGATTTTCTCCGCGGTGTAGCGCAGCGTGGCATCGATCTGCCGTTCGTCGGCGCTTCCGCGCGGAGCGGTGATGAGTTCGGCATAGCCATGCAGATCGTGCATGGCCGTGGTGTGCCGCTCGAATTTCTTACACCACTGGCCAACACCGTGCTCCAAGGTTTCCAGATTTGGATGGTCCGTCAGATTCGTGAACACTCGATTGACGGTGTCGATAATCGGCTGCGCGGATCGGCGGCTTTCGTTCAGAGTTTCGTGCTGAAGGTCGTCCAGTTGTGCTTCCAGGGCATTGAAGATTTCCGAGCGCCCGCCCCGCCAGCCATAAATCGCTTGCTTGACGTCGCCCACGCAAAAGAACGACGATTGTCCGCCGAGCCAAAAGAAGGATTGCTGGCCGCTGCGTTTTGTGACCCGTTCGGCGAACGGCCTCAGCACAAGCCACTGCGCCAGCGACGTGTCTTGGAATTCGTCGAGCAACAAGTGCGATAGCGGGGCGTCGAGCCGATATTGATGCTGGCCATGATCGTGGGTGGCCAACCGCGACAAGAATCGCGTAATGTCCTCGAACCGCAGCACGCGCATTTCGTGTTTGCCGCTTTGATAGACTTTATCGAATTTTTCCAGCAGTTCGTGGGTGCCGGCGGTTTGCTTGGCCAACGCGTCGATGATTTGCGCGCGGGCGTGGCCCAGCAACCGCTGATAGATCGAAATTAAATCCGTCGAAATTGGTTTGCTGCCGAAGGCCGTCTTGCCTTCCATTACTTTGGCCGCGAGCCCCTTGCTGATAAACAGTTCCCAGTCATTGAGCATCGCCGCGCGCCAATCGTTTTCGCGCGCACGTTGCCAACGCTTGTCCTCGGGGATTTCGACGGTGTGCAACTGTTCGGTGGTCTCCAGCAGTTTTTCGTTCGTTAGGAATTTTGGTTCAGGGAATCTCCGCCAGGCGTCCGCTTCCGTTTCCACGTACAAGTCGTACAAGTGTTTTACGGTTTCCCGGATCAGGCTGCTCACCGACCGCTCGGCCTCGCCTTTGGTTAGCAAGTTCATCAGCCGCGAGACTTCGCGAGTCGAACCGCTTTGCAAGATCGCTTCGATCGATTCATTGCGAAGCTGTGCGTCGTGGATTTCCTCGACAATTTTCCAGCCTGGCGGCAAACCCAATTCCAAGCTGAGCGACCCGGCCAACTGCGAAAAGAAACTATCCAGCGTGCAAATGCGCAGCCGGTGCAGATTACGAGTCAACTGGGCCAGCAATTCCAAGCACCGCGCCCGATTGATGGGCGGTGCCGCGATGTGGCTCGCGAGTTCCTTGAGTTTCACCTCGTCGACCGCGGCTTCCGCCAAACGAATCACCACGCGGTCGAGAATTTCGCCCGCTGCCTTGCGTGTGAACGTGGTCGCCAGTATTTCTTCCGCCGGCGCTCCCGAGTTCAACAAACTGATGTAGCGATTGGAAAGCTGAAACGTCTTGCCCGTGCCGGCCGATGCGCGAATCAACACATTGGGATATTGGCTCATGAATCGCCTCCCATCATGTTGCCGGACGCCGTGTCATGAGATGTCCGTTCCGAATGCGCCGTGCTTGAACCGGCCGCGGCCAATTCCGTACAGGGCTCGAAAACGTTGTCCTGACAAATCGCGCCGTAATCGGTCAAGATGTTCGGCGCGGGATAAGTGGGCGGCCAGAATTCGCGATTCAAGACGCTCTGCACGACCTCCATGGCGACCGCCTCGGCTTGATCGAGTTCGGCGTCCGACCAATCGGCGATCAATTCGCCCACTTTGGTCAAGTCTTTCGGCAGGACGATGTAGCCATATTGCATTGATCCTTCGATGCCCATCGATGCCAGAATGAGCCGATAGAGCGGCAGTTGCAAGTCGACCCATTCGCCGGCGCGTCGATGAGTCTGCTCGGGGCTTTTTGCCTGGTCGCTCGTCTTGTAATCAAAGACCGTCCATTGATCGAGTTCGGGATGGTAGTCGATGCGGTCGATACGTCCACGCAGCGCCAGAGAGCGGCCTTCGTCTCCGTGCAAGCGAATCGGTTCGGGGCCGCCCGCGGTCTCGGTATACCGAATTTGCCAGCCGCGTTTGGCCCATCGCGCCTGCCAATCGGCAAAGGCATCCAAACGGGCCCGCAGTTGCATCAACTGCACTTCGACTGCCGGCAGACGGTCGCGACCATAGGCCTTGTCGAAATACTGATTCAACTCGTGTCGCAGAAATCGTTGAATCTCGCCGGCGTTTGTCGAGTCGCGAACCGCGTGGTCGCCGAATCGGTTGAGAACTTCGTGAACGACATTGCCGAACGTGGGCGCGTCGAGTTCCTCCACCGCATCGTCGATCGATTCTAGTTTGAGTACATAGCGCAGATAGAAGCGGTAGGGGCAAGCCAAGTAGGATCGAAAGGCGGTCACGCTCAGCGAATCGAGTGTTTCATCCGAGGGCGACGGCCGCGGGACGACAAACTGCGAGTGCTCGGGAATGTCGTCATCGCCCAGCAGGGCCGGCGTGACCGAGGGCGCATCCGCATTTTGGAAAAAGACGAGCGACCGCTGGGCGACTGTTTCCCGGTCGGTGGCGAAGGCGAGGCGGCTGGGGACGCGCGGATTCCCTTCACCGTCGCGGCGGGCGGCGATCAGCGTGATATCCGGACGCGTGGCCAACAGCGTACTGAGTGCGTAGGCGTCACGCGCATAGCGGCGTGAGTTGTCGACCAAGCCGAGTTGACGGCGCAGATTGTCCGGTAGAAATAGATCAGAATTGATTGACGTGGGAACAAACCCTTCGTTAAACGACGTGACGATCAGCGCCGGATTGGTGTCCAGTGGCAACTCCAGCCAACCCAGCATTTCGATAGCAGCCTCGTCCGATCGAGGCGGGATGCGCGTGCTTTGCAGTTGGTCGGCGATCAGATCAACGGCCTGCGACGAAGTCACTATCGGCTGCACACGCGCGGGGATCGATTGCTGTTCAACCAACACCGCGCGAATTTGACGAAACGTCGCGACTTGAAAGTGGTCCGGCTCAAGGTCGGGATTTAGTTCAACTCCCGAGTAAACCTCATTGAGCAATTCGGCGATAGCTTGTGTCCACTCGCCGAGCCTCCGCGAGTCACCGGTCAGCGGTTCGACCAACTTTCGAACGGCCGCTTCCATTTGCTGAAGCGCGGCGTACTTGTCGTCGGCCCGCAGCCACTGGCCCAAACGGGGCTGCAGGTGTCGGTTGTAATATTCATCGAGTTGCGTGAGCCAGCCTTCCTCGATCTGCTGCCGCCCCAGCCAATCGTCGACATCCGGGTGTCGTACCAGCGCCGCCAAATCCGCGAATCGCCCGCGTTGGGCGAATCGAGCGGCGCTTAGCAGTAAGCGAAACGGCGAGGTGTCGGCCATCTTCCTGCCAACAACCCAGCGCGACGGCAACTCGCATTGCAAGAGCTGTCTTTGAATGTGGGGCACCAGATGATCGTCGGGCACGCCAATCGTGATCTCGTCGGACCGAAGACGGCCGTCATATTCCGCAATGCAACGCGTCACCATGGCGGCTTGCTCCAGCGGACCGTCGACGATGCGGACGTGCTCGTCATTTAGATCGATGTCTGCCTCGGTCCAGGCTTGGGGATCGATACACCCGTATTGGTCAAAGCGGCTGGCCAGCTTTGCCGGGGCATGCACGAGTACCGTAACTCGATCGGCGATCTGGTCGATCATGCCCCGGGTTGCCCGATTCATGTCGGCCGTTCCCACCAACACGATCTCTTTATCCGATTGGCATTCGCGATGTTCGATGGCGTACAATCGCGCGGTCTGCAGGTCCCACAGTTCCATACTGTCCAACAGCGCAAGATATTTCACTTGGACCTGGCGGAGAAACCTCCAGCGGTTCGATTCGGGAAAGCCGCGTATTTTGGAGCCCGCCTTCAAGACGTCGCCAAAGTCAAAGCCGTCTCCCGCCAACTCACGATGCTGCCGCCACAAAAGCGTGCCCAGGTCGAGCCAATCTTGGACGGCGTCATCACTGGGCAAGCGGGGAATGAACGGTTTGGCCTGATTTCGCAGTTCACGCAAGGCCTGGACCCACACCAGCCGTTGAGTCAATTCAGTCGCGAAAGGCCGCTTCGATTCGTACAGCAATTCGGGCAGAAACCCGATCGTGGTGATTTGCGGCGGAAAATAGATGAGCCTTTGCTTTTCCGTCAGCTCGACCAGCAACTCGGACAACCGCCGACAAGCACGCCGTCCGGGAAGCACGACCACGACGTCGCTCAGATCGAGCTTGCCGCCGCTGGCGAAACGACCGATCAATTGCTCGGCCGCGGTGGGCAGAGCGGGCTGGCTCCAATCTATAAACTTCCGTGTGATAGGCATTTAGGTCATCCGCAATGGGGATTTTACTGAACTCGGTCCAAAATGAAAACCTCGTTCGGCCGGTTAAGGGCTTCGAGCAGTGGCCGTCGCGCGAGACCCCTTATTGAATCTGCGCGACCGGAGTGACACGTTAGGTCATTCGTCCCTGGGCAACGGCATTTCGAACCGCTTGGGCCGATGTTTGAAATCAGATCACTCAGAAACGGGCCGCGTGAAATGGCCCGGTGAGTAACAAATTCGCGACTGGCGCACACAACGGCCCTCCGGCGGCCCAATCGACCCGCCAAGGGGCGTTGATGTAGCAAGATCCTCGCGAGCGGGAAAGATCGTGGAACATCTTCTCGAATGGTCGCCCTGGCCGGCGCGCCGAGCGAAACGCTCGGAAATATCATGAGGCTTTCAAAGCGGGGCAACCGCGAGGCTGTAACATATGGCTGGTCAACCAAAGTACCTTGTTGCTGCTTCATGACACTCCCCTAAAAGACGATATTGCAACGAGTTAGCCACAGGGCCGCGGTGCTGCCTCGCCTCACGCACGAGAAAAAACGTTTGCAATTTTGTAACCATTTCGCCACCCGCTGGACGTAGCATCCATAGCGGCGTCTGCTGCCCAGCAGGCCTTTACATCAGAACTCGACTGCCCAAGCAACATCGGTCCTGCCCAGCGAACGCGACGGAGTGGATGAGCTAATGGCGTCATCGCACGATCACTTCGCCCCTTCTATTTTACAAGATTCACGGCGATCGTGTAGGACGGATTTCGGCGGTTGAAGTGAGTGACACGTTAGGCTCGATCATTGGCGGCATAAGTGGCCACGCCCCAGTACGCCGCAGGACGATGTTGTAGCAAGATCCTTACGAGCGTGTATGATCGTGTAATAGGGGTTGTAATCACATCTTCACGAGTTGAACTCTTAACCGTGCGCCAGGACCACTGGGAGTGGCTAATTGCTCGGATTATTTTCCGACCGGCCGGGTAAGTTCAACGGTGAGGCGGAAGGAGTGACCCAATGGAGACGAGATACCTGGCAACTTACCGGCTGATTTGCCTGGCCCTTGCCTTGTCGCCCTCGCTGTTGCCGGCGGCTGAATTCAAACGAGTTTACCGTCATGGCGATCCCGTTCCGAAAGGCGAAAAGTTAAATGACCGCCGAGTAGACTTTGCTTTCTGGGGGGACAAGCAGACCATTGTCTTTGCGTCGCCGCGAGAGCTTGCATGCCTGTCGCAGGAAAAAGGTGAGCTGCAATGGTCGGTCGAAAACAAAAGACGCGTTTGGGATTGGTCGTATTCACGGGGCACGAAACGGCTAGCCATACTCTACACCAGCAAAAACGAGGGGTGGTTGGGTGGGAAGCGAATCTCCATCATCGACTGCGCGACCGGGCAGAATACTTTTGATGTGAACGGCGAACAGCTTGCCAAACTTCTAGGCACTCCCTACTTTGTGCCAACTTGTGTTGCGTTGGCGGAGGACGGACGACTTATCGTTTGCGACTACGAACGTCAATTTGGCCGCAACGGTTATGTTTTCGACTCGACCTACCAAAAAGTGCTGTCGGCATTTGATATAGATGCGTCGCCCGACCAGATTTCGCTTTCGCCTGACGGAAGCCGTGTGGCCGCGATTGCCGATGTCGGCGTCGTTAGCGTGCGTGACGCCCGCACCAATGCGGCCGTTTATTTCGAAGGCAGACGAATTATGGAGGCACCAAAAAACCTGCATCTTGTCATTGGCCCGCCCTTCTTGAGCCATGTTCGCCACGACGGCGACAACACTCTCGTCTACACCATGGACGGCGGCTGTTTCGGGATTGGCGAAGTCTTCGTGCGCGACTTGGCTGCCAAACGCGTAGCAAAGTTTGGAGGTCGAAACGGCCACATTGAAATGGATGTTTCCTTTGCCAAACAGTGGATCGCCCTGACCGGTACCTCGACCGATTTGGCACTGTTGGATTTTGAGGGCAAAGTAATCGCGGAGATAAAGAAGGCAACGACTCGGCGGAACTCGTGTGTCGAGTTTTCACCGTCGTCGGACCGAGTGCTGGTTGTCAGTTACGATGGCACGCTGTCCGTGTTCGCCATTGAAGAGTGACTCTCCAGAGCAGGCCGGCGTCCGCCGCGTGCAACTTGCGCCGCGATGGATCGATTCCGACCGCGGCCGCTAGTCCCCAGTTAGCAACGAAAGGAATGCGAGCGCGTGCGGACCGATGTCGTCGCGAGCTTCCAGCCGGGATTCGGCGTGGTGTGCTTGTGGCGTTGCTTCGAGTACGATAATCGGCGCAGGTTTCAACAATCACGAAGCAAGGTCTAACGAAGGCGGAAAACATGTCGAGCAAGCCAAAAATTCTCGCATTCTCTGGTAGCTTGCGGTCTGGGTCCTTCAATCAGAAGCTGGTCGGCATTGCGGCTCAGGGGGCAACCGATGCCGGTGCGGAAGTTACGATTTTGCGTTTGAGCGACTATCCGCTTCCCGTGTTCGACCAGGATCTCGAAGGCGAAGGCGTGCCGGAAAACGCCCTCAAGCTAAAACAGGTCATGCTGGACCACGACGGATTGCTGATTGCGTCGCCCGAATACAACAGCTCGGTGACGGCCGCCTTGAAGAACGCAATCGATTGGGTATCGCGGCCCGCGGAGGGGGAAACGCCCTTGGCGGCATTCAAGAACAAGGTCGCGGCCATCATGAGCGCCTCGCCAGGCGGCCTGGGCGGGCTTCGTGGACTGGTTCACTTGCGGGCAATTCTGGGCAACATCGGCGTCTTGGTCGTTCCCGATCAGGTGGCCATTCCCAACGCTCACGCCGCGTTCGGCGAGAACGGCGGGCTCAGCGATGAACGCAAGCACTCCAGCGTGGCGGCTCTGGGCGGGAGCGTCGTGCGACTGGTGGAAGGAATCGCCGATTGATCGTGCCCGCCCGTGTCGCGCGATTCAGGTCAATCCCCGCGTGGAGGATCGGTCTTCATCCGACGAATGAAGCACTGATTCCGTCGGCTGGTCGGTGATCATCGTCTGTTCAAAGACTTTCATGGTCGTGCTGTCGGCGGGTAAATTGAGAACCGACGAAGCATCTTGTTGGCCTCGCTCATGACGACCCCACCAGGCATCGCCGTCCGCGTCCGCCCATTGCTGGGCCACGGGGCTCTTTAGCAACTGCTTCGCCAAGTCACGCGCGGTTTGTGGCCGCTTGGCGCGAGATTTTTCCAAGCAAGCTAAGATCGCCACCTCCATTTCCGCCGAGACCTGCTTTCCACGTCGTTCGGAAGGCGGCACGGGCACCGAGTCAACATGATGTTGGCAAAGTTCCACCAACGAGTTGGCCTGGAAGACGGGCCGACCGGTCAACAAGAAGTAGCCGACCGCGCCGACGGCGTAGATGTCGCTGCAGGCGTCCACCGTCATTGGCGCTTGAATCGCTTCGGGGGACATGTAGAGGGGCGTCCCCGTGAGTGAGTTATTGGCCGTCAGGCGAACATGCTTGTCGCCATCCATGGCTTTGACCAATCCAAAGTCAAGCACCTTGACCACATCCGGCTCGCCGCCGCGCCGGTTGAGCATGATGTTGGCCGGTTTGATGTCGCGATGCACCAAGCCGCGCGAGTGGGCTTCGTATAACGAACCGCAGATCTGCAACAAGATGTGAACGACCCGTTCCTCGGGTTGGGGGCCATAGTCGTCAACCAAGGTCTGCAAGTTCACGCCGTCTAGGTATTCCATCGCGTAGTAGAACACACCTTCGGGAGTACGCCCGTAATCGAAAATGGCTATGGTGTTCGGATGATTAAGTTGGCACGTGATTTGAACTTCGTGTTCGAATCGTTGCATGGAACCTTCGTTCACTTTGTCCACGTCCAGCATTTTGATCGCCGTCGGACGCCGCAGCATCGCGTGGCATCCTCGATAAACGACCCCCATCGCTCCCGAGCCGATCTTCTCCTCAAGAGAGTATTGGCCCAGGTGTTGGGCTTTCATGGCGGCCCGTTGTGCATCACGCCGCAAGCGGCCCACCACCAGAGTGAATCCGAAAATCGCCAGCGAACAGGCAACCAGCAGGGCGTAGAGCGCCCAAAAGGTCCTTTGCAGAATCGTAAGCGGACGAAACGCCTCGGCCATGGTGACTTCCGTCGCCACGCCCAGTTTGTAATCGGGCAACCAAGTCCAGGCCCCCACAACCATGACGCCGCGAAAATCTCGATAGCCGTTCACGTCATACTCGGTCCGACCCATGATGGCGGCCGATGCCATTTTCGTTAGCGGCAACTCGCTGCGCCGCACCATGGGGTGATGGCCGTCGGTCATGTCGCCCTGCGGATCTCGAAGCTGGACCTTCAGAATGGAGCGCGAGTTTTCCTCGTCGGGCAACAAGCCCAGCAGCATGAGTTCCTCATCAAAGCGGCTATTGGAGACCATCCGCCCTTCTTCGTTGAAGGCGTAGGTTTGGCCCGATTCGCCAATCTGGCCCAATTGCAGGATGCGCGTAAACTCGTTCTCAGGTCGAATCTTCAGTGCCAAGGCCGCGATCACTTTGAAGTTAGGGTCACGCACCGGCGCGCAAACGAACATGGTCGGCTCGCCCGTCCGCATTTTGCCTTCTTTGTCGGTCATCAGCACCAGGCTTTGAAACGGCGGGGAAATAACGGCTTTACCGTCCAGGGCGCGCTGTAGGAAGTCCTCGTATTCGGGCACATTCTCCCGCCCGATGAGTTCGTTGTACGAGGAACTGATAATTCGGCTGGAACTATCCACCAAAAAGTAGCCCACATAATCATGCGACGACATGCCAGGACCAAGTTCATCCTCAAGCTCTTGCCGCAGCGTCAACTCGGCCGTCTGCCGGTCATCCACTTCGACCGCGGTGGCTTCCGATAGCATTCGCTCAGTCGTCTTGCGAATCTGAGGATCGTTGGCCAGCGTCTCGGCATTGGAAAGTTGCGTTTCAAACCACGTCACCAGCATGGACGTTTCCATCTTGCGGAGCGTCTGCAGTTGCGAAGCGAGCGTGTCCTTCATCGTGGATTCAATGGCGTTGCGGACCGCGAATCCAATCACTGAAAGCACGGCGATGGCGATGATGGGCCAAATCCAAAGCTGCCGTTTCAAGAACCCGCCGGTTCGGGTCACCGTTTGGCCCAAACTTCGAGAAGCCCACGTCATGTGGGTCGAGGGATCGGAACTGGAGCTAAAAGTCCGCCGCAATTGGTTTAGTGGATTCATCGACAACAGAGCCCCGTCACGGCTATCAACGCGCGGCATCTTGCCGGGCAAGATTGGTTAACTAGCAGCTAGGTTCGCGATTTCAACTCTCGGATATTCCTTCCATCATACCTGGATTGCCGAACGATTGCCTGGGTTGCCCGTGGATTTATGCCGTTTCGGCAAAACGCCATCCCGTAACAAGTTGCCCGGGAGGACAATAGTGAAGCCGGCGGAAGTTGAAGCCAGCGGGACAGATTTCGCGGAACAATTTGGGCACCCGCACTGTGCGAGGACGTTCTCGCCCAAACGATTCTGCCGAATGTGCGGTTTATCCTCCCGACTTTCGTGTTCCGAGGTGCATGTTTCCTGGGCAATATTGGTGTAGACTGAAGGACGGTTTGGCTGCTAGCTTTTGGCACGCCATTTTCACATTGAGGTTTACCCATTCCATGTTCGCGGGCGACGTTCGGATGAACTGAAGAAATCACTTCTATCCCGGTATTCAGATATCCGTTCTCGTGAGCTTGATCCTCAACTCGTTTACCGGCAAGAAGATACTTCATGTGGGTTAGGAAGCGAATTGACATCGAATGGTCGGACTTGGCGGCTGGAGTTCTCCAGTCGTTGTGGGGGAAGCCTCGTGCCGCGGCCCAACGAGAGATCGACCAGCAGTGGTTTGCATCGGACCACACGCTTCCTTGCCTTTCCATTCGAACCGGCTTCGATTTGATGCTGCGGGTACTCGACCTGCCACCTGGCAGCGAAATACTGATGTCCGCGGTTACGATTGGCGATATGGTGCGAATCGTCGAGCATCATGGTCTCGTTCCCGTCCCTGTCGACTTGGACATGGACCGGTTGGCACCCAAGCTTGATAAGATGCGGCAAGCGATCACTCCCCGAACCAAGGCGATCGTGGTCGCCCATCTGTTTGGCAGTCGCGTGCCGATGGAACCGATCCTTGATATCGCCCGCGAACACGGGCTGATGGTCATAGAAGATTGCGCGCAAGCCTTTGTCGGTGAGAGCTATCGCGGCCATCCGGCCAGCGATGTGAGCATGTTCAGCTTTGGGCCTATTAAGACCGCCACGGCGCTGGGTGGTGCCGTGTTTGGCGTTCGCGACACTGAATTGCTGGCCCGTATGAGGTCGGCCTATGCCGAGTATCCGCTGCAAAGTCGGCTGACGTTTTTCCGCCGACTGCTCAAATATTGTGGCATAAAGACGATTTCAACTCGCTGGTTCCTGGGAGCGGTCGCGAGCATGTGTCGCATGTTTGGCCGCGATCACGATGGACTGGCGAACCGAGTGGCGCGAGGATTCACCGGACCACGATTTTTTGAACAGATCCGCAAGCAACCGTCGACCACCCTGTTGGCGTTGCTCGGGCGCCGTGTGGCGCGGCTTGAGCAACATCGGCTTGAACTACGAAAGTCGCGGGGGCGATTGCTGGTGGAATTCCTTAACGGATCAGTGGTTCGGCCGGGTTGTCGCGCTGCGGACCACACCCACTGGGTGTTCCCCGTGCAAGTCGAAGAGCCGCAACCCCTACTAGTGAGACTGTGGCAAGCCGGCTTCGACGCCACGCAGGGTCAGAGCCATTGTGTCGTCCCGCCGCCGAAGGATCGGCCGGAGCTGACGGCCGTCGAAGCCGAGCGTGTGATCGCCAAGACCGTGTTCCTGCCGTTCTCGGTCGAGATGCCGGTCTCATGCCTGGATCGGATGGCCGAAGTTGTCCGCGACGAGTGCCGACGTCCGCCGACCATTGCCGAAGCACGCGAACCGGCCGCCGCTACGGCGGATGAATTGTCCGCCGTCGAGCCTTCCTCCTCGGTTACGAACTCCGCTGTCGAATAAAGACTGCCGAATTGCTCCGCGCGTTACTCTCCAATCCGAAGAATCTGGCGCTGGTGCTGGGGCCCCTGTTAGGCTGCTTGGCTTACGTGTCGCTCGCCTTCAGCGGCCAATCTCCGGAGATTTGCTGTACGGTCGCGGTTACGGTGTGGGTTGCTGTTTGGTGGGTTTTCGAACCCGTTCCCATTCCCGTCACTTCACTCATTCCTTTCGCCCTGCTGCCACTGGGCGGCGTGCTGTCGCACTCGCAAGTTTCCCAGGCTTATGGACACACGCTGATCATGCTGCTGATGGCGGGCTTCATTCTTTCCACCGCCATGGAAAAGAGCGGCGCGCATCGGCGAGTGGCCTTGACCATGGTTCGCCTGATCGGGGGCGGAAGCGGACGGCGGCTGGTCCTGGGGTTCATGGTCGCTTCCGCCGTACTCTCGATGTGGATCTCCAATACGGCCACCACCTTGATGCTACTGCCGGTTGCCATGGCCGTACTTGAGCAGAGCAAGGACAAAAAACAACTCGCGATTCCGCTGCTATTGGGAATCGCCTTCGCCGCCAATATTGGAGGAATTGGAACACCGGTCGGCACGCCGCCCAATGTGCTCTTCATGGCCCATTATCAGGAGTATACCGGCAAGACGTGGAGTTTCTTGGGCTGGATGAAGATTGGCGTTCCGATTGTGATCGTGATGGTTCCCGCAACCTGGTTCTGGCTCACCTGCAGACTACGACTGCGAGAATCGGTGATCATTCCACACCCGGGCAAGTGGCGTCCGGAAGAGGTGCGTGTGTTGACGATCTTCGCCATCACTTCGCTGCTGTGGGTCACACGAGGCGAACCGCTTGGCGGTTGGGGCGGGCTGCTGGATCAATTGTGGCTACATCAAGGTAAAAGCCTGATCGGCGACAGTACGGTGGCGTTGGCGATGTGCGTGGTCATGTTTGTCGTTTCCAATGGCAAGGGCGGCAGGCTGCTGGATTGGGAAACCGCAGTGAAAGTACCTTGGGGATTATTGTTATTGTTCGCGGGCGGCATGGCGCTGGGCATGGCATTCAAAGAGTCGGGGTTGAGTATGCAAATTGGAACCTTGTTGTCGGGCGTGACGACGTGGAACGTCCTAGCGATGATTGTTGTCATTTGCCTGGTCATGACTTTCTTGACGGAAGTCACGTCGAACACCGCGACCACGAATCTGATGATGCCGATTCTAGCGGGAGCCGCCATGGCCACGGACGCACGGCAAGTTGCCCCCGAACTGCTAATGGTGCCCGCCGCCATCAGCGCCAGTTGCGCCTTCATGTTGCCCGTCGCGACCGCCCCCAACGCGATCGTGTTTGGCACCGAGTACATCTCGACGCGCGACATGGTTCGCAACGGCTTTATGCTCAACTTGATCGGCGCGGCAGTCATCACGATCGCGTGCTACTTTCTGTTGCGGTAGGTCGCGGTCCGTCGCGCGAGATCGCACGGAATCCGCATTCCGAACAAGTGAACAGGTTGTGAGTGAATGAGTCAAAGCAGTGGCGAATTCTCGCAAGTCCGGCGGAACTTATTGGAGGGGCGAATTGACCGACATTGCGCTCGCGGAACCCTCTCTTCCGAGGCACCGGCGGTCTTGTTTCCAGGCGCGTTCAACCCGCTGCACGATGGCCATTGGGAAATCACCCGGTTGTCAGCCCACTTGTTAAATGCCCCGGTGCATTTTGAAATTTCTATAACAAATGTCGACAAGGCCGACCTGGATCAATTTGAAATCGAGTCGCGGCTTTCCCAGTTCAACGAAACCGACAGGGTGTGGCTGACCCGGGCACCGACGTTTGTCGAGAAGGCGCGGCTCTTTCCCGGCGTGACGTTTCTCGTCGGAGCCGACACGATTCAGCGAATCGGCGACCCGAAATACTACGGCGGCAGCGAGCAGTCCATGGTTGCCGCCATAACACGAATCGCCGAGCAAGACTGCCGCTTCCTGGTCTTCGGCCGAACCTTGCCCGCGGAGTTCATGGTGCTAAGTCAACTTGAATTGCCACCTGAACTTAGCCAGCTTTGCAACGAAGTTACCCAGCAGCAATTCCGAAATGACATTTCATCATCGGCGATTCGAAAACGCAAATGACCCTGCCGCGATCGCCCAGCGACCGAAGGGAACTAGCCAATCATCACTCGCCGGCCTTCGACGCGTACTTTGCCATTTGCGATCAGATTGATCGCTTTCGGATAGGCGAGGCACTCTTGGTCGAACACGCGTTTGGCCAAAGATTCCACCGTATCGCTGGAGAGTACGGGCACGGTCTGCTGTAGAATGATGGGACCGTGATCGTATACGTCGTCGACGAAATGAACCGTGCAACCGCTGACTTTGACGCCGTAATCCAACACGGCTTGATGTACTCGGCTTCCATAGAATCCCTGGCCGCAAAAACCGGGGATCAAACCGGGGTGGATGTTGGTCACCCGATTCTCGAAGTCGGGCGGAATCAATACGTGTTTCAAAAACCCGCCCATGACTACCAGTTCCACGCCTAGCTCGCGGCAGGGTCCGAACACCGCCTCGGAAAATTCTTGGGGCGTGGCGAAGGACTTCTGCTTTGCAACGTGCGTCGGTATCGCCCGCTCTTGGGCGAACGGCAAGCCGCCCGCCTTGGAATTGCTGGACACGACAAGTTTGACATCAGCATGCAGCGAGTCGGCGTCGATACGCGCGATCAGATTCTTTAACGTGGTACCTCCGCCGGAGATGAGAACGGCAATCGGCAGCGGTGTGGAGGTTGGATCTGTCATGGCTTGGCAACACGGTACGACGGATTTTGGATGCCGTCGAATTCAGTCACTGATCGCTTGGCGGTCATGGCGTTTTGTTCGTGGAGCGAACAACGACGTACAACGTCAAACTAAACTCCGAGATTGTGTGCTCGACGCCTTCGCCAGCAAGTGGATCGAACGACAGCTTCTCGGTGAGCGTTTCCCGTTGGATGTGTTCGAGGTTTTCGCTGATCGCTGCCGTCAGGTCGTCGCTCTCCGTTACGAAACCTACTTCGATTCGATCTTGGTAGTCGCACTCCAACTGCTTGCGGCGATCTTGAATCAGTCGGACCAGGTCGTTGGCGTATCCCTCGCGGATCAGCGCGGGAGTAAGCTCCGTCGACAAGACCACGACGCAGCCTTTTCCCTGCGCGGCGGACCAGCCTTCCTTTGCTTCCAGTCGAATTTGAATGTCTTCTGAATCCAGCGCGACGGTATCACCGTCAATGTTCAGTACGATTTTCTCGTTGGCCTGCATCTCCGCCAGCAGTGTCCCTCCGTCCGCCGCGGCCAGTGACTTCTTAACGGCTGGCATCAGCTTGCCGACACGCGGCCCCAGCCGCTTAAAGTTCGGTTGCACTTGATAGGTGATGTACTTTTCCGCGTCGGATGTGTACTCGATCTGTTTGACGTTCAACTCCTTGCAGAGCAGTTCATCGTGATCTTCCAGCCAGCTTTGATGAGTATCATCGACCAAGATTACCTCGACGTTGGCCAGCGGTTGTCGAACCTTGAGCTTCGCTTCCATGCGCGCGCTGCGTCCCAGCGAAGCAACTTCGCGCAGGAGAGCCATTTGTTTGGAAAGCAATTCATCGACCGCGCCCGGACTTGCCGTCGGGTAGTCGCATAGGTGAACGCTTTCCACCGCGTCGTCAAGTACGCCAACTAGGTTCTGCCACAAGTGCTCGGCCAGAAACGGCGTGAACGGAGCGATCAGTTTCGTGGTCGTGACCAGGCATTCGTACATGGTCCAATAGGCGTCGAGTTTTTCTTGATCCTGCTTCTCCGCGCTCCAGAACCGATCGCGGCTACGCCGTACATACCAATTGCTCAACGATTCGACGAATTCGTTCAGCGCCGTGCAGGCGGCGTAGTTATCGTAAGCATCCATTCGCTCGACGACGGTGGCGATCGCTCGATTCAATTCGCTCAGCACCCAGCGGTCGAGTTCGCCACGCTCGTCTAGCGGCCGATAGCCGTCTCCCGATGCGAGCACGCCGGCATCAACTTGCCCGGCATCGTTGATCGATTTCCCGGGATCGAATTCATCGATATTGGCGTAAATGACGAAGAAGCTGTAGCAGTTCCACAGTCGCAGCAGAAACTCGGGAATGCTCTCCTTAATCGTCCGCTCGCTATAGATGATCGAATTCCACGGCGCTTGATTGGCGAAGAAATACCATCGCAAGGCGTCCGCGCCGTAGTTATCGAAAATCTCTTGCGGACTGCGATAGTTCCGCAAGCTCTTTGACATCTTGCCGATCTTCTTGACGTACTTGTCACCCGATGCTTCGCGGGCGTCTTCTTCCGACAGCGTGCGTTTGGAGGAATCGTTGCTGTCTTCCCACCATTCGGCCAGCATCAATCCCAGGACGATGCAGTTCTGATACGGATGCGGGAATTCAAACTTCGGCGTCTCCGCGTCCTCTTGATCATCGCCGAACAGCATCGTGCTGATTGCCATCAGGCTATAAAACCATCCTCGAGTCTGGTCGAGCGCTTCACTGATGAACTGAGCGGGAAACTGTTCCTTGAATCGATCTTGGTTTTCGCGCGGGTAGCCCCATTGGGCAAACGGCATCGCGCCGCTGTCGTACCAACAGTCAATCACTTCGGTGACCCGTTTCATTCGCGCACCGTCGGCGAAGGGCGAATCGTAGGTCACTTCGTCGATGTACGGTTTGTGCACCCGCAAATCGTCAGGCAGGTCGGGGTTGCCTTTCTTTGCCTGCTCCCAAACTTCCGTTCCTTGCACACCCGGTTTGGCGAGCAGTTCGTCGTAGCTGTCGACGGCTTCCTTTTCTCCTGTTTCGCCGCAGACCCAGATTGGCAAAGGCGTGCCCCAGTAGCGTTCGCGGGACAGTGCCCAATCGACATTGGTCTCCAGAAAGTTACCCATGCGACCGGCTTTGATGTGCTCCGGCAGCCAGTTGACTTGTTGGTTGTTGGCCAGCATCCGATCCTTGAACTGAGTCGTGCGGATGAACCAACTTCGGCGCGGATATTGGATCAGCGGATCTTCGTCGGCCCGCCAACAAAACGGATACTGGTGAATGTATTGCTCGCGGTGATACAGCAAATTGCGGTCACGCAATTCGCGGGCCAGGTCTTTGTCGGCCTCCTTAACCCAGCGACCTTGATACTCGCCAGCGTCCGCCGTGAAGGTCCCGTCGGGGGCAACGGCGTTGATCAACTCGGGGCCCTCGCCGTCGACGAACCGCTGCTGTTCTTCCAGCAACACATCGTAGTCGACTTCGCCAAAGGCAGGCGCTTGATGAACCAGGCCGGTGCCGCTTTCCACCGTGACAAAGTCAGCAGGAACAACCCGCCAAGCAACGTGCTGGCTGCCGCCCTCTTTTAGTGTGCCGGTTTTGTCCTTTTGTGACGGGTAGTAATAGTCGAACGGGGGAACGTATCGCTTGCCGATCAGGTCGCTGCCCTTACAAGTCGACTCGACCGTCAGTTCCCGTTTCACTTTGCCCGCGATGGTTTCGACCAGATCCTTGGCCAAGATCAACTTCTGCCCGGATTCGGAATCAACGACGGTGGCGTATTCCAGGTCTTTCCGTGCGGCGGCAAATTGGTTGCTGGGTAATGTCCAAGGGGTTGTCGTCCACACCAGCAGCGAAGTTTCAGGTTCATCCACCAGTGGAAAGCGGACATAGACACTCGGATCGGCTACTTCTCGGTAGCCTTGTCCGACTTCGCCGGCGGAAAGCGCCGTGCCGCCTTGAGCCCACCACCAAACGATCTTATGCCCCTGGTACAACAAGCCGCGATCAAACAAATTCTTCAGCGACCACCAGACGCTTTCGACATAACTCTGGTGATAGGTAACATAAGCTTCGTCGAGGTGGATCCAGAATCCCAGCCGTTCGGTCAGCCGCTCCCATTCCTTCATGTACCGCCAGACACTCTGTTGGCACTTTTGAATGAAGGGCTCGACGCCGTAGTTTTCGATTTCTTCCTTCGAGTGGATTCCGAGTTCTTTGCAGACCTCAACTTCGACCGGTAACCCATGCGTATCCCAGCCGGCTTTTCGTTCGCAAAAGTAGCCCCGCATGGTGCGGTAGCGGGGAAACAAATCCTTGATCGCGCGAGTCAGGCAATGGCCGGGGTGCGGCATCCCGTTAGCCGTTGGCGGGCCTTCATAGAAGACGAATCTTGGCGAACCGCTACGGCGCTCCAGCGACTTCTCATAAATGCCGTGTTCTTTCCAGAGTTGAAGTATTTCCTCTTCCAACGCGGGAAAGTCGGCACCGCCGGGCACGGGGTCAAACATGAGGCGCGGGTCCAATCGAATGGATTATTTGAACGAAACGGATGAGTAGACCACGGAGATCTGTTTATTGCAATTGCAAGACAGTCTCAGGAGGGCAAAAGGTTCGCCAAACAGCCAGGTTGGCTGCCTGTGATTTTATCGGTGGGGCTTGTACTGGCGGCGCGTCGCATAAGTGAGCCAGTCGGTCACTCCTTTTCCGGCTCGGCCTCTTCGGCGGGTTCCGCCTCTTCATCCTCTTCGCCTTCGAACTCGCCGTCAAAATCGCCATCGGGAAATTCGTCGTCGGATTCGGCCTCGCCAAAGTCCTGCTCGATTTCGTATTCGTCCTCCAGTTCTTCTTCGAAATCGTCGTCGAAGTCGTCATCGAAGTCGTCTTCATCGAAATCATCGCCTTCGCCGTCTTCGTCAAAGTCAGACAGCTCGGCATCGCACCACGCCGGCCGTGGATCAATCGACAAGTTCCACTCGGGTGAAGTGACCTGGATTTCGCACTGAGGAATTAACATCATTCCTGATTCTCTCCCAACTGTTGGATAAACCTATTGGACGCGCCCCTTCGCGAGGAAAGGAGCGGGATCTGGATTTGATAATTGTGGGCTCTCGGCCCGTCAAAGTCATTTGGGCAAACGAGCATAGCTACCCCAAGCGTGCAGGTTTGTCAATAAAGCCTGGGTCCGCCGATTCCATCCCGTTTCTGGGAAGAGAGGGGAAGATTGTCTTCCCCCTTGCCAAGGGGGAGCTAGCGGAGGCCGAATACGCGGTCTGATGTCGCACGGAGCGGATGCAGACGAACGAGACCAACAGAGGGCAAAATCATTGGCGATTTTTATGCATTCCGGCCCGCCCGTTGGCATTTGCGATGCCGAAGCCGTGGCCCGTAATTTCGCACGGCGCCATCTGGGCATTTGAAGTTCGGCCTCGCCTCGGATTTGGACCATCGTTTGGCTGCGATAACCGGCTCCCGCTGGTCGGTAAAATACGTGGCTCAAGATGACCATTCGTGCATCTCAAAATCAGACTCGCGAGGCGCATCGCCGACTCCTGGGCACTTGGCGGGATTCTGCTATTCCTCGTCAGCGGTCGCGGTTCTGAGTACAATGAATTCGCGGGTTTATGATGGATCCGCCTCCCGCCTAACCATCCCCCCCTCTTGAAAGCATCTGACATGTTGAACCTCGTTTTCTGTTCGCTGCTTGGCGTTAGCGCCGTTTCCGCTCCATCGCTGGAGGTTGGCCGGCAAGTTACCTATCGCGGCAGCATGGTCGCCGAAAAGGGCGAACCGGTGGTGACGACGAAAGATTTTGAGCTAACCATCGTCGTGGCCGAGGCTGACGAGAGTGGCGTGACCCTATGTTGGAGCTTGAACGAAGATGGGCGAGGTGCTTGGCCTTGGACGGCTCGTTTTGGTCAATGGCGACTCAACTCGCAGCTGCGGGGCGATCGGGAAAACAGCCCGACGCTGCTCTACCAGCGCGACACGGGCACCAGCATGGTGCCACTGGTCGCGCCGTTACTCACTAGCGAAAAAACGCTTGCGCCGGGCGCTAGTTGGTCCGTGGACAAGATTCAGCATCGTGTGGCCAAGGGCGACAAGATCAAGGATCGTGATACTTGGAAAGTCGTTGCCACGACTCCCTATGGACACAAGCGAACTCAATGGGTGGAAAAAAAGAGCCCCTTGGTCGTCGCCATGGTCGAGACCGTGTTTATCGGCCAAGGCGAACAATTCGAAATGAAAGTCGAACTGGCCGGCGACAAGCAACTGCCCGCCGCCGAACTGAACCCTTTGCTCGACGCCTTTGCGGGGTTGCTTGAACTGCGCGATCAGTTGAAGGTCGAATCCCGTGACCATCGCGTGGCTTGGAACGACGAACAAACGGGGCTGCTGAAGAAGCAATTGCCGCCAATCATCGCGGCGACCAAGGGCGGACCGCTGGAGAAGGTCACTCGGTCGGCATGGTCGGACGCCAAAGAGCAGAAAGACCGCAACGTGACGATCGCCGCCATGCGCAAGCGGGCGGTTGGCCAGCCGTTCCATCCTTTCGATCTGGAAGATCTCAGCGGCAAACATTTTGGCAATGCTGATCTGAAGGGCCGCGTTACGGTGTTCCACTTTTGGCAATATCGCGATAAGCCCCTGGAGGAGCCCTACGGACAAGTTGGCTATGTCGATTATCTAAGCCGCCGCGTCGATGCCGATCAGGTACAAGTCTATGGTGTGACCGTCGATCCGCGGTTGGGCGACCCGAATACTCGATCGCGGGCCATTATTGCCGCCAAAAAGCTGAAGTCATTCATGAATCTCAGCTTTCCCGTGTTGCTTGACGAAGGTTCGCTAATTCGGGCTCTGGGCGATCCGCGACGAGGCGGTGGGAAGTTGCCGTTGTACGTGGTCGTCGACCAAGCGGGAAAGGTCGTTCACTATCACGCGGGCTTATACGAGGTTAGCCGTGATCGGGGGCTGCACGAATTGGAAGACGCGGTTAAGGCGAATTTGGATAAGGCCGAGTAATCTTGAGTACTTCTTCCAAGATCAGGCCGTTGGTGGCAATGCCTTCGCCCGCATGGATCGTGGCGTTGCCTTGCCAATCGGTAAAGGTGCCGCCCGCTTCTTCCATGATGATCCGCAGCGGTGCCGCATCCCAGACGTTCATGATCGGGTCGACCATCAGCTCGACTCGGCCAGTGGCGACCAGCAAATAACCATAGCAATCGCCCCACGTCCGCGTGACATAAGCCGTCCGTTGAAGCTGTTCGAAGACCGGGGCAGCGCCGCGTTCCTCGAAACTATCGATTTGCGAGGTGACAAACACACCGTCGGCGAGTGCTTTCTTGGTGGAGACGCGGGCGGCGGTCGGGGGCGAATTGCCGCGGAAATGCCAAGCACCTTGCCCCTTGGCCGCATGGATTCCTTCATCTAGACCGGCGACGTAAACCACTCCGATGTCACACCGCTGATCCCGTTCGACGCCAATCATCGTTCCATATAAAGGGACGCCGCTAATGAACGACTTCGTACCATCGATGGGGTCCAGGATCCAGCGATATTCCGAAGTGCCCACTGTTTCGCCAAACTCCTCGCCCAAAATCCCGTCCGCCGGGAACGCGGCGGCGATCTTATCCCGGATAATCTGTTCCGCCTGGCGATCGGCAACCGTGACGGGCGACTGATCCGACTTGCGTTCGACTTCCAGATTCGCTTGCTGGAAATATTGGAGTGTATGCTGGCCCGCCTCCACCGCGACGCTTTTGGCCAGCTCCAACCGTTTCAAGATGCCTTCCGGCGCGGTGGACATCGAAGCCTCCGATCAGTCATGGAATGGGCGGCGAAGGGCAAGAATCACGCCGCCGAATTTTCCGCGGAAGTTGCGTCGTCGTCGTCTGGTTCACGGTGAAAGATGGCGTGCAGCATTAACAGAGCCGCGCCGCAGACCAGCAGGCAATCCGCGATATTGTAATTCGGCCAGGGGCGATAGCCGGGAATCTGCATTAGAATCCAGTCGCGAACGCCGTACTCCCACTCGGCATGCAGGTTGGTCCACAATCCAAGCCGGTCGTATAGATTCCCCAAAATGCCGCCCGTCACCATTCCCAACGCAAATGTCAGGAATCGATCGCGTGCCGCGCCCTTCCAGAACAGCCAAATGCAAATCCCCATGGCGGCGACCACCGAAAGACCGGCAAACCAGTGGCTGCCGCCTTTTCCCATGCCAAATAGGGCCCCCGTATTCACGGCGGTTTGAAATCCAAAATACCCCTCGACCAACCAAAAGGTGCCGTCGGGGGCGGGAAGCGGAGCGGGCTCGCCAAGGGCGCGAAAAACACACTCCTTGGTCAACAGGTCGACAGCGAAACCTGACAGCGCCAACGAAAAGAAAAGCACGTAGCGACTACGTGGAAAAGCGTGGGTCGACTCCGAAGAACGGGTCTGACTAACTTCCTTCAAGCTCGCTTGCACACTTGACACAATACGACGTATAGGGGAGGGCGTTTAGTCGTGTCTTGGGAACGACACGTTCGCATTCGATGCAGGAACCATAGACCCCGTCTTCGATTCGTTCAAGAGCAAGTTCAATGTGGGCCAGCGTTTCGCCGTCATTTTCCAAGAGCCCCAAAGTAAACTCTTGTTCAAAGTTGTCGCTGCCAACGTCGGCCATGTGAATTGGCATGCTGGAGAGGTCTCCACTCGCTTCACTTCTCGTCTTGTGCAGCGCAGCTTCGGCTAAAGCATTCACATCGCCCCGCAACCGGGCACGCAGTTCAAGAAGGCGTTCCTTGTAAACCTTCATATCCCGTTTCTTCATCAATCCTCTCCAAAACCTATCGCTAATGTAATAATGGCCGCCTCAGCGCTGGCCTGAAGGCGAATAAGTCACCCCACCAATGATTAGGTAAAGACAGAGTATTTTACGTACCACCCTACTCAGTGTCAAACGGGTAGACGATTCCATTCTACCCGCGGAGGATTGGCGCAAGGTGTTTACTGCAAACAGTTTACACTTACAGGCTTATCGACAGCCTGGCAAATGATCGGCTTGGGTTGCAAGTCCCCCGGTTTGCGAGCTGGGGTTCATAAGGCTTTTTCAAAGCCATCCCAGCTCGCACGCTTATCAGCACCCCTGCTAGGAGGGGTGCGATGGCACCCGCGGGGGCGCGTGAACAACGCCCCGTTGCGGTGCAGGTCGTTCTTACTGTTGTTGTCGCTGCTGGCTAGCGGCCACGGCAGCGGCGTGTTCTTCCTCGATCACTTGGAGGAGTTTTGAAATGCAAAGCTTGTTCATGCTGGTCTTGCGATCGTGAGCCTCCGCTCGAAGTGATTCGTGAAGGCTTTTCGGCAAGCGAACCGTAATAACGCGCGTCGGCTCCTGGTCGTCCTGCGACGAGGAATTCCGGCCACGCAGCGAAGTCAGCATTTGCTGAATCTCGGCATACTGCTCGCTCTTTTCAAATGTCAGGAATTCGTCCGGATCCGTGAAAAGCCGGCGAGCGACTCCGTCCACGCCCAGCACTTCGCGAAAAAAGGTGACCCAATCCGGGCCCTGGCGAAACAGTTCGACCGCAATTCGATAGACTTCCAGGGTTTTGTCACCCAGGAACTCCGGCCTCGGCGTTTCTCGGATTTCTTCTTGCTGAGTCGCCGTGGTGGTTGTGGCCCGGCTTTCGGGCTGAAAAGTGGTGTGTGTAAAATCGTTCATCGATTGGCTCCTTCCGGTAACTGCATTCCGGTTCCGACCTCCTGCTTGTGCGACGGCCACGTCGGCCGGCGTCTGCGGAATGTTACACGATGGTCAAGCAATGCAGGAATATCATTTCTGTGCAAGCACTTACGACGATAGCACTGCTTGCATGCTTGCGCAGCACTGCTTGCTTCACCATTAAGCACGGCCTGGATGCACAAAAAACGAGCAGTCGCCAGTTTCCCAATTACCAAATGTCCTACACGAAGGAAAAATAATTTGGTTAATTTTTGTGCAATATAATTATTTTTTGACAGTCAGCGATGGATTCGAATTATCTAGTAAATCGACTGCCCTATCCTGCAACCGAGCGATCCGCATGAGGGATGCTCGGCTGCGTGTAAAGCAGGTCGGATGCGATGACTGAGAAGTGTGGGTGGAATGCGTTGATTATTGATTGGCAGCCAGCAACTGACACGCAACCACGATGGTCAGACCTATCGAAACCAACCAAGCCGCCTGGACTAGCCCAGCGTCTGAGATTCCGGTCAGCCCAAACAGCCTTCCCATTCGATGCCAGACCACGAGGCCACAGACCGCCAACGCGGTTCCGCATAGCAAGACAGGCCAAACTGGCACCCCATGTCTAACCAGTTCTCGAACGTCACCGCCTTGGGCTAGCGAGTCGCCCAGCAGATACACCCCATTGGCCGTAAGGCAAAATCCGGAAAAGAATTGGAGCAGAAGAGAGAGGTTGGATTTTCGGAAAACTACCCAGATTCCCAGCGGCAGGGCTGATCCCCAAATGACACCGCCAACTGCCACAAAAATCGGTGCCGGATTCGGCAGGACATCCGTCCTCGAAATCCGTAGGGGATGGAGAACAACACAGGTGACTTTTCCTCCGCTAACCCAAGCGTGAGCGACGTGCCCCAGTTCATGAATCGCCATCATCATCATCCACGAAAGAGACAGCGTGGCCACGATCAACAAGATCTGGTGAGCGCGAATGAACAATCGGGATCGCGATCGAATTGGGTGCATGTCGCGAGAAAAAATTGAGGGCCACTCAGCGCCGTCCGCTATCGGTGTCGCAATATTGTAACTGCTTTCTTTCCGGGATTGTGGGCGACTGGATGATGAGTGGTTCCGAATCGATCGGCATGCTGACCGTCTAGCTTCGCCTTTGGAAGGGGCAGAATTAGACCGTGTAAATAGTCTAAGGGAAAATTCTGCCCCAACGAGCGCCCTCCGCCGTTTTTGGCGACTTGTCGCAAGACGCCTAATATGAAACGACTTAGGTCGTCAACGCCGCTTGTAATCCGCGCTGTAGCAACGGTTTTATATTTTGCCATCGACCAAACTCACCGCCGGACCTGGTCGCAAATTCCTTTGACTCCTGAAGGTCGCTGGTCTTAGGATGAGTGTTGCTCAATCGCTCGTGACGGACGATTGGGCCCCGCCTGCGCAGTCCCATTGCGCTTCACCCTTCATTCCTCCTGGAGAAAACGTCATGTCCTCCATTCCCACTGAATCCGGTAACTCGCCGTCGACCTTGTTGTACCAACTGGTCCAAGTCTCGTTGGGCTTGAGTTTCATGTTGATCGGAGGCCTTCTCATTTTCACTTTTTGGCTGATGCCGGTCGGCATGTTGCTGGCGCTGCTCGGGTTGGCGATCATGTTCGCGGGTGGATCTCCTGCAAAGGCGCCCTTTCACTCGACCGCGCGGGCCCAGCCGGAACCGTCGTTGGTTTCAGCCGACTCCGTGCGGCGGATGCTGAATTATCTCACACGGTTCGAAGTGAAGACGGGAACGATTTTGAATCCAGACCGCGAAGTACGCGACCGTGTGATGCTGGGCTTGGCCAAGAATTACGATCGCAGCGGACGGCCGCTCTGTCCCTGCGTGCATCATCCCGACCAAGAAGTTGACCTGACAAAGAGCGAACCCTGTATCTGCCCTTGCGATGAAATGCGCGACGCAAAGTTTTGCCACTGCCTGATGTTCGTTTCGCCCAACGGGATGCCGATCACGCAGCATCTGCCGGAGGGTCACGAGGGACGAAAAACCTATGGAGTGGTCCAGGATCCAACGCCGTGATTTCGCGCGACGTATAAGAGGGGCCGCAAGCCACTCCTGTTACTTCAACACTTCATCAAACAGCGGGAAGGCGATCTTGCCGCTCCACGCGTGACCGCCCTCGAAGCGATCGAAGTGCAATTGCTTGGCCGCGCCGAGCGCTTCGTAGGCGGACCGCAAGCGGAGGCGAAACACTTCGTCCCACTTGGGCACGATCAACGAATCGTCCGAACCAGTTTCCCAGACGCAGGGTCGGGGAGCAATCAGCGAACCGATCTCGGAGTAGTCGCCGAAATTCAACAAGCCGGGGATCATTTGTGATCCGCAACTGTGCCGCAATGCCATCCGCTCTTGCATCAGATTGAGCGCCCCGCTGACCGCCGCCACGCGAATACGCGGATCGACCGCCGAGACCATCATGGTCATGCGGCCGCCATAGGACAGTCCGGCACATCCGATCTTCTCCGGATTCACTTCCGGCCGGCTTTGTAATAAATCGATGGCCCAGCGCAGGTCGCGGACGTTGGCGGTGATCGGCAGTTTGCCGACGGCTTGCATGCGAACAAAGGTCACCGCGCAAGGATCGTTGCCACCATAGCTTTCTCGAGCAACGCGGCGTCCAAAGGGAATCATGCACGGCGCCGCGACCACATAGCCGCGACGTACGAATTGCAATCCATAGTCATAATTGTTCTTGGCGATGTTCTCCGCCACACCTTCCAGATCACTGCGGCCGGCAATCGGATGATGCCCGAACTTTCCATGTCCATGAACACACAAGACGGCTGGCTTCCGTTCTCGCTGGCCGGCTCCTTTGGGAATCAGCAAGTACAGTGGCAGGGCCGGCACGCCGCGAGCGGTCAACAACAACTCAAGGCGAACATGGTCCTCCAGTTCCGTGCGACTTTCCTCGATCGCCTTCCATGGCTTCGGCGGGCTTGAATCTCCTAGCAATGTCATCAGCTTGGCACGAAACATCTTCTGCCAGGCTTGGCATTCTTGAGCCGTAGTGCCCCGAAAGAGCATCGACAACTCAGCGTCGCTCATCGCGTTGGCGAGATCCTTGTGAACGATGGTTGCCGTTTCCTCGCCGCCGGCCGCTTTCACGCTCCACGCGGCGCTGAGCGCGGCCGCGAAAAATGACCTTCGCTCAATGATTGAAGAGTTGTTCATCTCGACCTCGATCCCACGAGTTGGTGGACGCGCTTTGACATCATTCTAGTCTCAGCCCAACCCGCGGGCCATCAGCCGTCGCAGGGTTCGAACAAGGCAATACTGGCGGTGAAGCCGTGCATGAAATTCTTGCCGGCGACGGGGCCTAGTTCTCCCGCGGCGAAAAAGCCAGCCAGTGGGATATTGCCTAGCATCTGCTTAACGACTTGGGCGTCGTGATGCGGTTCGCCGAACAGCCTGGTTCCTCGTCCGTTACAGGTGAACAGCAGCGCGCCGGCTGGAGAAGTGTTAGGCGCGTCGCGAACGATGGCCAACAGAGCGCGCATTTCGTCGTCGGCAGTTTGGCCGTCACGAATCTGGAACTGCACCGTTTGGCCCGCGCGTACGAAATCGCCGACTACCACGGAACCATTTTCAGGATCGATCCCCATCACGTTGCGGATTAGAAAATCACCCTGCTGGAAGTGATCTTGGTATTCGCTGACGACGCGGCCCACGTGCAGACCCTTTTGCACTAGCAGTTGCTCGCCCGTCGGCAAGCTATCGAAGATTTCTTTGATCTGCAGCACGGCCGGTTTGCCGCCCAATTCGTGAATCACATTCTGTTCGGCGCGCGTGATCACAAACGGCTTGCCGATCGGACGGCATCCTTGCGAAACGACGGTTCGCAGTCGCACTCCGCCATCCAGCATGAGGGCCACCGCTCCTTCTTGCACGACCCTTCTGCCCATGATTAAGCGGTTTTCACCTGGCGCGCTGCCGCTGCTGGCCATGCCGCCAACGACGGGCACTCCGGAGCGGTCTTCGTTGAGCCGTTCGAGCATGGCGTCGGCGGGAAAGCTGAACGGGTCGCCCAAGACAATGATCGCCGTGTCCGACGGCCACGTCTCATCCATCTCCGCCGGCCAGCCCACGATCGCTCCGCCTTCTGGAGATCGTTCGAATTCAAGATGCATCGGCCGTAAGTTCGTCGCGGGCAGCCGCGCGGCCCATAACGACAATGCGGTTTCCCCTTCGACTTCGCGGTCGACTCCGATAATCGACTCTCCTGTACAGCCGATCAGTTGCTCGGTTTGCAGGCGGTCGCAAATTGTGTCGGCGATCTGCTGGCAATCGCCGACACGATCGGCGGAAACGAAGACAACCGCCAAGTCCGGCGGCCCGTCCAGTTGGCCAGCGACTTGCTCGCAGACCTCTTGAAGCGCCGTGTCGAGGTTGTCGTGGACGGCTAGCGCCGACGCGAATTGAACCGCGGAGTGTGGATTGCTCATGGAAACCGCTACATGGTTACGTTTTGGCCGTGGGCCGATGTTGCGTGGATCGGGCGTTTGGCCCAATGGAACCGGCGCGAGTCGTCTATTTCTTTCCCGGTTCACTGATCGACGGCAACGCATCGACCAATTCCCACTCCGTCCGCCGCATCTCGGCGATGGTGCCTTGGCGCATCTTTCGCAGTTGCTTGCGATGTTTGGGCTCCAGGGCCAAGTTCGTCAGTTCCTCAGGGTCGTTTTCGATATCGTATAGCTCTTCGATTTCGCCTTCGACCAGCGTGCGGATGTACTTGTATTGTCCCTGTCGCAGCGATACGTACCAGGGTACACCATTCAAAACGTGGAGTTCGGGATCCGCTGGAATTTTGTTGGCATCCGCTCCGTAGAGCCGTCCTGTGAACGACGTCAAGGCGGGATGATCCCAACTTGCCGCCGGGTCATTCAGAAGCGGTGTCAAATCGTGGCCATGCATTTTCCAAGGTAGTTTGATATCGGCGACCGAGAAAAACGTCGGGACCAAATCGACGCCCGCCACGGGATGCTCCACCACTTTCCCTTCCGGGATGGTGCCTGGCATGCTAATGATCAACGGCGAGCGAATGTTGGCGTCGTACGGCGCGAGCTTCGTGCGAAAGCCGTGCTGGCCCCAGGCAAAACCTTGATCGGAGGTAAACACCACCAAAGTGTTTTCAAGCTGTCCGGATTCTTCCAGCGCGCCAATCAACCGGCCCACGGCTTGGTCCAGTCCCAGCACTCCCTGGTGATATTGCCGCACCCAATCGTTCAGTGAGTTTCCATGGATGCAACGAGTTCCCTCGACGGTCCGTCCGCCGAACGTGCCACCAGTCAATTGTGGAATCCCGTTGGCACTTGGTTCCCAAAAATTGATCTTCTGCATGTAGGCCGGTTTTCCGGGACGGGGAGGAAATATGTCCTTGGGCACCGGAATCTTCACATCGGGATAGTCGTCGCGATGCCGCACGGCCGGGGTGAACGGACCATGGACCGCTCCGTAACAGACCCACAGATACCAAGGCCGCCCCTCCTCGCGATGATCGCCGCGAATGAAATCCTCGGCCAAGTTCGTGTAATTATCCGTGGAATATCCGCGGACCATTTTCGTTTCGGTCTTTTGATCGCGGCCGCTGAATTCCATGATCTGATCGTAGAAGTAGTGCCCGGAGTTTTGCTGATACTTGGGCCGGTTCCAGACCGCTTGCCAATCCCAATCACGACCGGCCCCGGTATCGGTTCCCGTGTGCCATTTGCCGACCTGGGCCGTGATGTAGCCTTCGCTGCGAAATACCTTTGGCCAGAACGGGCACATTGCCGGATCGTAAGTGCTGCCGGGATATTGTCCGGTCATCCGCATCGATTCGACGCCAAACTGATGGTGTCCTGTGAGCAAAGTTGCCCGGCTGGGCATGCACCACGTGCCAATGAACGCGTGAGCGAATCGCACGCCGCGCGACGCCAGCCGATCGATGTTGGGCGTTTCGACCCAGTCCCAAGCTTCGGGATAACAGCTAACGGTGCGGTGTGAATGGTCGTCGGTGAAAATGAGCAGAATGTTTGGCTGTGAATCTGCCGCGGAAACTGCCGAGGCCGCGGCAAGCGTCGTCAATAACGTCATCAAGACGCGGGCGAACCACGGCTTGTTGGTTGCTACGTCGAGGCAAAGTGATGTCATGATGTTCTCCAGGTTGATGTGTAAGGCTCAACTGCTTAGCGTTTTTCGCCGGCCGAAGTACGAAAGTATCGTTCGATCGCCAGCCCCAACTGACGTCCAACGGTTTGATAACCGGCGGTATTGCTATGTGGCGTGTTCCACGAGGTTTCGAGCGTCACGGCGACGACGTGATCGCGGGTGTTAAAGGTTACCCAGTTCTTGCTGATCTGTTTCCACTTTTTGTCGTAGCCCGCTCCCGATTCGCGAACCTGTCCCTTAAAGGCCAGCGGACCGTTGATCTCCAATTGCGAAGTCGCCAGGAAACGATCGAGCCCGTTCGTTTGGGTTTTCGATAGATCCCGGCGGGGCGGAATGTAGTAGTAAGGACTGCGATCATTGGCACCCGGATTGTGCAGATCAACGAACAGGTCGAATCGGCCATCGTCGTCCATCTGCTTGATGCGGGCCATCGCCGCGCGGACACTGTTCCAATGCGGATCGTCGCTCCAATCCCGATTGTGGTCTTGTGGAACTTGGTTCTTGCCGCCCGCGCCAATCGCTACGTTGTCGACATCCATGATGGGGACGATGGTGATCAGTGAGTTCCGCCGCAGCGACACGGCGCGAGGGTCGTCGCTGGCAAGCCACTCGACCAACCCCCGGCAGACCCAACTTGAACCGGACTCCCAGGCATGTTGCCGGGCTTGAATCCAGATGCCGTGGCGATCCGCGTCGCTGGCACCTTCTTGTTTCAAGACCAACGCGGGAACGGGGCGGCCAGCCCGAGTTTTGCACAATTCGAACGCGGTGGCCGCAGCGCAATGTTCAGCCGCGCGATCGACCAGCGACTGAGCGTCACTGGGCAAAAACGGCGGTCCCCAGGCAAACCAACATTCCGGCGAGTCGACTTTCTGTTGGTACGTGATTCTGCGCCCATCGCGGCGACCGGCCGTCGTCTGTTGCCACGTTCGTTTGTCGCTACTGAAGGCGGCCTGATCCGGCGTTGCCCAAGGCGCGTCGCCGACTTCCAGCGTAATGGTTTCTCCGGCCGTGATTCCCGACAACTTGACATACCACCAGCAGACCCAGCCTCGGTCCTTGTGGGCGGTTGGGTTCAACCTGACGATTCGCTTCGCCTGGTCGATTTCGATGACTTTGCCCGATCCGCCGATGAACTCCGTCGTCACGACAAGGTCACCCGCCTCGGCCAAGGACGCCGAGATCAAGGTGATGGCAACGAGACAGCGGATGGACGACATGTAGGGCGGCCGTTGAGGGTATGTCGCTGATCGCTCCGCGATCATAGCGGTTTCGTTCTGTTCGCGGAGCGAACAACGACAATTCTTACTTGTAGTGCTTGACGCGGATGTCTTTAAATTCCGTCCACATCGGCTTGCCGGCATGCAGTTGCAATGCCAGGATGCCTTCACGGAAACCAACATCAGGACCATCCGTGAAGTCCATGATCAGACGATTGTTGAGATAGTGCTGAATGTGACTTCCTCGGGCGATGATGATAACGTCGTTCCAGTCGTCAAGCTTGAACAGCGCCTTAAACTCTTCCTCGTCGATCAGTTTGTCGGTGACCTCTTTGCCTTTTTCCCCCCAGATCGCTTTCTCGCCCACCAGGCAGACTCGGCGCCGCCGCCCACCTTCGTCATAAATGAATCCGGGAACATCGGGCAGCTGGTTTTCGTTGCGAATCTCGTGCTGATAGCCGCGTACCACCCACTTGTTTTTTACGCCATCGCCGGTGACGTGCCGCGATCGATACTGAATGCCCGAGTTGTTGGTGGCCGTGCAGCGAAAAGAAAGACGCAACTGGAAGTCTTTCAGGACGCCTTCTTTCCAAATAATGAAGGTGTTGCCTTTGGCCGGAACGTCAGCCGTGGTTTCGCCGTGTATCGCGCCGTCTTTTACCGACCACAGCTTGGGATCACCGTCCCATCCGTCGAGATTATCTCCATTGAAGATCAGTTCCATGCCGTCCGGCTCGGCGGGAGCCTCCGGTTGGGCATGGGCGGTAGCGGCATTGAGGGCAATACAAATCGAGGCAAACAGCGCGAGGCAACGGACCATCTCATTCTCCAGTGAAGGGTTGTTTTTCAACGACGATTATGATCGATGCGGTGTCCGTCAGCCACCAGTTTCAGTCGGCAGTTTGGCAAAAAATATCCCGCAGCCGGAGTTCTTCTTGGAATTGGATTTCGTATCATACGAATTCCTCTCACTTGGCGGATCGCGATGGCAACTAAAAACTCTTCCGATCAAGACAAAGGCACGCCGCATCCTGGTTCCAAGCGGATGCCGCAATGGGATCTGGGAGAATTGCCCCGGCCGCCCGTTTTTACCTGGCGGAAAGCGATGGCGATGCTAGGACCCGGCCTGTTCATGGCCGGCGCGGCGATCGGCGGCGGCGAGTGGTTGACTGGCCCAGTGATCACGGCTCGCTATGGCACGGGGCTATTATGGCTGGCGACGCTCAGCATTCTCGGGCAGGTTGTCTACAACATCGAAGTCAGCCGCTACACGCTCTACACGGGCGAGCCAATCTTTGCCGGCAAACTGCGAACCTTACCGGGGCCGTTTGCCTGGCTGGGTGTATATTTGCTGTTCGACGTCTACATGCTGTTTCCTTACTTGGCGGCCAACGCGGCGATTCCGCTAATGACGATGGTCAATGGCGGCGAAGTTCCCGATCCGACGAACAATCCCGATCTGCAAGCGACCATCAAATGGGTTTCCGTTGCCATTTTCCTGGTGTTCATGATACCGCTGGTTGTCGGCGGCAAGGTATACAACTCGGTAAAGTGGCTGATGACCGGCAAGATATTTATCGTGCTTGGATTTCTGCTGATCCTCACGCTGATGTATGCCAGTCCGTCGCAATGGTCTGAAACCGTGGTCGGCTTCTTCAAGTTTGGCAACGTGCCCATACGTCGCGGCGAGGATGCCAACGGCAACGGCGTGCTCGACCCGGGCGAAGATTGGGATGGCGACAACCATTTAGACGTGCTTGAGCCCACGCTCAAGTTGGTCTTCGATACCGACCGCGACGGCAAGGAAGATGCGACGGACGCCAATGAAGATGGAAAGCCCGACCCCATGGTGGTGGTCACTAGGGGCGACGACAAGATCCCGTGGCCCGACCTGAACCAGGACGGCCAACCGGATGTCACCGTCAAGCTGGATTCGACCGGAGACGGTAAGCCGGATACGGACTTCCCGCTCGACAAGGATCAAGACGGTCAACTCGACGAATTCATCAATATCGACGGAGACAAAATCCGCGACGGTGACAACCTGGAAAATGTCTTCATCACGGTCGCGCAAGGAAGGCCGATGCCGAAGATTGATTTGACACTGGTGTCGTTTCTGTGCGCGCTGGTCGCGATTTCGGGTCTGGGCGGTTTGACGAATTCTTCGCTTAGCAACTACACCCGTGAACAAGGATGGGGCATGGGAGCCAACGTGGGGGCTATTCCCAGTCTGATCGGTGGACGGCAACTCCAACTGTCGCACGTCGGCATGGTGTTTGAAACGACAAAGGAGTCGCTTTCGCGCTGGCGCGGTTGGATGCGAATCCTTATACGAGACCAAGTGCTGGTATGGATGCCGGGCTGCTTCGTGGGCGTGGCGTTGCCTGCCATGTTATCGCTGCTGTTTTTGGATCGCGGATTTTTCTTGGACGACCAATTTGTCACCGCGGCCATTACCGCGGATGGAGTACGTCAGCACGTCGGTGGTTCGCTGGGGATGATCTTTGCATTTCTCGTGTTGTTGTGCGGGTTTCTCGTTTTGGGTCCCAGCGTGACGCCCTCGACCGACAGCCTGCTGCGGCGCTGGGTCGACGTTTTTTGGATCGCCAGCCGCAGCGCTCGAAAGATGGATCCCAAGATGATCCGGTACGTCTATTTCGGCGTGCTGACCGTTTACGCAGTGATCGGCACTGCGATCCTGCTGCGGGAAAAACCCCAAACCCTGTTGTTTATCGCCACGCTGTTGATGAACTTTGCGTTCGGATTTAGTTGTTTCCACACGTTGGCGGTCAATGTCTGTCTGCTGCCACCACCGCTGCGCCCCGGCTGGTTCAGTCGGATTGCCATGGTCCTGACGGGAGTGTTCTTCCTGGCCGTATCGACCATCGCCACGATCATTGGGCTTTATCAGAAAGGGTTCTTATAGGTGGGACGGCCAAGAGGTTTTTCTGTCAAAAGTCCTTGACCTCATCGGCCGACGAACGAACCAATCACTTCCTTGCAACCAACTTGGTTTTCTTCCAGGCCGCTGGCGGTTGGAATAGCGGTCGCCCAATTCCAACCACCTTTCGAGCCCCGAAAATTGGCCGGCAGAGGCTGGAGTTCCAATTTCTTGGATTCGGCCAAGGCCAAAGCACGCCGCATGTGCCAGGCGGATGTGACGAGCCCCACGTTCGACCACCCACGCTCTTCGACCATCTGAGCGATGAGGGCGATTTCTTCCTTCGTGTTGCTGCCGTCGAGCTGTAGGATGCGGTCTTGAGGTACGCCTATATCCTGCAAGATGGTCGCCGCTTGGTCAGCGCCGCTGTAAGTGGCCTCGCGTCCCGTGCAGACAATGTAGTCGGCCTTGTCGTGTCGAAAAAGACGGGCGGCCAACATGACACGGTCGCCGGCCAACGACAGTTCGGGCATCCCCGTGGGAGACACGTGCGTTCCGCCTCCCAGGACAAAGACGGCGTCGAATCGCGTTTGCTGAAGGGGTTGCACATCGCGGTAGTCCTGCTCAAGCCAGTGCAGCAACCGATTTCCGACCCAAGAATTGCCGGCCACTGAATAGATGAGGAAGATCAGGACCAGCATGCGATACGCGGAAGTATCGCGATGCCGCCACCCGGACAACAGCGCGACGATCATCAATATCCAGATCAAGCCACAGGGTAGTATCAGCGCCTTGACGATCGTTTCCAACACAGCGAAGCCTCGTAGTGGATCAGGCGGCCTTGGTTCGATTCTGGCTCACTGGTCGGGCCGGAATACCCGCGACGATGGTGGCTGCCGCCACATCCGCCGTCACAACGCTGCCAGCGGCAACGACGGCATTCGACGCAACGTGCACACCGCCCAGCAGCGTGGCACCGGCGGCGATCCAGCAGCCGTTACCAATTGTTATCGGCTGAGTGATTAAGTCAAACGTCGGCCGCTTGTGATCGTGGCTTCCCGTGCAAAAGTAGGTCTTTTGCGATAGGCACACGTGGTCGCCCAACACGACGTCGGCCAGATTGTCAATCCATACCGATTGTCCGATCCAACAATGGTCACCGACCTTCAGCCGCCACGGATACTTGATGCGCACGTGAGGCTTGATGACCACGCCAATTCCCACACGGGCACCAAAGGCCCGCAACAACCATCGCTTGGGGCCGCTCGCCGGCAGCCAACCACTTTCGAACACAACTAGGCTGACGTAGTACCACACCAAGCGAATCCACAGTCCGCGGCCAGGATCATAGTCCGCGTTGTCGAACCGGGAGAGGTCGATCCATGACTCGGTGGAATCGTTATTTGTCGGATGAGGATGGCTGGAAAGCATGATTTACCTTACGCGACCGCGTTCAGAATTGGCGAATCGTGGAGGACGGCTCCGTGGAGCGACACGCCGTGCCGACGTGTCCACTCGACCAGGTTCAAGACGCTAAGGATGTCGGTATGACGCACGCTCGGCTGCCCGTTTTGAAAATCTTGCCACATCGCGGCGACGGCTTGCGGATCCAAGCCAATCTGTTCGCAGACGTCCCGGTCGTTCAACGACTCCGCGACTCGATCGCGCAACTCGGCCCTCAACCAGCGTTGCCACGGCAGGACAAATCCCATTTTTCGCCGCCGCACAATGCTGGCGGGAAGTGGCGTGGGCAACGCATCGACGAGCAATCCTTTGAGCGGACTCGATGTGCCACGAGCAATCTTCATTGCCCCCGGAATCGTGGCCATGGTTTCGACCAGTACATGATCCACCAACGGCACGCGGACTTCCAATGCATGCGCCATGCTCATCTGATCCGTATCCCGTAGCAGCACATTGGCTAGGTAAATGGACGTTTCCAAGAGCGAATGGGTGTTGACCGGATCCAAGGAGCGGCTCAGAACTTCTAGCGACTCGTGCAACTCCGGAGGCAGCAACGAAGAATGAGGCGGGCCGGATTTGGTCAGTAGCCGTCGACGACTGGCCCGAGTACTAAGGTGCCGGCATGCGGAATACCGATCCACCGGAGACTCGTAATTCGCGAGCAAATCGTTTAGCTTGTCGATTCGCGCGTCGCCGTGCAGTCGCTTTCCAAGGCGAAGAGCAAGACCCACGGCCCATCGCACTCGCGGCGAAACTAAGCGGGCCATCAGACGAAACGTGGGGTAACCCGCGAACAGCTCGTCGCCACCCAGGCCCGACAGAGCCACTTTCAATCCCGCGTCGGCCACCGCGCGCGAAATGAAATAGCTGTTCAACCCATCGGCGGACGGCTGATCATAGGCGGCCATCGCATCGTCGAATCCGGCGAGCACGTCGGACGAGCGCAAACGCAATTCAGCATGATTGGTGCCAAAGCGCTCAGCAATCGCCGACGAATGCGGCGACTCGTCGAATTGGTTTTCGTCGAAGGTCACGGAGAAGGTGCGGATCGGCTGTCCAGAATTCGCCAAGCAGGCGACCAGTCCACTCGAATCAATTCCGCCCGATAGAAACACGCCGACCGGTACGTCGGAGAGCATGCGCGACCGCGTGGACTCGACGATCACGTTGCGGATTTGCTCGATCGCGTCGGCGCGGCAGGCCGCTTTCGAGGCGGACGTTGCGAATTGCGGCCGCCAATATTGTGTCTTGCGAGGTTGGAGGTGCTGCTGATTGAGGTTGAAGGTCCAGCAGTGTCCCGGCATTATCGACTCGACGCCATCCACGAGTGTCCGTGGCGCGATTGCCGAACCAAAGGCGAGATAGGATTCCGCGGCGTCCCGGTCCAGCCTGCGCGGCACGAGGTTGCTGGCCAAAACGGCGCGCAACTCCGAGGCGAATAGCCAAGTTGTTTCGTCCACTTGGGCCACATACAACGGTTTGACACCAAGACGATCGCGGACTAGGCAAAACTGTTGGCGTTGGGCGTCGTACACCGCAAAAGCAAACATGCCTCGCAGTAGCGAGATCGCCGATTCGCCTTGTGATATCCAAGCCTGCAACAGCGTTTCGGTATCGGAAGCCGAGCGAAACGGACCCAGCGATAATTGCTGGCGAATTTCGGCATGGTTGTAAATCTCGCCGTTGTAGACGATCCATGAATTTGAATTCGGATCGGACATCGGCTGGTGTCCGGCGGCGCTGAGATCCAGAATCGCCAGCCGAGTGTGTGCCAGGCCGATACGAACTCCTTCCGGCGTGTCGATGATTTCCAGACCGCAATCGTCCGGGCCGCGATGATGCAGCTTGGACTGCATGCGTTCAAGACTATCGCCGATTGGCAGATCGCGATTGGTCGTCAGGATACCGGCGATACCGCACATGTCAGGCCGCCTTGTCCAAACCGAGTAGCGAGTTGAAACGCTGCTGAAAATGTTTGTCGGTGAACTGCCCATGAAAGCGGTCGGCTCCCGCCTTTCCCATTCGCCCGCACGTGTTCGATTCTTGAAACAAAGTGACGAGCGCGGAAGCCAACTCAGCTTGGTCGTCGGGATTCACGATCAGTCCCGTCTCGCCGTGGCGAATGATCTCCGCCGCCGCGCCAGGGGCGCCAATACACGCTTTCTCGGCCCGCATCGCTTCCAAGAACACCAAGCCAAATCCTTCGCGCGGGCTGGGCATCACGAAAAACGAACACTGCTGATATAGATCCGCGAGTTGCGAGTCGGAAACACGGCCACGGAATTGAACGTGATTTTCTATTCCTAAGGCGACTGCTTTCTGTTCCAACCGTTGACGATCATCACCGTCTCCGGCCACGACTAATCGCGCGTCAGGTACCCGTGCGAGAACCGATGGCCATGCATCAAGCAGTTGGTCGTGGCCTTTATAACGCTCTTCGAAAGACATGCGGGCGACGATCAAGGCAAATGGCGCTTCTGACCTGGTACCGCGGCCGCCTTTCTTCACGGTTTCCGCGCCAAGATGGCAGACATCAATTGGCGTATCGGAAAAGGCCGGATTGTGCCGCATGAATTCGCGTGCCGTGAAGTTGGAGATCGAAAGAATTCGCGAGGCTCGTCGCAACGTCGAGGCTTGAAATCGGGTCAACCGACGCCAGACTTCGATTCCCAAAAGTAGCACGGATACCTCCGCGCCTCTCCAAATATAGGGCAGGGCCAAGGGCGCGAGCCCCACGTGAAATACAACGAGATGCACTCGGCGGCCGGCATGCAGGACTTGGCCCATGCCGCGCCAGGCGTAACGGAAACGACTTTCGTCCGCGAAGAAATAGTCCACGCTCGGCTCGGCGTCATCCCGCTGGCTCGCCTTTCCATCCGTCAATGACCAGACGCGAATGCGGTGAGAACCAAGCGCGCCCTTGCAAGCCAAGATCGACTGCCGACACAAAGTCGAAATGCCGTCCGCTCCGTTGAGCGACGGCGTTAAGAAAATGATCTCTCGTTCCGATGGATGGGGCATGTCGTGAGTTAGGCGGCCGGAAGTTGAGTCCGCGGTTGCGGCACGTTCAAAGCAAGGCACTCGGTGCTTTCGCCCCACCGGCCTGACAAACACCGTTGATACAGTTGACGCATTTGTTGGGCCACCGATTCCAGTCCGAAATGTGTCATGACGCCCTTGCGGCCACGCGATCCCATCTCGTCCCAGCGTGTACGATTATCCGTCGATTCCAACATGGCTTGGGCAAAGGCCGCGGCGACGCGCGGGACGCGCAGGCCGGCGTTCCATTGCTCGACCTGCGGCCAGGGACATTCCCGGCTTAGCACTACCGGCAGGCCGCTCGCCATCGCTTCGCAGACCGACATCCCAAAGCTTTCGCACTGCGACGCGAACGCGAAGACATTCGACGCGGCGTAAGCTTTCAGCCGCCGCGGACCTTCCAGTTGCCCCGCAAAAATCAACTGCTGCCCCGCCACCAAATCATGAAATCGTTGTTGGAGCCCGAGCCGATAAATAGGATCTCCATCGCCGACAAGGATCAGGCGGCAATGAGGACGTTGGCCGACGACAATTCGAAATGCCTCACACAAAACGTCGAGCCCCTTTTGTGGATGCAATCGGCCCACGTAAATAAACACCGAATCGCCAGCGGGTATTCCCAGTTCACGGCGAGCGGCCTCGCGTGAGGGAAGGTCGTCGAACTCTTGTGTGTCCAACGAGTTTGGAATGACATCGATCGGACGACCGAATTCGTTATCTTCGATCCGCGCCCGCTCTTCTTCCGTGCTGGCCTGAAATGCCGCGGCACCTCGCAGACTTGTCCCTTCCCCCAGTCGCAACGCCAGCCACTTCTTCAAACTCGAATGCCGCAGCGACGTTTGATCGAGCATTCCACGCGGCGAAACGACGTAGGGCACGGCGTTCCGGCGACAATGCCGCATGGTCTTCCATGCGACATAATTCCAACAGCCATGCAGATGCACCAAATCGTGCCGCGGCAGCAACTCATTCAAATGTCTTGCAAACTGGCGGGCGACGAAGAACTTTTTGGGAAAGGAACGTGGAACGTAGCGTGTGGCGATGCCGTCGTAGTCTTCATTCGCCGTGATCGAGGCGGGCAATTCACCCGGACCATTGGCGGTCGTCGTCAACACCGAGACCTGAACGTCGATCTGCTTCAGGCCGCGGCAAAGCGAGTGGATGCTTCTGGGCGGCCCTCCATAACAAAAAGCGGGCGCAAAATACGGCGTGACATGTAGAACCTTCATTCTTGCCTTGCGTCCGAGTGATGAAGCATTCATTGAGAAACCGGCCCCCTTATCGTGGAATCCTCGCCCGTCCGGGCGCTGTCAAACCATCGATCGATGAGTACGACGCCGCCGCCGAGAAAGATGATCAGCGTGCCCGCCAGGCCAAGTGTGCTCAGAGTGGATCGTTCAAATAGGTAAAGACTGAGCCAAAAAATAACGGTTGTTGTCGCCACGGCCAGTTCGCGAACCCGAATCGTCGTCATCAGCCAACGATAAATCATTCCCATGATCAAGCCGAACGCGAAGATCGGAGCGAACATCAGAGGAACTCCGAAGTCGATGTACATCTCGGGAGAATAGCCAAAGGCCATCGTCACGCCTCTTTCGCGTCCCGCGACCCACACTCCGGCGTACTCACGTACCATTTCGCTGTCGGAAGGCATGATCGGCTTGTTGGGGTAAAACACGCGCGGCTTGAGGATATGCGTGACGGCCCGTTGCAACAGTACGCCTTCGGTGTGGGGAAGCAGTGCCGGGACGCGGTCGAGCGTCAATGCTGGGTAATAGATTTGCCACAGACGGTCGACCATGCGGTCCGCATCTCGGTAATGCCCTGAGCCATCGTCGCTCCAATCGGACACGTGCGAGCCAACCAGGGCAAGCCGGCTGTCCACGGACTTGAGATCCGACCGTTCGTTATATGCGCGACGAACGTCAATTTTGATTCCCGTCCAAACCAGTCCCGCAACCAGCGCCAAGGCGAGGACCGCGCCCGAGGTCGCCCAATGGCTCGCGCGACGCCAATCGAATCGCTGCAACAGAACGAGAAATGTAAGAACCAACCCCTCGCGAAAACTGGCGAAATATCCAGTGAAGCCGACAATGACTTCAAGAAGCAGCAGCCCCCCAAGCATCGTCAGATTGAACCTCGGAAATGTGGCTCGCCGCAACAGCAAATAGAAGATGACCAACCGTCCAAAGCCCAATGCTAAGATCGCTTGCGTCAGTTGGGGAATGGACCAAGCAAAAGTTTGCAGCACGCCGCCCAGGGCCGTCACTCCAACGTAAAAGGCCAGCAGCCTTCCGGTCGGATGATATAGTGTCTCCAAGGCACTTTCGCCGTGGTCCGACACGGGCAGAAACCTGACTCCAATTAGAAGCCCGCCCCACAACGCTAGCAAACATCCCGTTCCAATCCACATCATGGGAGCCCAGTCGCAATTCAGCATCGGCTCGACTTCGCGGCCCGTCAGGTACCAGTAAATCAGTCCGATAAAGACCTGCAGCCATTGAAACGACAGTGCCAATGCTAGCACCGGCGGTCCGTCATAACGTGGGAGTGTCAGCCAGATTAACATCAGGACCAACGCACCCGCGGACATCAGCAGGTCGCCTGTCAGCACATAAAATACGACGATGACGCCAGTGGCGATCAAGGCGGTGCCTAATGGCGAGTGTCGCATATCGTGTTCTAAACCGTTAACTCTAGGAGTGGTACGCAACCGAGTTCTGGTGCATTTGCGGATCTACTTCAGCCAGGCGGATTCGGCAAGAGCAATCGTGCACCGACGAGGACGACCAACACCTTTGGACGGCCCGTGGCGAACCGTTCGCGAGGTAGGGCAAGGAAGTGTCAAACTCGGCACCAGTGCGAGAGGTCGCGATTGATTAGCTGGCTCAACCGGTCGACTTCCGGCCTCAATTCTTGGCATAGCGATACGCGCAAATTCTCGTCCATTTTCCGCAGCGTCTTGGCTTCTCCGCCGCGTGCAACTCGCAGCGCTGTTCTCAAATGCTTTCGAACGCTCAACGATGTAAGGCGTTCCATCACATTCTTCAAGATCGGATGGTTGCGGAGGAACCGGCGAACTCCAACAAAACTCAAATCGCCAACGCCTTGGTTGTGCGTTCCGTAGGTCGGCAGCGACTGCGGCGAGACGCCGAGGAACTCAAGCGTTTGCTGATGAATTCGCGCCGGCTTGGACGTGAAGTCGTCAAAGGCAATCACCAAGACGTTTTCCCGGCCGAACGTCTCGAAATAGCGTTGAAGTTGTTCCGTAAAGCAAACAATCTCTCGGTAGAAAAGGTTCTGGGCGATGGATCCGGTAGTTGGAATTCGCAGGCCTTGACTTCGCTCGTTCTCGGCATCCAGCGCAGCAGAAAAGGAAAGAAGGTCTTCTTCCAAATTGGCAATGTTATAACGAAACAGCGACCAAAGAAGTTTTACGGGATCGCGTAACATGCAGATGATCTTGGCGTTGGGATTCAATTCGTGGATTTGTCGTGCCGCATTCCGAGAGAATAAGTAAAAGGCGGACTTCTCGCCAACTCGCGGATACTGTTTTGCTTGCGCGAAATGTTGCAAGTAGTCTTCATCGGAAGCAGCGGGTGGAACTCCGACCCACTTCAAATCACTAGCTAAGTAGTTGAGTTCCCAAACTCCGGGCATGAAGATCTCCGGATGGTCTAACAAGTAGGCGGCCATGGACGTAGTGCCACACTTCAACGAGCCGATGATGAAGAAGTTGGGAACCAAGGTGAATTACCTTTATCGAATGACAACTTTGGAGATGTGGGCCTGTAGTCCAAGCAAACGCTGCGTTCGCAACGGTGGGGCCGGCCGCCGCGACGATAACAAGGGCCGTTCGGTTTCCGTGCGTTGAATGGCTGCATTGATTTCCATAATATCTTGCCACTGCCTGGCAAACTCCTCTTGGCGAAAATGCTGAACGGATGTCTTGGCCGCCGCGCCAGCCCGTATTCTCCGATCTTCGTCGGCCAAATAGTAGGCGATGCCCTCCGCTAGGGCTTCCGCCGACACACCACTGGCGACCCAGCCGTCTTGCTTGTGCCTGATCAACTCGGAAAGCGCGCCGGTCGGGGTAACGACGCTTGGGACACCGGCCTGTTTGGCTTCGATGTTGACGAGTCCAAAAGCCTCACGCTGTTCGGGCAATGATGGGCAGCAGTGGATACCGGCTTCCGCTATCAATTCCGGAATGTCCTCGCGATATCCCAGGAAACGCACCCGACCTTTCAACTCCGGTAGTTCAGCGCGATCCACCAAACTTTGCTGATACCCTAGGTATGCCGGCGGTTCCCATTCAGCCATTTCGCCAACCACATCAAGCAGAACGTCATGACCTGCGGAGACTAACAATCGCAGGGCGTCGATCAGGATGTGGACACCTTTGGGTGGAATGATTTGACCAACAAATATGATTCGGTTCCGCTGGCGAGTAGCGGTGGAATCGGCCGCCTCATTCCGGAACGGTACCGTGTTATAGATCCGTTTGACTTTGCTTGGCGTGACGCCAACATCGACCACTTCGGCAGCCACGTAGTCCGAGACACAAATGAATTTATGGACAAGCGGGTCGATCAGTCGCGACCACAAACGCCGGTAGAACGGGCTCAAATCCGGCGCGTTGTGCACATGCAAAATGACTTGTATGCCCAGCGACTTCAACACCAGCAGCGCGGGCGCGTTCCTGACAATCGACATAAACTCTGGGGCCAGTATGTGCGTCGGACGAAATCGGAAGGCATCACGTAGCAGCCCAGCACTCGTCGCCGCCACATCCCAACTCATGCGCATCAGTGCGATCGGATTACGTGCGTGCCGATCGAGCGTTTCGCTGTACCGGCCGATGGACTGCGATGCGCCAACCGCCTTAACGAGTGTCGAGATCCGATGGTGCTCCCAGCTGTTGACGACACAATGTCGAGGCACACCGGCCTCTTCCAGGACTCGCAGCACTTCGAAGGTCATGCGTTCCATTCCCGCTACCTTTACCATGTGGCCGCAAAGTGCCAGCACACGAGTCGGGGATCGTCGTTCGGCCAGCGAAGGGACTCGGGACCCCTTCAACGACGATGCTTTTTTGCAGGCGTTGAATAGTCCGCCGCTGGCGACCGCAAGGGAGTATTTCGCGATTTTCCTCTTGCAGTGGATTCGCCAATCAAATCCGGCCAACGTCTGCCGGCGGACACTCGCCAGGGCAGCGGCTAAGCCGACAATGTCCCCGCAACGGAAAACTCTACCTGTCTTATCACGCTCGATCAGATCTGGGCCGCACCCAACCTGATCGCTTACGATGCAAGGCAAGCCGGTCGCCATCGCCTCGTTAACCACCAAGCCCCAGGTTTCCGTGCCGCTAGGTAGTGCCAGACAATCCGCGACCGCATAGGCCTTGCCCAATTCGGACTGGTTCAAAAATCCGGCCCAGCGGCATGGAACTCCTAATTTTTCCGCTTCCCGCTTGCATTCGTCTTCCAGCGGCCCGGAACCGACGATCAGCATTTTGGACTTCCCGTCCATGGCGGCCACGGCGCGAATCGCGTCCAGCGGCCTCTTCTTCTCTTCCAACTTGCCGGCAAAAAGTACGACGAAATCACTGTCGTCAAACCCGAATTCCTGGCGCGCGGTTCGGCGGCCCATTGCACTTTGAAACGGCTGTGCAAGATTGGCGAAATGATCGTTGTCAACACAATGCGGCGAATGATGAATTTTTTCCGCGGGAACTCGAAAGTACCGAAGATATTCGGTGACCCGTTGTCCGACGGAAAGAAAGGCATCGAACTGACGTAATAGCAATCGCGTTTTGGCTTGCCATGCAAGCCGGCGCCATCCAGTCGGAGCATTCCGCAGGTTGGTATCGCCCCGGTACAGCACGGGAATCTTCAGCCGCCGACAAGCTCGCAAGGCGCGGACCAAGGTCACCGAATACCAGCCCGTGATCAGTACGACGTCGGGCCGCGTCTCGTGAATTGCCTCGCTGATTTCAGCAACATCCAGTCCCCAAAAATCGTCGCTATGCACGCTGTCGCCGTCGTTGGGCGGACGGACAATGCGGCATTGGTATCCGTCGGTCAACGAGGTGTCCCAAGTGAAGGCCTTGCCAAATCCAACTCCCTGCTGCTCCGGTGTCGGCTGCGTTGCATATAACACCGTCAATTCCAGGCCGCCGCAATCCCTTGCAATTTGGCGAAACCACGGCGCGCAGTACTGCACCGGATGCGTCATCACCACGGTAAGACGGATGGGTTTGGCGGAAGTGTTCGATTCTCCCTCAATCCCAGGGAAAGCTAGAGTGCGTTCTTCCGTCGATTCGACTGCGTTCGTGTTCATGAATTCTTATTGCCAATCGACCGTTAGGCCGCGACCCGCGGTTTCGCGGATATTAGTTCCTTATTCGCACATACTTGATCAAACACTTCGGCCAACCGCCCCGCCAATGATCTTGCGGAATACTCATTGAGCTTTCCAACGTCCACGGCTCGCGAGTCGTAGTTCGGATCTTGAATCAGACTAACCAATTCATCGTAGATCTCTTCAACTCGGGATTCTGCCCGTTGCTGGTCGCCATAGGTGACGACGCGGGCCGTCGGGGGGCGGACCGCTGCGCGCGTAATCTCGACAACGGAGCTAGCCTCGTGATAGACCGAGAGCAGTGGGCGCCGAGCTAATAGTCCCGGATACAGCTTGCTGGCCGTGTAGTGCCGCTCCGTGCTGCCCATCATCAAAATCGACGACGCCTGCGTCTGGACGGTCACCGCATCCAAGTAGTCGATTCGTGGAGCGACTTCGGTGACCCGATCGGCAACGTCCAGTTCACGAGCAATTGGCATCACGCGTTGCGGTGCTTCGCTGTCGGTCTGGTTGCTTGTGCCGAAAAAGTGAAGTTGGAATCGTTCATGGATTTCGGGTCGGCGCTCACGCAGCAGGCGGACGGCTTTCAGAACCGCCCGCAGAGTTTCAAATCCGAGCGGTAGCAGCGTTCCGACATAACAGAGATGAAACTGGCCATCGGCCGGATCGAAAAACCGATTCGGGCGCGGATGCTGACGCAGGTAGTCGAAATCCGCCGGCTCGCCGCCCAGTGGAATCGCCGCGCACAACGTGTCTTTCGTACTTGGATTGCGCTCTTGAATTTCCTGATAAGTGCCTTCGGAAACGGCGGTAATGGCGTCGGCGTGGCGAACGGCTCGCGGTTCCAAAAACTGTGCAAGCCGGCGCGTAAGGCGGCTCTTCAAGTCGGCCCCGCCGTTGAGCCCGCCACCGACCGTCTTGCCCCACGAACCAACCCACGGGTCCTGATAATCCAGGACGAACGGAATCTGAAAGCTTCGTTTCAGCGAAGGGCCCAGGACTGCCGGATAGCTGGGGAAAATTGTGATGCAAAGCGCGTCGAATGGTTCGTCCGCAAGCAGCCTGCGACAGGTTCGACGCAGTCCCGGAAGGGCGCGCAGTCCCAAGTCGCCGAGTCCAACTCGGCGTGTCCAGCGCGGCGATAAAGCTCGGCAGCGAATGACTCGCAGGTGATCGGGAACCAGGCCGGCTAAACCCTGATCGAGACGAGTTTCATAGTCTTGCGGATCAACGCTGACGATCGTCGGCGACCAATCGTAGCGCTCCAGGTGCGGTGCCAACAAGCGAATTCGATGCGTGCCGGCACTTGTGTCGGGCGGGAAATGTGGGCTGATGATCAGGACGCGTTTCATGGCGTAACAAAAATGTTCAGTGATGAGTCGCTGATCGCTCGGCGATCACAGCGTGAGGTGCACGAAGTGAACCTCGACAATCATTCCCAAGAAACGTCGGTCCATAGCGGGCTCGATCGTTGCACAAAAACAGCGTCGCCCATCCGCAGTCGCATGTCTCGGGGCCGCTGCGACAAGCAGGCGAAGTCATACAGTTCAAAATTTCGATCTCGCAAAAAGTTCAATACGTCGGCGAAGATGGGCCGCTGGTTGTGATGCACCGCGTAAAACTGAATCTCAATGAGTACGACTTCGGTGCGTTCGAGCAACTTGGCCCCGCCTGCCAGCGCGTCCAGTTCGTGGCCTTCCAGGTCGAGCTTCAGCAAGGTCCGGTCATCGGCGGCGACGTGCCTAGTGAACAGATCATCCAGCGTTGTCGCCGGCAGCGTTTGTTCGTCGTTGGCGGATTCGTCGGGCAACGCCACATGGTTTCCGGTGCCCCGGCCTTCTTCTCCACCGCCCAACATTCGGACCGATGCGACGCCCGATTGCGTGAGGGCGAAGGGATGATGGACGACGCCGCTCGACTCTTCCATCAGCGCGGCTAGATTCTCGGCACAAGCCGGTTGAGGCTCGACCAGATGATAGGTCGCTTTAGGGAAGATGGACCGCACTCCTCGCGTCCATTGGCCCTCGTTCGCTCCGCAGTCGAGGACAAGTTTGGGCAGGTAACCCGCATCTCGCATCAACGTCAGAGTTTCCTCCATTGCTTGGAAACGGTTCGCCGGCCGCGCGAGTCGGGTCACGCGCAGCCCCGCCGTTTTGAAGCACGTCTTGACAATCTCGCCCAGGGCCGACATTCGTTTGTCCTCGTTCCGATGAAAAAAAGCCTGTTACTTTACCGCATCAACACACAGCGAGTACGGGGCGTGCGACCAGTAGATGTTGCATAAGATTGACGATTATTGGCTGGGCGACCGCACGGGTGCGAGTTATGGAATTGTCCATGAGTCTAGTTCTGTAAACGAGTCTAGTTCTGTAAACGTTCGTCATGCCGCGACCCGGCGATGAGCAGTGACCATGCGGCGGTAAAGATGCTCGTATTGGTCCACGATCACGGTGTGGCTGAAGCGACTTTCACAGTCGCGCCGAACCTCCGCGCGGTCGATTTGATCCAGTCTTGCGACCGCCTTGGAAGCCTCCACCACGTCCCGGCAGATGTAACCATTGGTCCCGTCCTGAATCACTTCAGGCACACTGCCTCGATTGAAACCAATGACCGGCGTACCGCACGCCAGCGCCTCCGCCATCACAATGCCAAATGGTTCTTCCCAATCGATGGGCATCAAGAACGCCCGGGCCGATCCGAGCAACAGATTTTTTTGCTGGTCGTCAACCGGTCCGACGTATTGAATCTGACGTCCGTCAATATGCGGCGCGATCTCACGGGCAAAGTAATCCTGGCATGACTTGACCTGGTTCCCCGCGATGACCAACTTCTTGCCCGTGGCGTACGCAATCTGGATCGCATGATGGGCGCCTTTGATCGGTTCCAGGCGGCCCAAGAATACCAGGGGAGCGTCCGGGGCGACGCTTCGCTTGAATTCATAGCTGTCGAGATCGACTCCGTTGAATATCACTTCCCATTGACTCGCCACCGCGCCTTGCTGCATTCGCTCACGAAACATTCGCGCCGAACATGCCGTAAAACAAATCGAGTCCCCCGCCAAGACGTTGGCCACTTGGACGCTGCGCCAAGGTATCCCATCACGTTGATAGCTTTGAATCTTGGCCAGCCGGCGACTACCGAGAACCGGCAGCAGGGCCGCCAGGCGACCAAAGCTGTGAACCAAATCAAATTGGCCGCGCATCTTCCAAACCACCGATCCAACTTGCCACAGTTCCCTGGTTCGACGGGCGAGCCCTTCATGCGGTGGAACTCCATATGGCACAAGCCGATCGGCGACGTCACTGTCCGGATGGGCAAAAAGGGTGACCTCATGTCCACGCTTCCGCAGTTCTCGAACAAGGAACGCCACCACTCGCTCAATGCCGCCATAATGTTGCGGCGGCACCGGCAAATAAGGATCAACGGTAATACCAATTCTCATGAATTCATTTCCAACCTGCGGCTACCAGAGCCTTCTTTGAAGTGCCTGCTAAGCAGCGCGGCTTCGTTCAGTGGTCTTTTCGAAGACCCGTTCGGTCGCCGCCAAGAGCGCGCCTCTCTCCAATGCATGTTCCCAGTGCCAGCGTCGACGAGCGGCCGCCCAAGTCGCTCTTTTCGCCTCGATCAGACTGTCGTCGTTCCGAGCCCAGCGGCTTAATCCGTGGGCTAGTGTCCGCACATCGCCGGGACGAAATCGAATCACGCCTGATTTCAGGTCATCGGCCAAGGCTCGCTGTCCTTCCGTGTCGGTCATCGCGATGGCCAACCCGGCTTGCATGTAGGTGAACGGCTTGTTCGTTAAGCACAACGAGCGATTGAGAATATGCCCTTGCTCCAGGGCCAATCCGATGTCGTAGCCGCGACAGAGTTCAACCATGGCATCCGGTTCGGCCGGCTGCAGGTACACCAGTCGCAAATGTTCTGATTTGCGGGCCAATTCGACAAGCGAATTCCAATAACTTGGAATCGTGCGGCCACGCACATGCAGTTCCGCTGAAACGCCCGCGGCTCGCACCGCTTGAATCGCATCCTCCAAGCCTCGATTGGGCCCAATCGTCTGACTGAACCAATACATTCGCAATCGTTCACCGCGACGGCCGAAGTCTTTTGGGGCTTCATTTGGCAAAGGAAACACGTTGTGAATGGTGATGGGTTTTACCGCGTACTTCTTGGCGTACTCGGCAGCGATGGCCGCGCTGCCTGCCGTCAAGAAGGCGGCTCTCGGAAGTATGGCCGACTCGACGCTTTCCGCCAGATGGTGAGCCCAGTGGGCGTGTGGTGATTCATCCTGTTCGGCGCTGTGAAAGTCCTCTAGGTCCAAGCCGAACGGGACTTTGGCAAGCCGGGCCGCCTCGGCAACCGCCGCCAGGGCACCGGTGGTTCCGCCGAAATAGAAGTCACAGGGCTCGGCAATCGCCGCCTTGACTAGTTCGGAGTGCACTCGGGCATAAGCTCGCGCCGAAATGCCAAGCGGACAGCGCGGGCCCAGTGTCTTGGCAACGAGATTGGCGGCTTTGTTTCGCAGGCCACTTCGCCAATAAACCGAGGGGCAAGACCGCCTGTCATAATTCACCACTTTCCATCGCCACGAGCGGCGCGGATAGACCTGCTGATCCGTTTCCCAAGCCCAATCCAAGTGCCGCGTGCTAACAACACGCACATCGTAGCCGGCTTCGCTGTATGCGTCAGCGGCTTTCAGCATGCGAGGACATGTTGAAAGATGGCCGGATGTGATGACGCAGATTCGTTTTGTCATGGTTGATCGATTCGTCCCAATTTACGCCGCGGCCATGGAAACTTGGTCCTGGTTCTTTAGCAGCGCCTCGTACATGTGCACGTAGTCATCGCAAATCGCGTCCATGGTGCGAGTCTTAGGCAACGCGCGACGCCAGGCGTCCACGGTGTTGGCCGGATCTAGCGCGATTTCTTTCAGGACATTCGCCAACGCCGGCCAGTCCCGGGGTGCCGTCAATCGGCCGTTAACGCCGTCCGTCACCAACTCGGCAAGCCCTCCCATCGGCGTTCCGATAACCGGAGTTCCCACGGCCTGCGATTCGATGGCGACGGTCGGTCCGCCTTCCGCACACAGAGAGGGACAGGCCAGTACGTCGAAGCCGGCCAGAATCTCCGGTACTTGTTCTTTGGGAACGGGATCAGCAATGCGGACGCGAGGATCATCGCCAACAATGTCCAGCAGTTGGCGGACGAGAGATTCGTTGCCGTCACCCTGGCGGGGTCCACGAAATTCAACGGTGATGGGTATCTCGCGCGGAATGCGATGGATTGCCCGCGCCAAGTCATGGACTCCCTTGATGGCATGGAACCGCCCCAGAAAGCCGATCTTGATGGGCGACTTGGTTGGCTGGTGTTCCGGTCCCGGCTTTTTGCACAACGTCGGATGGCTGTGTCCGAGCCGGTTCAAGACAACTTTGTTCGGCGGTGCCCCGTTGGCCAGAACGGCGCTGCGCGCCCAAGAGGTGAGTACCACGAAGCGGTCCGCCAACTCCAGCAATTCTCGCTGACGCTCTTGATTGTGCGCAATGAGCGCGGTCATGCTTAGCAAGCTGCCGATCCGGCCAGGGATTTGCTCTCCCAACCGGGCGGCGGTCGGCGGCATCGATGCGAACGCCCAAGCCAACGACCGACTCAGCCCGCGATGATGCAGATCACATGCGGCACACTTCTTCGTTTGGCAAACACCGTCGCAAAGCGCCTCGCCCCACCGCAGCATATCC